>JANODY010000032.1:0-19540 GCA_031412945.1 Cyanobacteria bacterium SOY_65_metabat_81
TCACAAAACGGTTTGTCATGGTGCGGGAGAATATGCAAGAGATGAAGATGGTGATGGTTTCTGTGAAGTTCATGTCAATACCATGGAGGGCTTTTGGTCACTTTTGCGGTCTTGGCTACGACCTCATCGTGGTATATCTCATACCTTTGTATCTGGGCTTCTTTGAGTTTGTTCATAATGCTAAGAAGAGGGGTAAAGCTCTATTCGCTTTCCAACAAGTTTAAGACACTACCTCCATGTCGATGGCTCTTAAATTTTTGGCAAAGGCAGATAATGCATCAACTCTTGCGTTGCTTCATCTACCATTCTCTGTCTGAGAGAAATTGGTGCTAAGACTTCTCCATTAGGTCGCCAGTCCCGCAATCTTTGGATGATATTAATGTCATTAGGACGAATCCAAGCTTGATAGTAGCGATCGCGGGGATTACGTTGTCCTAAAATCGTCAAAATCGCATTCCGTTCATGCTCACTAGAAACAGATTTTTGGAGCAAAGACGCGATCCTAGCATGGGGAATTACCTTGAAAGTAGGATGTCGCACCGTATTGTCCACATACCACCGCGCAAAATCCTCTGAAAAGCGAATTAATAAAAGTTGAGGTTCTTCGTAAAACTTGAATCCCCATGCTTTGCGTAATTCTATCTCTACTGCTTGCGATGTGGGTAACTTACCACTATTGCGTAACTGCTTGAGATATTTGGGAACTTCCCGATCGCCCCAAGCGAAAATCTTTAAACTGTCAGAAGTAATCCGATCCAGACGATAATTATGCCAACCCATATTGCTATCGGGATCAAGTCCATAGGCGCTGAGATATTTAGCACGGCGGAGATAATGAATACAGACAGGATAGACGGTGATTTGCTTGATTTGACTAGAAAATCTAGAAAAATCCGTTGGATTTATTCCAGAATCTGATTTGACTATTTCATAATCAAATTGAATCACACCACTATCGGCCGTATGCCAAAGATCTTCCAATTGTTTGTGATAATCATCCACTCGATCTTGGACTTCGAGGGGCAAAATGTAATCGAGATTAACAAAAGTATGCGGTAGACTTTGGTGTGGTGATAAGAAGCGATCGCTATCCTGTTCGGCAACTAATAACGCAGAAAGTGAATCTAACAATAACTCTAGATTGGGCTGCACCATTGAGAGCGTGTCAAGGGCAACCAGCAAATCGAGACATTGCTGACGAGATAGATTTTCACTCAGCCAAGAGTTAACCATCGGCAATTGTGAAGGCGATCGCTCCTTGGCAAATCCTAAATAAATATCAGGTGGTAACTGAGGCAAAAGATTAACGGGCAAAATTTGAAATTCGCCTCTAGGGAGAGTTTTTAGCCAACCAAGTTGCGCTAATTTCTCTAAGTCTACTCGCAGGGAACGATGCACAGTGGCAAAGGGTAATTGGGATAGTTCAGTTTCAGATTGCTGCTGATCAAAACCTGTGAGTAATTGCAGGTGCGATCGCATTTCATCTGTGGAATGTAACCAATGCTTTAAAGACTTGGCACATATACAATGGCGATCGCCACAGCCATTTACAAAAGCTTCCGCCTTGAGCTTGTCAGATACAGGATGTTGTGATGTATACAGGCGATCGCGCAGATCAGGGTAACGAAACACATCAGGCAATAGGCGATCGCGATAAATCATCCCCAAGATCACCCAAAATCGCATCGCCCGACTCATGCTACTAGCCAGATTGCCCTGCACTAGCCAATGCAGTAGTTGAATGCTCGGCGCACTTTGGAAAATAGTAATGATATTAGATGACATAAAAAATTTAAAGATCTAAAAACACAATTGAATACCCATCTTCAATGATGGCATATACTGTAAACGAATATACACATACCAAACAAAGCCTATATTCTGAAATATCTTACCTAATTATGCCTTTACAGTCTAAACTTATGACCAACAACTTGCGGCGGCGATCGCTAATGAATATTCCTAAAATCCAATTATCTCTCACGGCTAAAATCTCCATTGATGGGTTGCGCTATCAGCAACTAGAAATTGAAATTCTCACTCCCGATCGCGTGATTAATCCTGCCGATATGATTGGTTTAGAACTACCTTCGGGGGTGGATACTAGCGGTGGTGTCGTGATTTCAGGACGCGCCCCGATCTGGCTCTATGCTTACTTTGTCCATGAGTTGCACCCGACTAAATGGGTAGCCTGTTATGATCCGCGCATTTCTGGCGGCGTGGTGGTGGCGACCCACAGCAATCAAGCAACTATTGGTCAAATTATTATCGAATCTCAATCTAGTGAAGTCCAGCTATGCCCAGCCCTGATGATTGTGGGTCCACCCAATAGCGGCAAAAGTGTGTTATCCCATGCTTTATTTCAAACCTTGTTGCAGGAAAATTCTCATGTATATTTACAGAGAGCAAATTGGGATGGTGAGGGGAATTGGACTTTAGAACTAGGGGATGAGGAGCAAGCGGAAATCATGAAGGTTTCTCATAAAGGGGAATTAACTCAAGGCTTTTTCCCCTATCATGCTCAAGCAATTTTAGAATTACGCCGCCAAAAATCCTTAGTAATTGTTGATATTGGCGGGATGGCGCAGCCTGAAAAGCAACCGATCCTTGAGGCTTGCTCTCATTATTTGATCATTAGCTCTAATCCCGATGAGGTGATTAAATGGCATGAGTTTTGTCGCGATCGCGGTAATCTCTCGCCCGTTGCGGTGATTCACAGCACTTTGGAGACTTGTGAAGAGGTCAATCAGCAGCAACCCTATCTAGAAATAACCTGTGGTGCTTGGTTAATGGGGCAGCCTCGCGCTGTGCCTGATGAGTTATTGAAAAGAGTGCGATCGCTTTTCTTGAGACGTTAATTTGAGACGTTAAACTAAAACAAATACAATCAGGAGAATATCAAAATGGCTTTTGGTAGTTACAAGACAATTGGAGCAGTGGTTAAAGAGTTTCAGATTACCTATACAGAATCTGATTTTGTGGAGCCATTACCGTTTATGGTTTCCGACTACTTCCGCGAAGACTTACAGTTAATGATGCGTGAAGGTGTGGTGGATAATTCTGAATTTGCGATCTGTGAAAACTTAATCTATCCATTACTCAAAGAAGTTTGGAAACATTATCGCAGTAAGTTCTTATTATGGAGTCATCAATCATTGAACTATGATGAGAAGCTTTCGGGTTTTCCAGAATACATTTTGGCAAAGCGATCGCCTCTCGGTAAGGTTGTCTTTGATCGCCCCTACTTTATGCTGGTGGAAGCCAAGCAAGATAATTTTGAGGCGGCTTGGGGACAATGTATCGCGGAAATGATTGCGGCGCAGCGCTTAAATGCTGAATTGGATATACCTATTTTTGGCATTACGTCTAATGGCGATCGCTGGCAGCTTGGCAAGCTCGAAAAACAGACCTTCACTAGAAATGCGACTTTCTTTAGCATCCAAGAAATCGATAGATTGGCGGCGGTGATAAATTACATTTTTCGTGAATGTGAATTGAAGTTAGATGCGATCGGCGATCGCCTTGCTAATTAATAAGATAAATCCAGTTGATAGTAAGCAAATCAAACCATGAAAAACTTAACGACTATTGAACCTGACAAGGACTATACATTTTCTGATTATTTCAAACTCAACAATGAACCAGAGGATGTACTTTCTTATTTTGGCTATGAAATGAAGAGCGAGGCTTTGACTTTACCAAAAAGCAATGCAACCTTGCCAAGGTTGCCAGAATTACGCGATCGCCTAGAACGTACTCTGCCGCATATTAGTCTGAATAACGAAACTGCAAGGCGCGAGTTTCTGATTGCACCAATTTTAATGGAATTGGTCGATTTAGTCGATGCGAAGCTCAAGGTCAGTTACACAATTACCGTTGACCGTCAACTTAAAGGTTCTTTAGATTATTTTATTCAAACGAAGCGATCGCTATTGGTGATTGAAGCTAAAGATGAGAATCTTCAGCGTGGCTTTGTCCAACTGGCAACGGAGCTAATTGCCCTCGAACGCTGGTTAGAGAATGATCATCCTATTCTTTATGGGGCTGTCTCCATTGGTAGTGTGTGGCAATTTAGCTGTTTGCATCGAGTTGAGAAGTCTATTACTCAAGATGTCAATATCTTTAGGGCGATCGCAGATCTAGATGAACTTATGCAAATTTTGGTTGGTATTTTGGAGTAATGGCTGAATTTTTTTAAAATAAGCGATCATTTTCATGTTTAAATATTGTTAATATTCTTTTTCTTTAAAGACAAATGCTGTTTTCGGTCGGCGGGATCTGAGTAACTTGGGGCAAAAAATTCTTAATTGGGTAAAACAAAATGACTAATAATTTAAAATCTCATCAAATTGCATTACAAGTGTTTCAGATGGCGATCGCCGATCTGCTTGGTGAAAACTTGTTTGATATTTACAAACTAAATAGCGAAGAAAAGGAAATAGTCAAAGAAGCGAGAAGACTTTTAGGGCTTAATCGCAAAGTTAATACTTTGTCGTTATTGTTCGATCGCGTCAAGTTACCTGCACCTGATGGGAAAGGACAAAAAGAGGATCACTATGTTCCATTACATGAGATTGTCTCTAATTCTGAAGGTTATCCCACTATTCCTTATCCGATACCTAGTCCAGCAGATTTACAAAAATATCGAACTAAGATTGCCGATGAGATTAAAACTCATCTAAATAGCGATGATCGCTGGAATGATCTGAACTTTCTAACATTTCTTCTCGAAAAATATGGCTCCTGTGTGAGCTATGGTGATTCGCATACGGCGCTAGTTGATGCCGCGAGAATGACGGCGGCGGTTGCAGTGGCTTTGTCACAAAATCTAGAATCTGAAGAAAAATTTCATCTTGTGGCGGGTAGTTTGTCTGGTATTCAAGACTTTATCTATACCATTTCATCGGATGGCGCTTTAAAGTCTTTGAGAGCAAGAAGTTTTTATCTTGAACTTGTTGCCGAAGAAATTGTGCAGCAGATTTTAGACGAACTAAAATTACCGCGTACTAATGTAATTTATGCTGGTGGTGGCAATCTATTTATCCTCACAAGCGACAGAAATAACTCACTAAAATCTAAATTAGAAAATTTACGAAATAGATTTAATAAATGGCTAGAAGAACGATTTAAAAGCAAAATATCTTTGTCAATTGCCTGTTCATCTTGCAATAAAAATGATGTTAAATCCTCCTCATTTGGTAGTTGTTGGAAAAATGTAATCTCAGAATTAGCCAAACAAAAAAGCCAAAAGTTTTGTCATCAAATTAAGAATGGTAATTTACTAGATATAAAACCAAGTTACCAACCTTGTAAAGTTTGTCATCGCGATGACGTAAAGACAGAACGCCTAAAATCATTACATGAAGGTTCGGATGTTCTAGCTTGTCCAACTTGCCGCAAAATGTTTCGATTGGGCGGACAACTGTTTAAAACTAAAGCAATTCTTAGATCTCAACGTCCAAGGATTTCATCTAGTTTGGATAGAGTGGATGTATGTGTAGAAGTATTGGGACAAAGATATTACCTGTTTGAACATTTGCCAGATGCAAAAGAAATTCGAGATGATGAAAGAATTACTTTGATTAATGATTTCGATGTCAATCATTATAGTTATAGAAATTGTAACCTTTTGATGCTCGGCAACTATTCTCAACAAGGGGAAGAAGGATTTATGAGAGCCGAAGAAATGACGGAAAAAGCTAGAGAGTCAGGGTGTATTTCGCGTGTGGGGTACTTACGGATGGATGTCGATCGCTTAGGACAAATTTTTGCTAAGGGATTACCTGACAAAGAAGATTCTTCTCATAATATAGATGAGTATTCATTACCGAGAGTCGCTAGTTTATCTCGTCAAATGAGCTACTTCTTTAAGGTTTATCTCAATAGTTTGGCAGGCGATCGCGCTAACAACTTACCTGAAAACGCCAAAACTTTAACAGCACAATCAGATAAAAACTTTTCGCGCCGCAATCTCATGTTTATTTATGCAGGAGGTGACGATCTATTTATTAGCGGTGCTTGGAACGAAGTTGTCGAATTTGCCTTTGACATTTATCAATCATTTCGCGCCTATACTGGCAATCATCCAGATATTACAATTTCGGGTGGTATTAGTATTGATGATGCCAAGTTTCCGCTTTACCAGTCCGCAGATTCTTCTGGGGAAGCTGAGGGTAAAGCTAAAAATAATGGTCGTGATAGCTTAGGGCTATTTGGTCAGGCTTTTAAGTGGAATGAATGGATAGGCAGTAAACCTGATGAGATCATTAAATCTATCAAAGAGCGTGATGGTAAAGACGAATACTGGGAGCAGGAGAAAAAGATTCCAGTTTTGGCAGGAGTTATACCCTTTGTAAAGATTCTAATTGATCAAGGATTTGGTGAAGGATATTCTCGTGCCTTTGTGCGAAATCTATTAAAGGCTGCTCAACTGCAAGAGCAGAAACTTGAAGAGTTACGACCTAAAAATCCAAAGCTAGATTCTGACGAGGCTAGAGATTTGCGATATTACTTGCATTTACCGCAAATTGCTTACACAATCTCGCGTTTACCAAAGGAGGTGAAATTAAGTGATGATTTTCGGCGATCGCTCATGAGTCCATACAATGCGCCATATTTTAGGGCGATCGCTACATGGATTGAATTACTAAATCGTGGAGGAACAAACCAATGATTGCAATTGCTGCTAAACCTAGTTTGAGTTTTGAGGAATATCTCAAATATAACGATGGTACTGATAACCGCTATGAATTTTTTGGTGGAGAATTAATCCTCATGAATCCGCCCACTGGTCGCCATGCTCTGATTATTCGGAACCTGTGCAACTTACTCGAAAATGAATTTCTCAGATTGGGGTTGTTGTGGGTCGCGCTACAAATGTTTGGAGTGCGGACTGCGTGGCGGCGATCGCGTTTACCAGACCTGTGTGTAACCACAATGGCAAGAGCAAAGGAATTGCTAGAAGTTTCCGCAGTCTTGGAAGATGGCGCTTTGTTGGTGGTGGAAGTGGTCAACCCTGATTCGGTGAAAACCGACTATCGCTACAAGCGCACGGAATACGCCGCCGCAGGTGTTCCCGAATATTGGATTATCGATCCAATTTTGAACAAGGTTTCTATCTTACAATTAGTGGAGGGTCTATACGAAGAAACGATATATCAAGGTGACGAAGTTCTGCGATCGCCTTTGTTGCCAGAACTAGCGATCACCGCCAATCAAATTTTACAAGTTTAATTTAGTAGGAGATGCAATGACAAATTCAGTAAATTTAAGAGATCGAAACAATCGTGATCGTCCCCAAGAGTCTAGCGCTAGTCCTGTCCAAGAGATCATCAAACATTTTGGTAAGAAAGAAGATGGCTTATCAAATTATCAAATGCGTACATTGGTACTAGATGCAAATCTTTTGGGGACTCACTTGAAAGAAAAAAACCTAAAAACTACTCAAGTTAGGAAGTTTTTAGATGCTATCAAACGGATCAAGACTGAAATGAGTGTGAGTTCAGATGGTCAAGGTTTTAGCGCCAGACTCAGTGATAAAACACAGTTTTTACGTGTACAGCTTGCCTACGCAAAAAGCCGTCATGCAGAAGTTGAACCTTTTAAACGAGTCATGGATGAGGCAATTGAGCGCGTGAGAGATGCTTCAGATTTTGAACGCCTTGTACAACTCATCGAAGCAATTATCGCATACCACAAAGCAGCAGGAGGAAGAGATCAATAATGAAAGAACAAAAGGCATTGATTGGAAAATTGAGACTAACCAGTTCTCTAGTTGTTAAAACTGGGTTACATATTGGTGGCGGTGGAGAGAATTTGGATATTGGCGGCATTGATAAAGCTGTCATTCGTGATCCGCTTACTCGTCATCCTTATTTGCCAGGATCGTCAATTAAAGGAAAATTACGTGCATTGCTTGAACGGTATTTACAGGAACCTCTCAACCGTGTATCTCATACAGGTGGCATAAGTCTGTATCGTCATGAATGTGACGACATCAACGAATGGCAGATGAGCATGGGAAATAGTCAGTTCAAACTTCATGTGGGGGCAAAAGACTGTCCTATATGCCGTCTATTTGGATCGACTGGAAACCCTAAAACCTTACGCGGAAATGATTCAAGCAATACCGTAAAAGGTGAAAACTGCCCTGCAAGTATCATTGTACGAGATGCCCTTTTGTCTTCAGATTCTGCTAAACAACTAGAAAAGATCGATACAGGTCTTTATATGACTGAGTGGAAGTTTGAAAATGGATTAGATCGCATCACTGCGGCAGCCAACCCACGTCAGTTAGAGCGCGTCCCATCGGGTGCAAAGTTTGATTTTGAGATCATTTACAACATCGAAAATATATCTCATGCTCAAGATGATGTGAAGAATATTGTGCTTGCCCTAGCGCTTCTTCAAGATGATGCATTAGGAGGTCATGGTTCACGAGGATATGGGAAAGTTCTTTTTGAAGAATTGAAATTCTTTCGTAGAATTCCCAGTGATTATTTTATACGCCCTCAAGACTATGATATTCCTTTTGCTAAATTTGACGATTTGCAGGATTTATTACAACGTTTTGCCAGTGTATCATCTGGAGTCCAGAACTTTTTACCGAGTGGAACAGAACAACCATGAGCAAATGGAAGTTAGTCAAGCTGGACTTCAAGAATAACCCTGCTCATTTTGGTGAATTGGGCATTGGCATGGAAGAAACTAGCGAACGAGTGCGATCGGACACGCTATTTAGTGCTTTAGTGATTTCTTACGCCCGTCTCGGTAAAAATGTCGATACCTTACTTCAGCGTTTTCACCAAGAAAAAGTACCTTTCCGTCTAAGTTCTAGCTTTATTTATAGAGAACAGGACAGCAAAATCACCTATTTTTTACCACGTCCTAAACATCCTCCAATTAACTATCCGATTGGCGATGATCTCAAAATTGCTAAGGATTATAAGAAGCTTAGTTTTTTGGATTTAGAAACATGGAGAATCTGGTATCAGGATGGTGGTTTTAATAAGGCTGCGAAATTACCTGAAAACTGTTACAGTAAATGTTTTGAGATTGATAAACAGCCTAAAATTGCCATCGATCGCAACACTCGCGCCACCAATCTATATCACACATCTTTTGTGCGTTACCTCTCTAAACCAAACGACAAATCTGGTTTATATTTTCTAATTAAGTTTCATGATGAAATCTTAGAAAATGATCTTCACGATCTCAAGGCAGCACTTGAACTATTAGGTGAAGATGGGCTTGGTGGCGAAAGATCTAGCGGTGCGGGTCAATTTGAACCTTCATGGCATGATTTAGATGAGAAATGGCAAAATCTTGTTAAATTTGAAGGCAATTCTCAAAGTTTAATCAGTTTATACTGGGATGATAATTTAATCTCTCTTGAAAACTCTAGCTATGAATTACAAGAGCGTGGCGGATGGATTACATCCTCCGCTAAAAATCAAAGGCGTAAAAAAGTAATGATGTTTGCTGGAGGTTCTGTATTTGCAGATATTCCCATCGGTAAACTAGCTGATGTTACACCTCCAGAATTTACGCAGCACAAAATATATCGCAGTGGAATTGCTGTCAGTCTGCCGATTAAAATTAACTAGATGGGAACATGATGACTCAAATTACTACCTTGCCCGATCGCTCTGCCATCAGAGAACAACGCAAAATAGAAGTAAAGAAATTTCAACTTTACAGTCAAATGTTTCATATTGGTTCAGAAGTATCTAAGCTGAATCCCTTTGAATATGTCGCAACAGGAAATCGCGTTTATTTGCCCGATCGCGATGCCCTAGCTCAAGCATTGCGAGAAGAAGGCAAGTTACAGGAATATATTAACCTCATTGAAGATCGGCAAGAAATTATCCCTCTCTTGAAAAATGCTTTTGGCGATCGCTGGTATGAAACTGAAACCGATGATGACAAGCCTATTTTTCCAGAATATAGATCCAGCAAGCGTCTTACCGAACAAAAAATCACCGATTTGCGCCCGATGATCCGTAATGGCATGGGGAAATTATATGTGCCTGGGACTTCAATTAAAGGCGCAATTAGAACGGCGATCGCCTATTACTTGCTCAAACACGCTGATGAATTTAGAGTGCCTAAACTGCAAAGAATCAGCAGTATTGAAGAGAAACTACGAAAAAACTTAGGCGATCTCAAGCCACGCGCTAAATTTGTCGATGATAGCCTATTTATGGATGAGCTATTTGCCAACTATGGCTTAACCTATCAAGATCACGCCGCCTCAGTACAGGATCGCCCCAACCCCAATACTGACATCATGCGTGCTATCCATGTTACGGATACTGACCCCATTAAACAATTTACAAAATTGACTACCACAGGTCAAACTGCAATCTATAACCAAGCTTTAGTTGCCGAAGTCTTAGTAACCAGTCACTTCAACGATGATAAAGCTAAATATCGCGCCTCTATCTATGCGGAAATGGTATCGAATCTACAAGTTCCCTTTGAGATAAGTATTGATCAAGAAATGCTCTCATGGTTTAAACATCGTCAGGGTATGAAATTACCTTTTCAGAATATTGACGATCTGATAAAAATCTGTAAAGAGTTTGCTCAAGAGCAATGGAACTTTGAACATGACTATTGGCAAGGTGTGAAAGACAATATCAACGCTAAAGATACTAATGGACAAACGATCAATCTCAATTACGATCGCATTCATAAATTCTATGAAAAAGAAACCTGTCCCTATGCTCTCAGAATTGGTTGGGGCAGTGGCATGACGGGAACCACTATCGGCACATTATTAGATGATGGTTTACGCGCCCAAATTCGTGATACTTGCGGCATCAAAGCCCCAAATTTTGAAGCACCTAAGTCACGGCGCACTGTGGCAAATTTCAAAAGAGAAATTCAATTTGTCCTCGGTTGGGCTATGTTTAAATCCACATAATTTATGTTAATTCGTTCTACTTGGCAGCTTAGTGTTACAGAACCGATCGCTTTACCCCGATCGCAGCATCTTAGTTTGGTAAAAGATCTACATGATCGACTAAACATGCGGATGGGTGAAGAGAAAGTTCCTAGCACCACCTTTTCGGGGGTGGTTGGAAATTACGATCGCAATGGTGATTTTATAACTTTTTTCCCAAATCAGGCTTATACACTTACTCTAAGCGGTTTACAAGAATCATCTTCTAAAGCGATCGCCGATCTTGATTTGGGTGAAACTCTTGATTTTTTGGGCGCGAGTTTTGTAATTAGTGATCGCCAAGATGAAATAACGACTTACGAAAATCTCTACACAGAGTTAGTCGCCAATGAACCCGAACCAATTAAAAAATATGAGCTTTATTTTGCCACACCCACCGCCTTTGCTCAAAACCGAACCCATTTACCGCTTCCAGTCCCAAATCTCATGTTTCGCAGTTGGCTAGAGCGTTGGAATCATTTTGCACCTGTGTATTTGGGTGGTGATGACTTGATCGCATATCTTACGAGTTATGTCACAGTTACGCGCCATCAAATTAAAACTAGTACAATCCGTATTTATCAAGGACAATGTACAGGGTTTACTGGACAGGTGACTATTCAGGCGATCGGTAAGGTTGATCCTTTACTGGCTAATGTTGCTCATTTATTGGTTCAGTATGCCGCGTTTGCTGGTACTGGTATCAAGACCCGTCTTAGCATGGGACAAACAGAAGTTAATTTTTGAATTCTGTCCGTTATATTCGCAATAATTAATTTTAAAAGAAATTATTACTATGGTTACAGCAAGCACCCTCATTTGTACAGTAGGAACTAGCCTAATTTATCCTAATTTATCTGGACTTCCAAAAAAGCAGGAAGATTATGAGGGATGGTTGACTAAGCAGCCTAAAGAGGATCGTCAATACCTATCTCTAGATTTTATTTCTTCTTTGAACACTGCATTTACTGATGGTAATCTTGAACAAATTGCTGACCTACTTACAACTATCCCTGCAAATGTGAGGTTGTGTGGAGCAGAGATCAACTCGGTGGCAGATATAATCCATCATGATTATGCTTCTAATAACTGCAATCTCTTTTTTTGTTACTCAGCAACTCCAGATGGAGAGAAAATTGGTGAAATCCTAGACATTTATTACACCAAAAAAGGAGTTTCGACATCGAAGAAAAGAATCGATGATTTGCAAGATCAGTTCCCAAAACTATTCCGTACCAAGGGATTACGCAATCTTGCAAAAGAAGTCAGTAAAATTATTCGTGAATATGGAGCCTCTCAATGTGCGATTAATGCCACTGGAGGATATAAAGCCCAGATTGCGATCGCTGTTTTGATGGGTCAAGCACTTGGTGTTCCCGTTTATTACAAACATGAGCGTTTTAGTGAGATTATTCCTTTTCCCCCAATGCCTATAAGTCTTGATTTCAATCTTTGGCTTCAGAAAAGTGGTTGGCTCTCAACTCTAGATCGAGAGGGTGTCATAGCTTGGAACGCAGATCTTGCAGAAGATTGGAATGAGCAAATGGAGACTCTTGTAGAACGTGAAGGTGAATATTTAGAGCTTTCTCCTACAGGACAGATTTTCCATGAAACTTTTAAAGGAAGATTTCAGAGCGATCGTGATGCAGTTTTACCGCCCAGAATTCCTGCCAACCAAAAACAGGCTCCAAGTCTGACAGATCATGGTTGGGGAAGCGCCCGATCTCCGATAATCTCTTATTTTCAGAAGATAATTGATGAGGGAGCATATGTTCGTACTTGTCGCACACACTATTGGAATCCAGATCTATCTTCTTCTAGTTTGTTTCGCTTGAAAGGAGATCAAATCGAAGGGATTTATAGCAATGGTTCTTGGACAGTCAAGTTTTATGTAGAAACCTCATCAAACACAGAAGGTCAGCGCTCTGCTTGCGTTGCAGATTTAAACTCAAGATTATGAGATTGCTAAACTTGATTCTTATGTTATCTCAATCAATATAGCTACGGAGAAAGCGATCGCCCCTTCCCTCATCCCCAATATCAATCCGCGAGACAAATATGGCTTATAGTGATTTTACGCTGGCGAAAGTTAGAGAAGCATTTAATCTCGTCATCGAAGAAGATCGAGACTTATTTGCTGAAGTTCCCCAAATGCAACCTTCAGAACTGTTGAGCATGATCTTAAAGGAATACTTGAATTTGGCGATCGCCATTAATAGTGAAAAATCCCGATCCGAATTTATTATTGCTCCTATATTGGGAGAAATAAGGCGACTATCAGGCTATCAGGTGTCTCTGTTCTCTGGGAAAGAGTTTAATGTTGATAGCAGCAAAGGACTAGCAGGTTATTGTGATTTTATTTTGAGTTACTTCAAAGAGCAGTTGTATATTAGCGCCCCTGTGACCACAATTGTCGAAGCTAAAAACGAAAATATCATTGGTGGGATGGGTCAATGTATTGCCGAAATGGTTGACGCGCAAATATTTAACCAGCAATCAGGAAACAATATTGAAACGATTTATGGCGTTGTCACCAGTGGAACCAACTGGCGATTTTTAACCCTGCGCGATCGCACTGTTTATATCGATATTGTTGAGTACTATATCAAGGAGATTGATAAGATTCTAGGCATTCTTTTACAGTTTATTTCACCAGATAATAAGCCTTAATACCATCTGTTTTGAGTTAATCAATTTTATGAACCCAAGCAAATCGCGCAAGAAAAACTTTTCTAGCTTCACTCCCATTGAAGCGATGAAACAGCTAAACCTTAATGATTTAATCGAATGGCAAGTTGAAATTACACCCAAAGAGCCGAGTCTTTTCTTTAAACAAAGACTGGAACGCTTAGAGTGTTTTGACTTGCAGAGCGTTGAAGAGTCTAAGAAATTACTGATAGATGCTGTTTGTGAAGAAGCAATTCAAGAATTTAAATTACTGAGGATTTGGAAAGGGGCAAGTCTGGAAGGCGATCGCGCTAGTGGCTATGTAGATTATTTGATTGCAGAGCGTAAGCGCTATCTAGAAGCGCCAATGCTCTGCATTATCGAAGCCAAAAAGGATGATTTTGAGCAAGGCTTAGCACAGTGCTTGGTAGAAATGCAAGCTTGTCAATCGATTAATCACAAACTGGGTAGAGAAATTGATGTGCTAGGTATTGTCACTAATGGCACAACTTGGAATTTTTATAAATTGGTGAGTTCGGGGCAGGTCTATGAAACTGCGGCTCATGCCCTTGGCGATCTAGAAGTTGTGTTAGGTTGGTTGTATTATATTTTCCAGAATTGTGAAAATAACTTAGTAAACAAGGAATAAAAGATATGTCATTTAGTCAGTACAAAAGTCTAGGCGCGACTCTCAAGGAATTAGAAATTTCCTTTGTAGAAGAGAATTTTATGCAAGAAATTCCTTTTGATATTAAGGATTATTTTCTGACGGATCTTGAGTTTATGTTGAACGAAGGAGTCGTGGATAATTCTGAGTATGCCATTTGTGAAAACTTGATCTATCCGATTCTCAAGGAAGTTTGGAAACCTCTTGCCAAAAAGTTTACGCTGTGGAGTCATCAATATCTAAACTACACTGAGAACTTAACTGGCTTTCCTGAATATATTTTGGCAAAGCGATCGCCTCTTGGTAAAGTTGTGTTTGACAAGCCCTATTTCTTGCTGATCGAAGCCAAGCAAGATAACTTTGATGCGGCTTGGGGTCAGTGTTTAGCTGAAATGTATGCTGCCCAAAAGTTGAATAATCTGGCAGCATTAACTGTCTTTGGGATCACATCAAATGGCGATCGCTGGCAGTTTGGTAAACTCGAAGGTGATACTTTTACTCGCAACAAAACTTTTTACAGCATTCAAGAGATTGAACATTTGTTTGCGGCGGTTAATTTTATTTTTCAAGACTGCGATCGCCAGTTAAGTTCTATGCAAGAGTAGCTTACGGTACAGAATTTCTAGCCACCAGTCCAAGCATACTTCCACCAGTGGCTAGAGTTTTTAACCAGAAATAGCGGGTAAGACAGAAATAATAATCACGGCGATAAATCCGAATAATACGCCTAAAACTGCCCAAAGTTCTTTATTTCTTCTTTTGGATTCGGCGATCGAGTAACAGGCCCAACCGCATACCCCCCAAATCATAATCATTAATAATTCCATTGAGTCTTTCCCTTTTTTGTTTTTAATTTCAACGCTTCAAATTATCGCATTAGATTGAAGATGCCTATTCAACTAATCACCTCAAAAATGCTCAAGAAAGGGTGCGGTTATAACCTGTCCCAAACGTAGTTACAGATACCATTGGCGTAGCTGTTGAGTTCAAAACCGCGTCCTGCTAAGTCAGTGCTGTTAGTGTTGTCGGTCATAATTTGAAAGCAGAAAGCCGTAAATTTTTCACGCGTATAGCCATAACCCTTTAAGCGGCGTAATGAGTCTTTGGTGTCAGAAGATAGCCCTACAAAAAATGATTCAAATTCACTTTCTTGTTTAACTTGAGTTTCTAGAATTTCACGTTTGCGATATTCATTGAGAATGATATCGCGATTTTTCTTGTATTCGTTGAGCAGGCGTTTTGCTTCGGCAGTCACAGACGTACTGGCAGGGATTTTTTCGAGCAAGTCAAGGGCTTCTTGCCATTTACCATAGGCGATCGCCCATGTTTCTTTGGAGTGAGGTGGGTTTTGACCAATTTTGACGGCTTGATTGGCGAGATCTTTGGCGCGGGTGAGTAGGTCGATCGCCTGTTGTTCGCCAGATATTTTTGTGCCAGCAACGGAAGCACTTTCTCGGTAACTCGTCAGATTTTTTTCGACTTGGGAACTGACAAAGCGACTTTTGGGAGTGCGATCCAGCAGGGCGATCGCTTCTTGCCATTTGGCATAGGCATTATTCCACTCTTTGGCTGTGTTACGCGGTTTTGCGCCAATATCCACGGCTTCAATGGCTAGAGCTTCGGCAATGTCAAGGTTTTGCTGGACTTTTAACTCGGTTTCTAATAACTGCGATAGATTTTCTTTGCGGGTTTCGAGTTTACTGAGATTTGTTTGAGCTTGGCGATAGAGATCCTTGGCACTAGGCGGAAGTTGTTGCATGATGGCGATCGCCATTTGGAGATCTTTGATTTTGGTTTGTAGGGCTTGAATATTGGCAGGAATATCATTATTTGGCTCGGACATAATTGCGGATACAGAATTTAAAATCTTTTCGTTTTCACTACGTTGATAGATTGACCAACCAAACCATGCGCTAGGCATAATCACTAGCATGGCTAAAACACTCCAGAAGACAGTTTTCGGATTCATAGCAAAGGGGAATGAGTGGTATTATTTGAGCAGTTTGTTGATTTGTTGTTGAATTAAGGAATTGCTGACATGACTTGATTTTTGGCTATTGTCGGGAATGTGTTCGGCATCTAAAGATGATTTAGCATCTGTGGAGTTTAAGTTTTGCCGATCGCCTTGTCCTACTAGAAATAGCAAAGTGCGATCGCTAAGATTACCAATCACGAAGCTGCTAATAAATACGCCCAGAGTGCAACTAATTACGGCGAATAGTCCGAGGGGCGCGATGATTAAGATTATCCAAGTGACGGCGGCATTGGCGATCGCGATGGTGATGGTGCGGTAGCGGACAAGTTTTTTGAGAAATGATAGAGACATATTGGGGCTGGTTGGCAATTGCTTAGAGATTATGTCATGGCATTGAAGAGGGGACTTCAATGTGCTGATTAACTAGAAAGGACTCTCTCTTGTTATCGCGAAAAAAATCGCAAAAAACTATGACGGCAATTTATTTGACAGAAGCAGGGACGGTGGTGAGTTTTAAGAATCAATCTTTGTTGATCACCAGAAAAGGAGATACGAAGTCCTTTCGATTGGCGGAAGTTTCGCTAGTTGTGGTTCATGCGGGTGTGCAGCTAACCAGTGTGGTGATCTCTGAGCTTTTGGATCGCGGACTAGAGACGATATTTATGCGTCAAGATGGGCAGTTTCGGGGCAGGTTACAGGGTTGTTTTCACACTAATCCTTCTATTCGGTTGGCTCAATATCAGGTGGTGGATTCTACGTTTGGGATGGCGATCGCCCAAAGATTAATTGAGGGCAAAATTCGTAATCAGCGCGGCATTTTGCAACGGCGCAATCGGGCGAGTAAGGGGCAGATTGGCGAGATGGCGGAGGCGATCGATTTGTTGTCAACTTATATCATGCAGATTAGTAATCACGTTACTCCTTACGATCGCGATACGTTGATGGGTTTAGAGGGTATTTGTGCGCGGACTTACTATCAGGCTTTGCGCCATTATTTCCCTGTTGAATGGAAGTTTAGCGGGCGCAATCGGCAGCCGCCCCTTGATCCGATTAATGCATTATTGAGTTGGGGTTATGGTGTGTTATTAGCAAGGGTTTTTTCGGCGGCGGTGGTGGCGGGGCTTGATCCTTATCTTGGTTTTTTTCATGTGACGCAGCCCTATCGCCCCAATTTGGTGCTGGATTTGATGGAGGAGTTTCGTCCTGTGGTGGTGGATGCGATGACGATCGCCATTATTCAGTCTCAGGTTTTAGACCCCTCTGATTTTGAGCTGTCACCTGATGGGGATGGGATCTGGTTGGGGGCGATGGCGAAGAAGCTGTTTCTGACTGAGTTGGAGCGTCATTTTAATACGGCGTTTATCTATCCGCCCCAAAATCGTAAGTTACGGCTTGGTCAAATTTTGGTGGAGCAGGCGCGATCGCTGGCGCGTTGTTTTGTGGAGCGATCGCTGGATTATCAGCCCTATGTCATTAAATGAAGTAGTGATTCAGTTGTCAAAATTAACTCGCTTGTATAAGTCTCTTAAACTAATCTCGAAGCTAACATATTCCAGTTTAAGGATGGCTTCTTCTCCTAAATAGTCAGTTAATATCCATTTGTTATCTGGCTGTTTGGTATATTGCTCTACCCAAAAGCTGTTCTGGTAAATCAAGATATATTCTTTAAATGATGGAATGGAGCGATATAGCTTAAATTTAGCTGCGCGATCGTAACTTTGAGTAGAGTTAGATAAAATCTCGACAATCAGCAATGGATTGGTAATTGCGGTTTGTTTTCCATCAGTGAAAATAGACTTGCCTTCAATCACCATCACATCAGGATAGGTATAACGCTGCTGGTTAGGCATCCACAAGCGCATATCACTCATAAAGACTGAGTAGTTTAAGTCCTCTAAGGCTAACAAAATCCGCGCTAAAAACTTAGCTGTCAAAATATTATGATTTGCGGTCGCTCCTGCCATCGGGATAATCTCTCCATCCACAAATTCGCTTTTAAGTTCGGCTTTTGCTTCTAGTTCTAGATATTCATCTACGGTGTAGCGCTTGGTTGTTGCCAGTACCATCAGTGATTAGCCTCTCAACTTTGTGATAATTATATCGTAGTAACTCCAGTCAATGGATAGATAAATATATGTTGTGGTTGGTTTGTTATGATGTGGCGGACGATCGCCGCCGTCTGAAGTTGATGAGGCGGATTGAGCAGCGTTGTCAGAGGGTGCAGCGATCGGTTTTTGAGTGTCCTCTAGATGAGTCGGTGTTGGATCGTCAGCTTGAGCGCTATTGGTTGCCGTTGTTAGATCTGGAGCAGGATAATTTGCGGGTATATCCTTTGGATGCGACGGCGAAGAGACGGACTAGGGTGTTTGGCAGTCCGCGCCCTTATGAGCCGCCTGATTTTGTGATTTTATGAGTGTTAAGTAATGTGTTGTGTCTGTTGTTTTTGTCGCTGGTGGTTATGGCTAGGTTTGATGAGGTTTGGTTAGTGTTTGGGTGCTAATGGGTGTTTTTTGGTTTGACTTGTTGGCAAATTTGGGTTATCTTGTTGATATTGCAGTTTTGAAAACAATTTTATGTTTCCTTTTTGTTTTCGGGTTCGTTTGTAAACGAATGTTAAGTGGACTGCAAAAATCGAACCTTGAAAACCGCATAGTGTATAGCTTTCAGATTGGTAGGATTTGCCACGATATTTACCCCGCAAGGGGACGGAAACTGTACGTAAGTCCATTCAAATTGCTATGAATGAAGATTTGCCACGATATTTACCCCGCAAGGGGACGGAAACAGGCGATCGCACCTTCCAGCCAATCCCCTATACCAAGGAAGATAATTTGCCACGATATTTACCCCGCAAGGGGACGGAAACAGTATGTCTGATAGCTTGGCTATGGGTAGGATTTTCTATTTGCCACGATATTTACCCCGCAAGGGGACGGCCAGCGGATAAATGCTGATGCCCATGCTGGCGGCAACAAAAATTTCACTGTCCCCTATGGTGATGGCATCCTGCGCAAATGAATCAAGAATTGTCTGCGCCAAATCTCCCGCATCATGCGCGCTGCGCATATTGCCCAGCACAAAAGCAAACTCGTCTCCCCCCATGCGCGCCACCGTGTCGCCGGCACGCAGGTGATTCTCCAGCCTGAGCGCAACACTCTGCAACAGCTGGTCGCCGATGGGATGACCAAAGGAATCGTTGACTTGCTTGAACCGATCCAGATTGACCAGCATGATGGCTGCCATGCGATCATCGCGCTGCGCCTGCTCCAATACCTGCTGAAAACGG
>JANODY010000033.1:0-10240 GCA_031412945.1 Cyanobacteria bacterium SOY_65_metabat_81
CCTTCAAATGTAACCATTGCCGAAATTGAACAAAAGCTTAAAGACGTTAAAATCTTGATGAATTCAGAACAAATATCTAGAACGTTGGAACACATTTTTGCTTTAGTCTAAATGTGTATTTCTTGAGTGGGAAGGGAGTAAGAGTGATAGGGAAAAAGGCGATCGCTTTTATTATTTGAGAGACTTACCATGCGATGAGAGTTAGGATTTACGGATTTGCGAGTATGGAGATCGTTGGTTATGGTAAAATACATTATAGCGGTTTTCATCTAAATGTGGACATAGGCTAATATGAGATGGAAGTACTAGAACTGTTTAGAGTAAGCACTCCGAGTAATCTTCACCTGTCCTCAGTAGAGTGAAAACTGCGATATCAATATCTTCTTTCAAAGAAAGGTGTTTATAATGATTGTAAATTCATTAGATAAAGAGAGTATATTGAGCGAGTTAAGATCCCTAAAAGATGATTTGGCTACTCTCTATGAAGTCAAAAAAATTGGTATCTTCGGCTCAATCGCAAGAAATGAAGCAAATGAGAATAGTGATATTGATATTGTCGTAGATATGCAGCCAAATATCTTAAAGCGAGTTAACCTCAAAATTGAATTAGAAGAAAGATTTGGTAGAAAAGTTGATGTGATTCGATATTGGTACGGAATGAATAAATATCTAAAAGCGCGAATCGATCGTGAGGCTGTATGTGCATGATCACTCAATGCTTTTAGAATTATTTTTAGAAATTCAAGAAGGAATTAGGAGAATTGAACGCCGTTTTTCTGGGATCGACACAGCCTATGACTTTATTCGTAATGACGATGGGCTAGATAGCCATGATGCGATCGCCATGATGTTAGTTGCGATTGGTGAAAACACACAGAAATTTGATAAATTCATTGATCCGAAATTGTTTGAGCAATATCCAGATATTGATTGGTCAGGGATTAAGGGATTGAGAAATATACTGGCTCATAATTACTTTAGTATTGATGCCGAAGAAATCTATCGATTATGTTCTAACGAAATAGAACCTTTCAAAAATGCTATAGAACGACTCCGTAACGATTCTTTTTGACATGAAAGGCGATCGCCATTGATGTTTTCTCATTAGCCTAAGATATTTGGGAAGAGATAAGCGTGATGGAGGAAAAGGCGATCGCTAATTCTGTTATTACGAGTGGAATGTGGGTTCTCTCGAATAGTTGAAGTAACGGGCTAACACCAAGATTGTTCATTGGGCGGATTATTCAGTAATTCCCGAATATTAGCTTCAATGACTCGATAACCGACATTGCCATTTAGTCTCTGCCGCCCTTCATTAAAAATTAGTGTCGGACTGACTGTAACTGTATGTTCTTTGATTAAATCAAAATCCTTGGACAGTAAAGCATAAGCCTCACCACTATCAATCTGCTTTTGGATAAGGGTGATATCTAGCCCTAATTCTTCGGCGATCGCAAACTGTATCTTGCGATCGCTAATATCGGCAAGTTTCGCAAAAAATGCTTCTCGAAAAGCCCAAGCGGTTTTTTCTAAAACGTGATCGGATGCTAAAACTAAACCTTTTATCTCTAACAACTGAACAGCATTCAGAAATAAATGGGCTGACGTGGAAGATGCGGGAACTCGTGACCAAACATCAGGATGCACAGAAATATGCTCAAATTTACTAGCGATCGTCCTGACATGATTTTGATAACCTGTTAATCCACCGCGATCGCGCCATCCATGATCTAACTTCTCTCTCGCATTCCCAAAAACAGGAACGAAGTGATAATCAATGACGACGTTTTCAAAAAAGGCGATCTTTAGTTCTTCTAAACGAACTTGAGCAATGTAAGCCCAAATACAAAGAACATCTGAGAAATAGAAAATACGAATTGGTTTCATGATTATAAAGTTCTTTGGTTGTAAGGAAGTTTCATCAACAGTATTCCCATGGCGCAGGTATTGCTAACACCAGCAAATACTAAGCCACAGCCAACAAACCCACTCAATAGAAAGAACCAAGGCGATATTACTATACCCAACCCAGTTCCTAGGGCGACAAGCGATCCAGCGACAATTTGCACTTGACGAAATAGACTAATGGGCGCATTGCGATTGACTTTTACGGGCAGTCCTGCGGCTTTCCAGCTTGATAGACCACCTTTAAGCTGCATCACATGATCATACCCATTTTCTAATAATTTTCGAGAGGCTCGACTAGAACGCATTCCCGACTGACAGCAGATTACTAGAGGTTTGTCTCTAGTGTTCTCAATCAAATTGTGGTCGAAGTTTGATTGAGGTATAGACATAGAACCTACGATATGTTCAGTTGCATATTCGCCCGACTCACGGACATCAATCAAGATAACTTCTTGTAAATCGAGCTTCTGTTTGAGCGCTATGGCATCAATTTCGGTTAATTGAGAGATATTGTGCGAGTTAGTCATTTGTTTTTATAGATAAAAATTGATGATCTTTGTTTGACTATATCACTATACAGCAATATAGTGAGAATAGTTGTTAAAATCTTTTGCGGTGGTTATTAATCATGGGAGTTTCTCCTGATGCTTTGGCACAAGTTGCCGATTATTTCAAAGTATTGTCTGAGGTTAGCCGACTTCAAGTGTTGTGCTGTTTAAAATCTGGCTCTAAAAATGTAGGTGATATCATGGCAGTCACAGGGTTGGGGCAAGCAAATGTGTCTAAGCATTTAAAAATATTGACGCAAGCAGGAATATTATCTCGCAAGCCTTTAGGGGTGAGTGTCTATTATGAAATCGCCGATCCAACCATATTCAAATTATGTGAATTAGCCTGCGATCGCCTATCCATTAGCTTAGAAGAGCGATCGCAACAGATAAATCAGTTTGAGACTTGGCGAAAAGCTTAAACTCAAAGTTCTAATCAACAACTAGCAAACAAGTCTTTAACAAACGGAGCGAAATTCCCCTTCCTCCCCGAATAGCAGATTTAATTGTGCTTGCTTACTTAGCGTTTTTCGCTGACATAAAACCCAAAGAAATTTTCTAATTTATCTTGACGATCGCCTCAATCAGAGCTTTAGCCTCATCTGCACCTTCTGATTTCTGAAATTGCCAAGGGTAGGGAATTTTGCCGCTCAAAAACATGCGAATACCGACAGGAAAAATGCTGAGTAAGGCCTTTAAATCTTTGAAATCATCGCTAACCAGTCGCACTGCAAATTTACTCTCATCAATCCAGCCATCTTCTTTGACCAGATCGAGGAGAATGTGACGATGACGCTGGGGCATAGATTCAGGTAAATCACGATTAGCCAAAATCTCATGCTTAATTTGGGAAATGCGATCGAGAGGTTGCACTTCCACTGGACAGACTTCGTTACAGTTATAGCAGCGCGTGCAGTCCCAGACAAATCCTGCTTCGTTATATTTTTCTATCCGCTCATCGGTGCGATCGTCACGGTTATCCGCCATGACCCGATAGGCTTTGGCTAAGGCATGGGGACCGACAAAGCGATCGCTTACGGCTGCCGAGTTACATTCTGAATAGCAAGAACCGCAGAGAATACAATTAGCGGCGGCTTGGAGTTTGGCGCGTTGGGCAGGAGTTTGCAGATATTCAGTTTTACTAATTTGTCGTGATGCGGTGGAGACATAGGGATCGACTTTGGCGAGGTTATCCCAAAATTTGGTCATGTCTACGATTAAATCTTTGATGACTGGAAGATTTTGCATCGGTTCAATCACCAACTCGGTGTCATGCTCACCCATCACTTCGCCAATATGCTTCTGGCAAGCCAAGCCCGATCGCCCATTAACTCGCATCGCACAAGATCCACAAATGGCATTGCGACAGTTGCGCCGAAAGCCAATTGAGCCATCCTGTTCGCTCTGGATTTTAATTAAGGCATCTAATACTGTCGTGCGATCGGGATCGGCTTCAATTTGAAAGGTTTGATCGGTGGGTTTGCTAGTACGCGATGCTTGGCGACGAAGCTTGATGGTAATATTCATGGTTAATATTGGCGATCGGGCTATTGGCGATCATAACTTAATTGACGAGCATCACCTTATATAGCAATCCTAAATAATTCGTGGCTTCGACTCCGCTCAGCCATCAGTCCACGCTGGCTGAGCGAAATCGAAGCCTATTTCGACTCATTTAGGATTGCTATATTCATCCGCAACTACCACAATCCGCACCGCCACAACCCAAGATTCCACAATCGAGTCCATTGAGATCGGCACAGTTCAAATCTGGGCAGTTCATAGCACTGATGCCATCAGCACAGTCTGCACAATCAACGAAATTATCGCAATTGTTATTGGTGTTATTAGCTTGACTGTTAGCGCTATCTTTGGTTGCCGATCGCTGTTTTTGTTTCCACTGAGAATTACCGAGATTTTCTGGATCAGCATTCTCAGATCCTTCAGGACTGCCAGAAGATTCCTGATCTCCCGATTCAATAGCGGCAAGATTGACGATCGCCCGACTTGCATAATACATGCGGTTTGATCGCCGCTTTTTGATAATCTCATTGGCTGCACGACAGTCTGCAAATCGTCCCTTAGCATTAGCGATCGCCATAAAAATCCCTTCTTCGGTAATTACCCGCTTGAAATATTGAGAACAAGAATCGCAGCCATACAACACGCGATGAGCGCACCTAAAGCCTTTATGTGGTGATAAAAATTTTTGATAGCCATTAATTGCAGTTACGGCTAAGCCCCGTGCTGCCTCATTAAAAATATTGGCGATCGAGGATTTTACGGTTCTTGTTTTCTGCATTTGTCGCCATTACCCAATATTTTTTAGGCTGCAAACCATCCTACTACTTGTCCATTTTACTTAAAACCACACAATTTTTTAAAAGCTTTGCTTCGTAAGGCTTTTAAAAAATTATGTGTGCATGGTCACGACCTCCACAGAGAGCGCAGAGAATTAGAACTTGAACTTACGCAGATTGGCTATCGCCATTTCAATGGTGCTGTCTTTTTTGGCAAAACAGAAACGTAAGGCATTCACTTTGTCGCGATCGGGATGGCTAAAGCAAGTGCCAGGGACGGCGGCAACGAGAGCTTCTTTAGCTAGACGAAAGGCGGCGCTATTGGCATCATCAGCGATCGCCGAGCCATCTGTCCAAATGTAATAGGCTCCTTTGGGAAGGACAGGTGATAAACCAATCTCCGCTAATACAGGAAAGAGCAGATCGCGCTTGCGTTGATAATCTTGCGCCATATTTGTGAAGTATTCGCGTCCAAATTGCATGGCGGTGAGAGCGGCATATTGCAAAGGGGCGGGGGCGCTAATGGTGATAAAGTCATGAATTCTTCGCATGGCGGCGGTGATGGCGGGACTGGCGATCGTATAGCCTAAGCGCCAACCTGTGATGCAAAAGGTTTTGGAGAAGCCATTGACGACAATGGTGCGATCGCGCATTCCGTCAATACTCATCAGACTAATATGCTCATCTTCATAGATGATGTATTCATAAATCTCATCAGTAATGGCATAGACATCATATTGCTGACAGAGCTTAGCGATTAATTCCAATTCTGTCCGCGTCCAGACTTTGCCTGTGGGATTAGCAGGGCTATTGATGATTACGGCTTTGAGTCCCTTTTTAAAAGCAGGCTCTAGCATAGCCTCAGTGATTTCCCATTGCGGTGGATGCAGGGTAATAAATTCAGGAATTCCACCCACGGTAATCAAATTAGGAATATAGTTTTCGTAAAATGGCTCAAAAATTAATACGCGATCGCCCTGATCGATCAATGACATCAGAGCCACATTCAGCCCTTCAGTTGCGCCACAACAGACCGTAATTTCAGTTTCAGGATCAACGGTAATCTGGTTGTCGCGTTGCATTTTAGCGGCGATCGCGATCCGTAATTTGTCCCAGCCCCAGCTATCAGCATATTGATTAAGATCTGCCGCGATCGCCGCTCTAGCCGCTTCTTTGAGAGCTTCGGGCGCAGGAAAGTCGGGTAAACCTTGGGCAAGATTAATCGCTCCAAACTTCTCACAATAGCGAGATGCTTCACGAATTTGTGATTCTTTAATTTGATTGGCGCGTTGTGATAGCGAAACAGTAGTCAATGGAATATCTCTTTTTCTTGTTTGATGCACCATAGGCGCTCCAAACAATATATCAAGAAAACCAACCGATCGCCGTTTGTACAATTAGCCATACATTCAGACTGGCAATAATCACCGCAACGGCGCTAGCCACAATTTTGAGCCAACGGGGATTGACAAACTCACCCATAATGCGCCGATCGCTGGTGAACATAATCAGGGGGATCACCGCAAATGAAAGCTGTAAACTCAAAATTACTTGACTGAATACTAATAACTGCCCTGTACTTTGCTCTCCAAATAGAGCGATCGCAATGAGCGTCGGGATAATCGCCAGCATTCTGGTGAGCAATCGCCGCAGCCAAGGTGGAAGTCGGAGATGTAAAAAACCTTCCATGACGATTTGTCCTGCCATAGTTGCGGTTAATGCCGAGCTTTGACCAGAGGCTAATAGCGCAAAGCCAAAAATGGCACTCGCCGCACTCACTCCGAGTAAAGGCGATAGCAACTTATACGCATCTTGAATTTCGGCAACATCTTGGTAGCCCGAAAAGTGAAAAGTTGCCGCCGCCACAATTAAAATGGCGGAGTTGACAAATAGGGCTAAGGATAGAGCGATGGTCGAATCGATTGTGCCGAATTTGATCGCTTCCCATTTCTTTTCAGGTGTATTTTGCCATGCGCGAGTTTGAACGATCGCCGAATGCAAATAAAGGTTATGGGGCATCACCGTTGCGCCCAAAATACCCACGGCAATATATAACATCGGTAAGTTCTGGACGATCGCATGACTAGGCACAAATCCCAAGAGAATACCGCCCAAATCAGGACGGGAGAAGACGATTTGCGCCGTAAAACATCCCGCGATCGTGGCCACGAGGGTAATCACCAAAGCTTCAACATAGCGAAATCCCTTGCTTTGCAACAGCAATAGCACGATGACATCTAACGCCATGATGCATACCCCCCAAACTAAAGGGATGCCAAATAGTAATTGCAGGGCGATCGCGCTCCCTAATAGCTCAGCCAAATCACAAGCGGCGATCGCAATTTCACATAGCACCCACAAACAAAAATTTACACGCGGACTAAAATAATCTCGACAAGCTTGAGCTAGATCTCGCCCCGTCGCCACTCCTAAGCGCACACACAGAGATTGCAATAAAATTGCCATCAAATTTGACAGCATAATCACACTAAGCAATGTGTAGCCAAATTTTGACCCTCCCGCAATGTCAGTCGCCCAGTTACCTGGGTCCATATAGCCCACTGACACTAAGTATCCAGGTCCCGCGTATGCCATCATTTTTCGCCAAAAACCTTTGCCATCAGGAATGGCGATCGTCCGATGCACTTCTGGCAAACTGGGGAGTTTTTCTGACATGGTCATAGCAGATTTACTATTTCATAATCGTTTCATAATCTAGCTTACTACAATTTATAGCGCTTGGTGATTTACTAAAAAAAACAAAAAATGAGTGGCGGCGCTTTGCGCCGTCACTTATTTGCTGTTTTTAGATCTGTGCTGTAATTAAACGATGTACTAACTTCTGAGGGTTTGTAGCCATGCCACATCAACATCATCACGAACATTCTCACCACAGACATGCTCATGCACCGTCTAACTACAACCGCGCATTTATGGTGGGATTAGCCCTGAATGGAGGATTTGTGATCACTGAGTTTATATTTGGGCTATTGGCTAATTCTGTATCGCTGATTGCTGATGCGGGGCATAATCTGAGCGATGTTTTGGGGCTAGCTATTTCATGGACAGCCATTCTTATCTCCCGTCGTCAACCTTCTAGTCGATACACTTACGGATGGCGCAAGTCATCGATTTTAGCGGCTTTCCTGAATGCCATCTTTTTATTAGTCACCACAGGGGCGATCGTTTGGGAATCGATTCATCGTCTAATTCAACCCGTTGATAGAGTTGAAGGCGGATTGATTATGATCGTGGCGACGATCGGGATTGCGATTAATGCAGGAACAGCCATGATGTTTTTGTCGGGTAGCAAGGCTGATATGAATATTCGAGCCGCTTTTCAACATATGGCTGCGGATGCGTTGGTTTCGCTTGGTGTAGTTTTGTCTGGATTGACAATTATTCTTACTAAATGGTTTTGGATTGATCCTGTATTTAGTTTGGTGATTAGCGCCTTAATTATTTTCAGTACTTGGGGTTTATTGAGAGATTCATTTAATTTGGCGATCGATGGCGTTCCTAACGATATTGATGAACGGGCTGTGCGTACTTATCTATCTGAACGTGAAGGAGTAACGCAGATACATGACCTACATATTTGGAACATGAGTACGGTGGAAACTGCTTTGACAGCGCATTTAGTCATTCCCTCTGGGAGTCCTAGCGACAAATTTTTAGCGCAAATCAGTCAAGATTTACAACATATATTTGGGATTAAACATACAACTTTGCAAATTGAAATCGGTGATCCAGATTATCCTTGTGTTCTTGAAACTAAATGTCAAGCTTAGATTTATGCAGAGCTTGATCAACTTGCCAAAATAATTGCTTAGAATCATCAGCGTTGACAATTATCACATCAGCAAGTTCGGCTTTTTCAGCTTGAGACATTTGGCTATCTATTCTTTGAATTGCTTCGATTTCTGATAGATGATTGCGATTAATTAGCCTCTGGATCTGTTGTTGCCGATCGCAAGTAATTACCCAAATCTCAGTTACCAAATCCTGCATTTTCGCCTCAAAAAGCAAGGGGATAACCATCACCACCGTTGATGGCGCTAGGCACTTTGCGGATGAGATTAAGCCTTCTTTGACGTAGGGATGAATGAGGGCTTCAAGCCAGTGACGCTCAATTTCGCTATCAAAGACGATCGCCCCAAGTTTACGGCGATCGAGGTTGCCTTGATCATCAAGGATTAACTTGCCATAGCGATCGCCAATTTTTGAGAGGCGATCGCCCGTTAAAGCTTGTCGAGCGTAAAGATCAGCGTCAAGAATCGGCAACTCATAGATATGGTGTAAATAATCGGAAACAGTGGTTTTACCCGTGGCGATGCCGCCTGTGATGCCGATGATGCGCTGATGCATGTGTTTTAATTTAATCACTTCATTTTTAAATTTATGGTGCGCGTCTATGCCGCGCACCACAAATTTTAAAGCGAGATTAGCTTATTTATAGAGAGAGATATGGATTTTACCAATATTCTTGGATTTGCCGCCGCGTCTCTGACCACTCTCGCCTTTTTGCCACAAGTAATCCAAGTTTGGCGATCGCGATCGACCAAAGATATTTCTCTGCCGATGTTAGTTACCTTTATCGCAGGGATCACGCTCTGGTTAGTTTATGGCTTACTGGTTAAGGCTGCGCCGATTTATCTTGCCAATGCGATCACGCTGATTTTAAATTTAGCAATTTTGCGCTTTAAACTAAAATATGGATAATAT
This sequence comes from Cyanobacteria bacterium SOY_65_metabat_81, assembly GCA_031412945.1. Taxonomy (GTDB): domain Bacteria; phylum Cyanobacteriota; class Cyanobacteriia; order Pseudanabaenales; family Pseudanabaenaceae; genus Pseudanabaena. Next base: position 9,482 of record JANODY010000033.1, read on the forward strand.
GACCTTTTTTATTACCTTCTTCTCAACGTATCTCACCCATTTTGTAATGGTGGGCTTGATTATAGTTTTTGCGATCGCCCATAGCGGCTTAGCATCATTACGCATGTGGGCTGAGGAAAAAATTGGAGCGCGGTTATATCGGGTCATGTTTGCCCTAGTCAGCATTCCTCTGGCAGTTGGGCTAATGATTTATTTCTTTAATCATCGCTATGATGGCTTGCAGTTATGGGATGTGCGGGGGATCACGGGCATAAATGAGTTTGTATTGATTTTGTCAGCAATTTCATTTTTGTTTCTTTATCCTGCCACATTTAACTTAACCGAGGTGGCGGCGCTCAAAAAGCCAGAAGTCCATTTATTTGAAACGGGGATCATCCGCATCTGTCGCCATCCGCAGATGATTGGTCAATGTTTATGGGGGATTGCCCATGCGCTTTGGCTAGGGACATCCTTTACTCTGACCACCGCGATCGCCTTGGTTGTTTACCATTTATTTGCAGTATGGCATGGCGATCGCCGTTTATTTAAGCGTTATGGCGAGGCTTTTTTGGCAGTTAAAGAACGCACCTCGATTTTGCCATTTGTGGCGATCGCCCAAGGTCGTCAGCAATTAGTTTTGACAGAGTTTGTACGCCCCGCTTACATTGGTGTGGCGATTACGATTGTGTTATTTCGATGGTTGCACCCGATCGCGATCGGGGCTGCTGCAAACGTTGATTTCTGATCAATAAAACCCAAAAGGCTAGGGCGCACGCGCAG
>JANODY010000034.1:0-26768 GCA_031412945.1 Cyanobacteria bacterium SOY_65_metabat_81
TCACAAAACGGTTTGTCATGGTGCGGGAGAATATGCAAGAGATGAAGATGGTGATGGTTTCTGTGAAGTTCATGTCAATACCATGGAGGGCTTTTGGTCACTTTTGCGGTCTTGGCTACGACCTCATCGTGGTATATCTCAAGAAAAATTACCTTTGTATCTGGGCTTCTTTGAGTTTGTTCATAATGCTAAGGGGAAAGCTTTGCTAAGTGCTTTGTTGGACGCTCTCCTTTCTTTACCTCCCCGAAATACCTATTGAGCCATTTTTATTTGGTTTTAAGTAAGCGCAAAGCGCTGTAAGCTAAACGTTATTAAAAATGCATACTCAAAACCTGAAAATAGTTGTACCGCGCAGAGCGTGGTACAACTATCATGAAACTTAAATGCATATCAGCTTATTGCCATGAGGCTACATTAATTGGAAGATTTTATGCTAAGTAGATTGTCAGAACAAAAAATGCACGTCATCAAGTTACTTCTTGCGTCTGGTTGGATTGTTCTGATATTGACTCTTTTATACGATCCGATTTCCCTTTATCTTACCGATCCTAGCAATCTTAGTAGTCCCTTCCGAATCGACCCCAATAAGTACTTAGATCCATCACTATGCGTGAAAATACAGGAGGTTTGTCAAACCGAAAATCCTTATGGACTAGGGACAAGACTATTCTGGGAAATGATTATTCCAGCAGGATTGCTGACTATATTTGTGTTTGGACATGAGGTATGGCGGCGCATTTGTCCATTATCTTTCTTTTCGCAAATTCCACGTGCATTGGGAATTCAACGCAAACAAAAAATCACCTCTGCGGCTGGAAAGATTCGCCATCAGCTATTTAGTATTGATAAAAGTTCTTGGTTAGGTAAAAATTATTTATATCTCCAGTTTGGGCTATTTTTCTTGGGGCTGAATATTCGGATTCTTTTTGTGAATTCCGATCGCATAGCTTTAGCCACATTTTTAATTCTGACGATTTTCGCTGCGATCACCGTTGGTTATTTATTCGCAGGTAAAAGTTGGTGTCAATATTTTTGCCCAATGGCTCCAGTCGAAATCGTATTTACAGGAACCAGAGGTTTATTGGATAGTCAGTCTCACTTAGGGAAACGTTTGGGCGTTACTCAGTCCATGTGTCGCGAATTTGATAAATCAACTGGCAAGGAAAAAAGTGCTTGTGTCGCCTGTCAAATTTCTTGCATTGATATTGACTCTGAACGCGCTTATTGGGAACAAATCGAACGACCAGATCGTAAAATTCTCTATTACGGATATTTAGGATTAGTAATTGGTTTTTTCTTCTATTACTTTCTCTATGCGGGCAACTGGGACTATTTGTATTCTGGAATTTGGAGCCATGAAGAAGGACAAATTAGCAAGGTTTTCGATGCTGGTTTTTATATTTTCAATCAAGCCATCCCTATTCCTAAAATTATTGCTGCTCCCCTGACGCTAGCTACATTTGGCGCTGGTACATATATGTTAGGGGCGATCGCCGAAAAATTTTATCGTCAGTATCTCCACAATAAGGGGCGAAACCTTACAAATGATCAGATACTACATCAAATTTTCACAGTGTTTACTGTCGTTGCTTGGAATGTATTTTGGATATTTATTAGTCGTCCTGCACCGATAGATCGTTTATTAACTAGTTTTACGGTATTGGTAAGTGGTTTATGGTTTGCTCAAACTTTTTGGCGCACCGCTGAACAGTATGAACGCGAAGGCTTAGCCAATAAACTTCGCCGCCAACTCGAAAAACTTGGCATCGATATTTCAAAATTTTTGCAGCGCGGTACTGATGACCTTAAACCCGATAAGGTTTATACCTTGGTGAAAGTGCTACCTGAAGTCAATCGAGATCAAAGAGACAAAGTTTATCGTGGTGTCTTGATGGAAGCACTAGAAGATGGCGTTATCAATTCTATAGAAGAAAGTCTCTTAAAAGAACTTCGCAAGGAACTTGAGATCGATATCGATCAGCATTATGCAACCCTCGCTAGTTTGTGCGTTGAAGATCCCGATCTTTTCAATCCTGATAGAGAAGTTAATTTTGAAAAACGGTTGCGATTAGATGCTTATCGCAAAAATCTTGAATTTTTAATTTTTGACTTGGTTGATAGCGGTATCTCAATTAATGAAGCTTTAGATCGTAAAAAAGATCGAATCGATTTCTTTAGACAAGAATATCGGATTACCGACGAAGAGAATGGGCTGATTATTGCCGAAATATTAGGTGAGTCAGGAAATTTATTTAACAAGGCTCAACAGTTACTCGAAAGTTTACAGAACCTACACGCTAAAGTAATTAGCCTAGAAGATTTACCCGACACTCCCAGTAATTCGCTATATCAATTGCTGCGTAATATTTTGACAGACCGCGAGAAGATTCTCATTAATAAATTGATATCGATCATCGAAGTTTTAGGCGACAATCCAACAGTTTCTCGAATTGTTAGTTCGATTAATTCCCTCACTCCCATTACCTTTAAGCAGGTTTTAGAACAAAAAAAGACGGATAGCCTATGGTCGGATCGTTTTAACGAGAAGGTAATTAGTTTGATCGATCAGACGACTAATGATGGATCAGATCTAGCAATAAAGAAGGTTCTGTCCGAAAATGTGATAGAAAATGTGATTATTCTATTAGAAAGTTTTTTGCACGAGGATATAGAACCTTTGGTAAAATCCTTAAGTCTACAGGCTTTACGCGCGATCAATTTTGATAAAGCTCAACATGCTGCCACAGAAATATTGCAAAAGGGAATCGATGATACTTCTATTCTCGCAGAAACTGCTCAATCTATTGTCAAAATTGTGGATAATCAATCAGTGACAATAATCTCAACAACTTTAGAGAAAGCACTTTATTTGTTTGAAACCAGATTTTTCCATCACATTAAGATCAATACATTAATTGAGATTGCTCGGTATTGTCAAAAAAAGAGCTTTCCGAAAGGACAGATACTTTGTCGAGCCGGCGATGACAGCGATCAGATGTTTATTATAATTGATGGTCGAGTAGAAGTTATCATACCGCAAAAAGATGGCTCTTTCAAAGTGGTGAATCACTGTTCGCGTGGTGAGACAATTGGTGAATTGGGTGTTTTAACCCAGACTAGTCGTTCTGCCACTGTGGCGGTAGAAAGTGACCTAGCTAGTGTATTAACTCTCAGCGATCGCGATCTTGACTATCTGTTAAAGCGCAATCGATCTATGTCAATCACACTTTTGTCAATTTTGAGCAGTCGTGTTCAAGAAATTAAAGTCAATGAGGAAAATCTGACTAGAAAAGTTGAAGAACTTCGTATTGAGATTGATGAGATTAAACGACAGCGTCAAGTTGAAGCAATTACTGAATCTGAAATGTTTAGCAGTTTACAAGAAAGAACTGAACGACTTAAACAAAAAAGACAGCGATGAAACAATTGCAATAGCCATCTAAAATTATTTGTAAGAGGCGCATCCTCAGGGTGAGCCTCTCACAAATCTTGATACTCAGCATAATTAAAACCCAAAACCAAAGCGTGGTGAGATCTCTTAGTGAGCGAACCACGTTTCTAGGTTTTTAGTTTACTAATGCAAAGCTACTCAATACCATCCAATTAAAATGGATCTCAATAATAGTAAAATATATACATCAAAGTAAAGCAGTACAAATATGGGTAGTGATACATTCAATCTCACAGTTGGTTTGGTAGTTGTTTGTCTATTGATTTTGCTGGCTTTGTGGTTGCCCGATCTGTTTGAAGAGTAACCATTATTCTAGTTTTCTTGCTACAAATCCAGATAATCCTTGTGCGTAATTGCCTTGGTACGGTTTCTTAAGTTACTAAATGCGTTTTATATCTGTCATGTCACTATCAAAATTACTTAAGAAAGAAATACTACCATTTTTAGATATGTATCTAGACAGTTATCCTTTTGGGATATGTGATTTAGAAGGAAAGCTAATTTATGGAAATGATTCTCTCGTCGTTGACAATAAATATCCAGTTTTATCTGGAGAGAACACTATTGCATGGGCATTTGGATTTAATGCAGATAATGTAGCTACATATCTCTCAAGAATTTTGAATCGAGAAGAGGAAAATAGTGGTTTAGTTAAAGAAGTTTTGCAACTCTATCGAGAAAAAAATCTTTTGCTTCGCGTCACTGAAAAAATAGGAGGAAATCTTAGTTTAGAAGAATTGAGTAACCTAGCTATAGATGAGTTCTTTCGAGTTGCTGAGGCAACTAGTGGATTAGTTGTTTTGCAATTAGATCCCAATATTTGTAGGTATGATACTGTAGCATTCAAATCTAAAGAATTATTCCCATTAGAACCTTTTGTATTCTTTGAAAATGAAGGAATTGTCGGGCATGTTTGTCATTCAGGCAAGCCGAAATTGATAAATAATACCTTAACTGATTTCATGGTAAAGTATCAAAATTCTGATGCACAGTCTTTAATTTGTGCGCCGTTTAAAACTAATGGCAGAGTTTTGGGAGCAATTGTAATAACCCATAAAGAACCTGAGTTTTATACTTCACCTAATTTAAAAATCTTAAGTATTTTAGCTTCACATATTACCCCAGTAATTGAAAAAGCGCTTGTTCATGAACAACAACTTCGAGAAATTAAAGCCAATGAAGAAAATTTGACGAGGAAAGTTGAAGAACTTCGTATTGAGATTGATGAGATTAAACGACAGCGCCAAGTTACAGAAATTACTGAATCTGAAATGTTTAACAGTTTACAAGAAAGAACTGAACGACTTAAACAAAAAAGAAAAAGATGAAATAATTTCATCTGTAATCTTACGGATGGATTACAACCTATTGAGGCTTTAAGGTTTTCTTGGAATTTAAGTCAGCGCAAAGCGATGTAGTAGGAATAGTTTGTCTGTTGATTTTGCTGGCTTTATGGTTGCCCGATCTGTTTGAAGAGTAACCATTATTCCAATTGTCTTGCCGCTAAACGCGCAAATAACCCCTCTTCGGCGATCAGTTGCTGAAAATTACCAACCTGAACTACTCGCCCTGCCTCAACCACAAAAATGCGATCGGCATTGATGATCGTACTCAGTCTATGGGCAATCACGACCCTTGTAGCATTTAATCGATCTAAGCTGGCTGTAACGATCGCCTGAGTGCGGTTGTCAAGGGCGCTAGTGGCTTCATCCATGAGAATAATCTTGGGCTTCAGCACTAAAGATCTGGCAATGAGTAGGCGTTGGCGTTGTCCTCCCGAAAGATTAGTTCCTCCTTCACTGATCACCGTATGCATTCCCATTGGCATCTCTTCAACATCTTTGGAAAATCCAGCCATACGCGCCCCTTCCCAAGCTTCTTCTAGGGTTGCCAAGGCTCCTGCGGTGATATTCTCAAAAATTGAACCCGCATTGATTCGCCCATTTTGCAACACTACGCCAAACTGGCGACGAACAGCCTGAAGATTAAGCCCTGACAAGTCCTGCCCATCATAATAAACTGTTCCCGCAGAAGGGTTCTCAAACCCCAGTAGCAATCTAAATAGGGTCGATTTGCCACTTCCCGAAGGTCCAACGATCGCAATAAATTCTCCTGGTTGTGCCTCGATCGTCACATCATCCAAAATTAGCGGTCCGTCCTCACGGTAACGAAAGGTAATGTGATCTAACAAAATATGCCCATTAAGTCTCGTGGGATCAGCTTTGCTGGGATCGGATTCTTGAGGGGCTTCTAAAATAGGTCGAGCGCGTTCCCATAGGGGAATGATGTCCAAAATCTCTGTAGCTGTATTGCTTAAATCAGTGACACCTTGCATAAACAGCCCTTGAGCAGCGGCAAAGGCTAAATAGGAGCCAGCATTCAATCCAAGTGGATTCATTGACTGTCGAGACATTTGCATGAATAAAATGGCAAACCAAAACAAGAGTATCGAAGTGATCAGAGGGACTGTTTCCGAAACGACCGCCACACTATCGGTTATGCGCTTAGCGCCTGATCGGAGCTTGAGGATTTTACTTTGTTGTTTTGCCCAAGCTGCAAACGCTCGCTCTTCTGCCATAGAGACTCTAAGTTTTGCCACGCCGTTAATTATTTGAATTGTGAAGCCACTCAATATCCCGTCTAATTCTTCTTGCTTACGATTTTTTGTGATAATTTTTCGACTAGAAATAAAGGTGATCGCAAATACAACCAGCGCAATCACAATGACCACAAGCGATAGTTGCCAACTATATACAATCATTAACGCTAAATTTAGTAAGGCAAATATACTGCTAAGAAGCGTTCGCAAAGTGGTTCCACTAATTTGCGATCGAATTTCGCTAATTGTAAGGACTCTGGATAAAAGATCGCCAGAGGAATAATTACGGAAAAAAGCAGGGCTTAAGCGGAGGAGGCGATCCCAAATCCCTGGCTGTAAAACACCATCCGCAGCACTCTCAACTCGATTAGTTAAAATACCTTGAGAGACTTGGAATGCAGACTGACCAAATGCTGCGGCAAAAAGTGCCAATCCTAATTGACTAAGTAAGGAGCGATCGCTGTTGGGAATAGCATCATTAACCAAAATAGATGTTGCTTGGGGAATAACCATGCCCAAAAGCGTAACCGTAACCCCAAATACGACAATACCAATGGCTGAAAGCTCGTATCCTTTAAGCCCAAACAAAAATAAATCAACGGCATTGCGAATTATTAATGGCAATGGACGATAAAACGTAAAGGCAAGCGGCGAAATTGTCTGAGCAAGTTCCTCAGTAACCGCTTGCTTTGTATTTTTTTTTGGATCAAAAAGAATATAACCCTTACCTTTGGGCAACAGTGCCACAGGAGCATCATCTTCTTGAGAATAGGCAAGCATTGGGCCAGATTCTCGTTTCCACCATCCAGATTCAAGTAATACTTGGCGAATTCGCATCAGCGAAGCCCTTGCGATCGCCGACAAGGGATCTTTGATCCGTTTTAGATCTTCAGACTGGCCGGGCGGACGAATCATAATTCCGGCCACTCGACCCACTGCACCAGTCGCGGCTAACAAAGCATTCCCCTTCACATCTACAGCAAGGCTTTCTTCGGGTTTGTGTAAAACTGAAACAAGATCCTCTAAAGCAGCACTCAACAAGGCTTTATTTTGTTGGTTCCTCGCTTCAAATCGATGATAATTTGTCTCTACTTCCAAAGTCTCTAATAACAAAACATTAACACTAACATTCTCATGGAACTGACTCAATTCAATCTGGAGAGATGTCCAGTCTTCTCGTTCCTCGGTCAATTGCGCGAAAACTTCTAAATCAGTCTCGGCACTAATCCAGAATCCAAAACCAAGCGGAAATGTTCGTAATGCCTCTAATCTTTGATTTTCTAGATCAAACCAAAATCCATTTCCTTCTCGAATCGTGATCCACAAAGCCTGATTTTTAGGAGATAGTAAGACTTGTTTAGCACCTAAAGAAATATATTGATTGCTGTCCACCAGCACAGGGTCGGCGGGAATCTGAGGTTGAAGATGTTTACTCCAGTGATATATCCACAGATTTAGTTGACGTTGCCGATTTGGTTCTCCCATCTGGGTAGAAAAATCAGCAATGGGCATACTAACAAGCTCAGTTTCGGACAGAGCCACTGCTACTAACTCCCAACCAAGCAAACCATCAACGCCAAATAGGGATTCCCCAGTTTCCACCGTAAATAGATAACGGCGGATTCCTTGTGTTTCGTTCTCTTGGAACTTACGGAAGAAGATAGCAAGCGCCCCCGTGCGAACCTCCCACACATAATCAGGATCATTGAGAACAAAAGGGATATTTCCTTTGACGATCTGTGATTTTTGGGTTGAGATATTCATGTTAGCCTTCCTCCGTATGGATTAGTCGCGCATATGCACCTTCTTGCTCTCGTAAAGATTCATGGGTACCTCTTTGGACGATCTTACCATGCTCTAATACAATGATTTCATCGCAATCCCTGATGGTGCTGAGTCGATGAGCCACCACAATACAGGAGCAACCTCGCCTTCGCAGATTCCGATCAATGATAAGTTCTGTTTCGGCATCTAGGGCGCTAGTGGCTTCATCAAGCACCAAAATACTAGGATTGCGGACTAGAGAGCGAGCAATTTCCAGGCGTTGACGCTGCCCACCACTGATATTCATCCCTCCTTCAATTAATTCGGCTCCATAACCATTGGGCATAGATAAAACCAAATCATGAATGGCTGAGTCTTCGCAAGCGCGGATCACTTCCTGATCGCTGACAGTATTGTCCCAGAGGGTAAGATTTTCTTTAATCGAGCCGCCAAATAGAAAAATATCCTGCTCTACCATTGCTAAGGAACTAGATAGAACATTCCTAGACCACTCTTGACGAGATTTACCATCAAACAAAATTTCGCCCTCCCAAGGGGCATACAGCCCACAAACTAATTTGGCGATCGTAGACTTGCCAGAACCACTGCCTCCCACCAGAGCCACTCTTTGCCCTGGGGTAATTCGCAAACTGAAATTACTAATCAAAGGAGCATCAAGGCGATTATAGCCAAAGGAAATATTTCTCAGTTCAACGAATCCTTGCAATCGGAAGTTATGCTGGTCTATGGAGGGAATTGTCGTTACAGATTGGCGATCGGCTTCTGGATCGATGGGATTTTCTAAAACATCATTAATGCGATCTACATCTGCGACAAGGGTCTGGAGTGTGCTACCAAAATTTACGAGTGAGTTCACAGGCTCTAAAAAGCTAGAAGTCAAGGACTGGTAGGCAATCAACATCCCAATACTCAGATTTCCATCCATCACTCTAAAACCACCAACTATTAAAATCGCCGCAGAAGTTAACGCAGTTAACAATGAGGGTAAGGAGCTAAGCAGTTGGGTTTGTAATCCAAGCTCCTGCTGAGCATTTAAGGCTTTTGCATAGTATCCTCCAAATTTGGAAAACAAATCTCCTTCTAAGCCCGATGCTTTAACGGTTTCGATTGTTTGGATACCACCGATCGCTACACCAGCAACCTTACCAAACTCTTGGGCAAGTTTAGTATTTGCATCTACTCGGCTAGTCGATAGCAAAGACAAAGCCGCAAAATTGATACTAGCAAAGCTAATCGCAATTAGGGTTAGTACCCAGTCATATTGCAGCATGATGATGAAGTAAAAAACCATCATGATTACATCAATTACCGTAGTCGCTAACGGACCAGATAAAATGCTGGCTACCTTGTCATTAAGTTGGGAGCGATTACTAATTTCTCCCGCATATCTTTGGGCATAAAAGCCGATGGGTAGGCGCAAAGTATGCCATAGAAAATTTCCCGACATACTTGCTGTCAGTTTTAGCATCAGTCGGCGTAGGTAACTCAAACGCAGCTTTGCTAAAAACCCTTGTAAAATTGCCGTCCCCAACATCCCAATTACCAAAGGACGCAACCATTCTTCACGACCTTGAATCAGAATTTCATCCACAAAAACTTGCGAAAATGCAGGAACACAGAGTCGGGGGAAAGTAAGGAGTAATCCTGCCGTGATTGCTAAAAAGATGGCTCCTTTTGAGCTTCGCAATAGTGCAACTAATCTCACCAAGATATTAGGAGATTTGCCTCCTTTCTTGAAGCCTTCTGCTGGCTCTATGAAAAGAACTACGCCAGTAAATCCTTCGTCAAACTCAGTTTCAGATACACTACGCCTTCCTGAAGCGGGATCGCTCAGAAAAACTCGATTTTTCGCAAATCCCTCTACAACCAGAAAATGATTGAAGTGCCAAAATACGATGTATGGAGGTTTTAGTTCTTTTAAATCCTTCAGACTTTTATTAAACCCTTTAGCTACCATCTTGTAATTTCGAGCAGCCTTAAGCACGTTAGAAGCTTTACTCCCATCCCTTGATACCCCGCACTCTCGCCTGAGTTCTGGTAGGGGAACGAAAAGTTTGTAATAAGCCATGATAATCGCTAAGGCGGCAGCCCCACACTCTACGGCTTCCATTTGCAGCAGGGTAGGGGTTTTGGCGATCGCATTTTTTGCAAATGGTAACTTCATAGATTCAAACTAGTAAATACCTGTAGTGGAGCGGAGGAAAGGCAAAATATAGGTTATGGGTGCTCTTTCTTCTACTGTAACTTGGACAGTAGCGAGAGTACCAGAATCCAAGTTAATACTCGGACCTTTGGAAGATGACCATTTGTAACCACTGCTATTGTTACTATCCTCTTCCAACTCAATAAAAACCTCTACTTGCGGAGAACCATTGGGGAGCAGAACCCTAGTTGCTTCTTCACTACCTATTAAGGTGGTCACGCCTTGAATAGTTGGAATATAGGGAGATATCGACTTGACTTTTCCTAAAATGCCTCCAAATTGCTCTCTTTTAACTTGGGAAGGTGTTATCTGGGTCTGCATACCAGTTAAAACTTGCCTCCCAGTCTGATCGGGGAAATAGGCTACAGTGACTGGTTTCTTACTTTGGTCAGGGAGACCAATAGAAGCCAACCGAGTCCCAGAACTGACAATTTGACCAGAAGATGTTGCCATTTCTAAAACAACTCCCGCATATTCACTCTTAACAGTGGAATTATCCTTTATCTGCTGTTCTAACCGCGCAATTCGACTTTTGACATCCTGAATCTGATTAGAGCGCCCAAAAGACCTATCTTGGATTTGCTGGCTTAACTGAGATTCTTGACCATCTAAGTCTTTTAGTTTTGCCTCAAAATCATCAATAGAATTGAGGTTTTGGAGATATTGTCTCTTAGCATCAGCTTCCTGCGAATCTAACTGCTTAAGTTGCGCCCTCAAATCGGAAATAGTAGAAAGATTTTGCAAGTACTCTTGCTTTGCCTGTAAAACCTGATCCCCTGTTATAATTCCTCGATCCAATAAATTTTGCCGAGTCTTTAAGCGCTCGTCTAGAGCAGGGGATAAGTCGTTTAATTGGACTAGTCTTTCTTCTAATGCTTGACGCTGAAGACCAGTTGCGATCACGCCCTTTTCTCTTAATGTTGGGATCAAAGCATTAACTTCAGAAATATTTTTCTTGAGCGATCTTCTTTGCTGTTGGATCGCATCTAACTGCAAGTCAGACTGACGATTTTGCAATTGGGTGGAGCTTTGATCCTGTCCCTCAAATACCCGAAGTTGTTGCTTTTCAATTTGCAATTGCTTGATTAAATCTGGCTGAGATAAAGTTGCTACTATTTGACCTTTCTGAACTACGTCGCCAACCTTGATATTAATTGACGAAATTTGCCCTGTCGCCACGGTTTGCAGTGATACAACCCTTCGAGGGAATACGATAATTCCCTGACCAGAAACTGTAACTGGAATTTTTCCGAAAATACTCCAAACAAGCGCAACCAATGCAAGCCCACCCAATGCTGATAGCGGAATCCAAGACTTAGCATCGGCAACGTACATTAGCTGGTCTAAGCGCTCAGGAGAGGAAAGACGCTCTAAAGATTCTTGTCGAAATAGTTTGCTCATGCATTACCTCTTGAGGAGACTCGTTTTAACATCCAATCAAATCTTGCACCTGCCAATGTTAAGTTATCTAAACTGTTATCGTCTAGTTCATCTTCATATAAGACATTAGCTTTTAATGGTTGATTGCGATCATATGACCGCCGTTTACCGTAGCCCATGCGCTCGATCAGCGCTTCAGTTCTTGATGTCAGTAACATGCTCAACATCCGATAGAAGCGAGAGGCAAAGCCCAGATTTTTTTGTAATTCTAATTGTAAAGCTGCACAGGGAATAGCTAAGAAGACAGATTCTTGTAAAGTTTTGATAGCAACCGAAGAAATTGGATTTAGGCTCACAAAGGCGGTTTCACCAGTTAGCTCTCCCGTAATTAGATGAATAATTTCTGACCCGATCGCATCTTCGCCTTGACCACCTGATTCTAGAGAGGCAAAAATACGTGACATTTTGCGAGGCTTGTCAAAGGCCGATACAGCACAGACCGCGTTAAGTAAAACAAATAAAAACTCGACGGGGCGACCAGCTTGAATAAATACTTGACCTTCAGGAATAACTTCAACCTTTCCATTTTTCAACAGCCAATCCACATCGCCATCACTGAGTTCACCAAAAGCGGCTCCTCCTGCCATCAATGACTGTACAAATCCTAATTTACGCGAAAGATACTGCGGAATAATGCGCTGGGAACGCTCGTCAGAATGTAAGGCAAGAGCATGGTAAAATCTTGCCCCAAAACCTGAGTCCTCTCCCATCCTTTCATAGAGAGCCTGATGCGATAATTTTAGTACTCTAGATTTACCAGTTGCTTTCACCGATACTGTCGATTTGGCAACACCAAGAAAGGCTGATTCTCCAAAAATCTCGCCAATTCCTAGCTCTTCTAACTTTTGGTCAACTGAAGCAACATTTTCTAATGCTGCAAAGGCTCGCCCCATAATATTGCCACCTTCACTGGCGATCGATGTGGCGCATCCACCTTCCAGTAAAACAAAAAAGTTAGCATTGACCTGACCCTGCCCAATCAATTGCGTACCAGAATCTATGTCCAGTTGCTGACCAGTGGAAATCATCCAGTCAATATCACTATTAGTGAGTTCTTTCAATAAAAATTCAGTCATAAAAGATTTTCTCCAGGATTTTCTCTAGAAATATGACTCTCTTTTCCAGTGAGAAGAGGGGTAAATTGTTGAATTGACTGGTATAAAAGCTGAATGGCATTGGGCGCGGCTAACTCCTCTAAGGTAAGGTAAGTAAGAGAAATTAGCAATAAAAGCTGTTGATCTTGTTTTTGGTTTGAGTTAACATAGACCTCCTGAGCAAATCTTTCCAGATTCTCGGCAGCAGATTTGATTAACTTTTGGACAATTTGATAAGCCGAATCGGATAAGGGCGGGGTTCCGCGATAGTTTTCTAGCCTAGCTCCTTCACGATAAATGGGAAATCTTTCTAGTCCCATAAAAGTCAGAAACCATTGAGCGTTAAAACTACCCGTAGCTGCCACTATGCCCCGATAATCAGCAATCAATTCATCAACTAGATTATTTCGCATAGAATTCAGAAGCCGTCTTGTGCAGTAGTGGGTACATTCATGTTCTAAACGAATTAGGTGAGATAAATTAAGCCACTCTGACTCTTCTAACCCCAAAGCCGATGGGGAGACATTGCTATAAAATCCCTTGCTTAAGATGATGAATCGATCTTGATATAGAGATTTCTGAGGAATAATTTTTTTAAATTCTATCTGCCAATCTGCTTCACTAGGTGGGGAAGATTGTTTACTACTCGATTGATTACTCCACTTAGATCGATACTCGTTAATCCGATCCCAGTTATTATATCCTCCCACAATACAAGCCCCCATAGACTCAGGTACAGGTGACGGCTCATTTTTTTTAGTAAGTGCTTGGATTAATGTCACAAAATCTTGGCGATCGCCTACTAGAATTACGGGAATTAGTCCAACTAAGGTTTCATGAAGAAACAACTGGAGTTGATCAGGCTTTCTCAAAGTTAATCCTGTGGCTTCTGGCATACTCTCTGTGGTTACCCCACGTTTTGTAGCCGACTGATAGTTTTCGACTTCGCTTATGCCCTCCTTGATCGGAAATTTTAGCTGAACAAGTTTCTGGGCTAAAACTGGGAATGCACCAGCGATCGCGGCTAGATCGCAATAATGTTGCCAAGTCTCAATATGGGGTTCAGAAACTTTGGTAGTCTCAATTGCCCCAACTAAGCTTTCGTGTTGAAACGCATTATGACTGTAATCGAGCAGTTCCTGTAGATTGGACTCTGTCGCACCTAAATTTTTTAATATTTCCAAGCGAAAAAGTTGCGTTTCCAAACAGTCTCCTCAAATCGCATATCTAGGGGATGATACTACCAAAGTTTTTACAAGAAAAAAACTTATTTATACCCTGCCACAATGATAATTTAATATTGCCATTTAATATTGCTATTTATTTACAGATCTAAATACTGTAAATACTTTTTTAAATAACTTTTTTCAAATAAAATTTAAATAAACTTTACAATATTGTAAAAGTGGCTAAATAATCGTGAATGAGGTATAAATGTTGCAACGAATGATCTGGGCAGCTTTTGCTTTAGGGATTTGCACAAAGTTATGGGGATCGGATGTCTACGCTCAGGAAAAACCTGCTCCGAAACCCATGGATTCCAAACAAAATCTGTTGCCAGAAAAAAATACTCAAGTCCCTCTCTTAGACAATCCCATAGATTTATTACGTCCTACCAAAACCGATGAGGTAGAGCCAAAGAATATGGTTTCATTTACGCTTCAGGAGGCTATTGAATTGCGACTTGCCAAAAACCGACAAGTTCAAGCTGCCAGACTGCGTGTTGAACAAGCAAAAGCCGCTCTTCGCGAAGCAGAGGCAACATTGCAACCAACAGCAGCTTTGCAGATCAATCTTTCCCGTGACTTAAGTGCTCCTAACCAACTATCCGTAGAAACCAGCCGAAGATCGGCTTTACTGCAAGGTGCTGACCCAAATTCCGTAACATTTCAACAAATACAAAACTATACAACGACTACACTTTCTCCTACTCTCAGTTTTAACTATGGGTTGTACCAGCCTCAGCGTAATCCTCTAATTGAGAGTGCTAAGAGATCGTTACAGCTAAATGAGTTAGAGGTGCAGCAACTTTCCCAACAAATTCGTCTTGATATTATTAACGCTTATTACGCTATTCAGCGAGCCGATCAGCAAGTTTTGATTGAAGATGCTTCGGTACGCCAATCGGAAATGAGTGTTTATAATGCTGAAGAACTTCTCAAAGGACAACTTGGTACACGCTTTGATGTCTTAACAGCCCAAGTCCAGTTGGATGATGCCGCCCAAAGATTAATCAGGGCAAAAAGTCAGCAGCAAGCTGTAAATCGCAGGTTTGTTAGATTACTCGATTTATCACCGATGATTATTCCTAAGGCTTCTGAGCCGATTAAACAGGGTAAAAACTGGGAACTGTCGCTCGAAAATAGTATTTTGTTGGGTTTGCAGCAACGAATTGATCTGACTCAACAGGAAATAACTCGCCAAATCAGCCTTTACAGAGCGCAAGCTGAAGAAGCATCACGTCAGCCTCAGGTTAATCTTTTTGCCAATCTCAATGGTTTGTCGTTAAGTTCTGAAGATCCCAGAGATCCCAGTAATTTCTCCTATGGAGTAGCGGGAGGTTACTCTATAGGCGTGACTTTGCAATGGCAACTCCTAGATGGTGGATCTGCTGCGGCTAAAGCTGATCAGCAACGCATAAATGCAGCGATCGCTACCAACCAGTTTGCCGATACTAAAGCTCAGGTGCGTCTAGAAATAGAAGAAGCCTATTTTAGTTTGAAAGCAAATGAGAAAAATATTGTGATTGCGGAAAAGGGGCTTAACCGTGCTGAAAAAAATCTAGAACTTGCCCGTTTAAGATTTCAAGCTGGGGTAGGCTTGCAGACTGAAGTAAATATTGCCGATGCTAGCCTAACTCAAGCAAGAGGAAATGTTTTACAAGCAATCATTGGCTACAATCAAGATCTGGCTGCCCTTCAGAGAGCTATAGGTAATAGCGCAGACCCCTAATAACTTCCATCTATTTTGTTAAGTTCAAACCAGAACTAACAAATTTTGTGTATAGTGACTTCAAGAAATTAGTGTAGAAATTATGTCTAAAATTGTTTCGATCCACTCCTATCGTGGCGGTACTGGCAAATCCAACTCCACTGCAAATCTGGCGGCTTCTCTTGCCTGTGCAGGGAAACGTGTAGGCATCGTGGATACTGACTTGCCATCGCCAGGAATCCATGTTTTGTTTGGGTTTGATGAGAGCAGATTGAATAGGACGTTAAATGACTTTTTATGGGGGCTTTGCCCAGCCAAGGATGCGGCTTATGACGTTACTTCGATCTTGGGTAAAGCCGCTACTCCTGAAAGTGCCCTTTATCTGATTCCTGCCAGTATTCGTATTAATGACATTTCCAAAATTTTAAGGGAAGGATATGATGTTGAGCTTTTGAATGATGGGTTTCAAGACCTACTCGAACACCTTAAACTTGATTACCTATTTATTGATACTCACCCTGGACTCAGTGAAGAAACCCTCCTTTCTTTGACTATTTCTGACTTAGTAATTTTGATTTTGCGCCCCGATCAGCAGGATTTTCAGGGTACAGCAGTGACAATCGATGTGGCTCGTAAGCTTAATGTGCAGAAGCTATTACTGCTAGTTAATAAAGCTTTGCCAGAGTTTAATTTTGATGAGCTTCAGAAAAAGATTTCGGATACCTTCCAGATTGAAGTTGGAGGAGTGCTTCCCGAATCGTCAGATATTATTCGTTTAGCAAGTAACGGTATCTTTTGTCTAAATTTTCCAGACCATCAAATTTCCAAAGTTTATCGCCATGTTGCCTCATTGATTTAGTTGGAGATTTAGCTCAAGATTTAGGCGGAACCTAACCCCGCCCCTACTCTTGTGTGTTTTTGTGTGGGTGCGCCTCTCACAAATCTTTGTGGATTGCGATAGAAGTTGATTGAGGCTTGCTGCGTAACTTGAAGAATGTGTTAGCCAATAGCATCATCCCCGTATTTGTCAGAGGACTAGGATCGGATTCGGGGAGAGCCGATGAACTGGATTCCAGACGCAGCAAGTAATCCTCATTTTGGGGATATTTCAGCAATAAGGGATCGATTATCTGTTCCGATTTTGCGGATGAAATCCCCGTAAGATGGGGCAAATAGACCTTATGAAAATGGCGATATTCACCCATATTGACTAAATATTCCCACCCATGTGTTTTTTGTAAAAGGCTGTAAAACCCTGAAGCGGTAATATAAAAAAATAAATTTGCCAGAGGGTTATATCCTTCGACCGCCGCGAGAGTAGACTTCCTAAAATCTATATGCCAAGTCTTACTTTGGCGATCGGGAAAGACTACTTCTAACTGATAGATCGCTTGCCAATGTTGGTGTTCTGCAAACATAGTACTTAAATTTTCTTGAATGAAAGCTACCAAATTTATAGTTATTTCATTAGCAATTACTTCTTGTAAAGTCTCTAAGGGATAGCCCAAAGGATTAGGATCGTGCAGATCTTTGTGGCAATTGACGGGGACAAAGGCGATCGCTTCGCGATCATCTACCACCATACGGGCATAGGAACTAGCCGATGATTGATGATGGAAACCACTGTCAGCGTCAAGTTCGGCGATATCCCCTGGATCTAAGCTGCAAACCTGTGCTTGAGGCAGTACAGTCACCATATCTTCGCAAAAACGTTCACGGGTCTGTGGAAAGGCGATCTGATTTTGCCAAGATCCAGAATTGATGTACTTCCATCCTTGAGCGCCAGGAATGATCACATCAGGATTAACCAAATTGATCAGATGATATAGATGATCGTAAATATCAAAGGGGAAACCTAATCCTTGATTGGTTTGATATTTTGATTCCATGCCAACATTCCAAGGGGTCAAAAATATATCAATTTTCGGAAAAGATTGTTTCACCCGTTCAGTCGTGGGAGGAGCAAAAAAAGTATCAACAGCATTCCAAAAAACACCACTAGGGTCAGCAAAAATCATCCCAAATTCAGGTACTCGCACCTCCGATCGCGTGGTCATCATCGTAGTATTACCCATCTTCACTTTCTGAAATTCCTTGAGTGGATAGATATGCTTATATCCCAAATTTTGCAAGCACTCGATTAAGAGTTGATCGGGGGGAATAAGGACATCTATATGCTTGGGAAGATAGGCGAGGGAGCGAATGTCAAAGTGATCGGTATGTTTATGGGAGATCACTAAAAAATCATAGGAAGGGAATAAATCGGGAAAGATTTCTCTCTGGGGGCAAGAGGCATTAGTACCATCACAAAAAGGGTCCCAAAGCAAAGGGTCCATCAAAATTTTACAATCTTGAGTTTCAATCAATAGACAGGCGTGACCTAAGAAGTTAATTTTCATAGCTGTAAACCACCTTACCAAAGCGATCGGGGGAATTATACATACGTTCAAAGAAAGGAGCGACCTCTTTGTCTTTGTATACACTATCAACGACTACAGGCAAATTCCCTTGAGCATAGTCTTCTACTGCTTGAGCTAAATCAGAAGTAAGTCCAATACAATTACCAATAATTGAAAGATTGGAAATCATCGTTGTGAGTAAAAGATGTTGGGAATTTATACCGATGTCGGGCGATGCAGTTCCCGTCAAATCCGTAAATTGATCATAAAGTCCACAGGTTATATATCTAGCTCCAGGTTTCATTACTGGCAGCATTTTCGCAATATACAAATCGAAAAAAGGATCGATGATGCCATTGAATCCGCCTTGGGTTTCCTCAAGAACTGCTTTAGCCGTTTCAGGATCGATCCAAGTCTCTGAATTTGGTTGGATCTGCACCACCCGATCAACACCAATAGCCTGAATTTTGTCTATAAATTTGCTAGAACTGGTCAGCGCGTATACCCTAATTCCCATCTCTTGACGATATTTTTGCAAGGCATGAAGTACAAATAGAGATGTATTGGATTTCGCGGCAGTGACTAAGATGTTCTGTTCTGGCTGAATTTGCAACTTGCGGATCATGCTGTAACTGGTCTGTCCACCAATACTAAAGGAGGCTGCCACATCATCGGGCATGACATCAGGGATTTTTAGTAATTTGGCTTGATGGAGAATCCGCAACTCTTTAGAAGCATGGTTAGTGGGGACTCCTGCTGGCAAACCAGACACGCCAGAGTCAGGATAGCAATTATTACCAATGACGCGATCGCCTGATTTTAAATCAGTTACATCACTTCCTACTGCAAGTACTACGCCGACAAATTCTGATCCTATGGCATTAAAGCGATTGGCAGGGGCGTTGATTGCGGTATCCAGAATGATTGATTTGTCTCGATAATTGCAGGAAAAGGCTTTGACTTGGAATAAAACATGATTACTGAGTGCAGGATCGGAACTGGGAAAGGTAATATCTTTGGTATGGATGACTCCACAACGAATCTTAATTCCTTCAATTTCTATATTGTCAACAAAACTGTCTGCCGACATAATTGTCTCAACTTTGGAACCGCAAATAGCAACTGTTTTCATACTAAATTTAACTGATTTTGGCTTTGGTACAAGTAAGGAGGAAGAGCAAATTTGGTAATGTAACCGATTTGATCTCGACAGCGATAGCGGGGATGGGCATTTATTGGCGATAGCGTATCAATATCATATATTTCTGGATTACAGGGAGTATGGAGTGCAGAAATGGCTAAGGCTGTAGAAATCATTTTATAGCTATCCACATACAAGGAGATACTGTGGTATTCTTCGCCAATTTGCTGTACTTGCGATCGCTTTGTGGGATCGGCAAATAGATTTAGTTGCATCATTTTTAACTTGAGATCCGACTGTCCATCGGTATCAAGACCAAGAGAAGAATAAAATGGAATGGAGGCAGGAAAACTACCCGTAGATTCTAAAAAGTCTAGCAGTCTCAGTTGAGAAGCTCTCATAGTGCGTCCTCTAAAGCCTAAAGCTGCCATCGTCAAAATTGCTAAAGCAGTAGAAAGCGGAATGTCAAAATAACCAAAACTAAAGTCTTTATTGCGACTGTTTAAGACTTCTTCTAAGAGTAGCTGGCGGGCTAATTGACTTTCAGGAGTATCTTCTTGAAGAGCATGGGCTAAGTAGTAATCTACCAAATAGGGATTGGCAAAATACAAGCCACTGCGTTCAGAAATTCTGGATATCAAATAGGTAATCGGAGTTTTTGGTTCTATGCCGTTTGATAGCTGGAGCGCTCTAATCATTGCTGTAGTAGCGAAATCAGTTTGACACCAATGGGCGCAACTGGGATCTTTGACCATTCGATGGGGTTGAGGTGATTCTGCCCATAGCTGAGGGTAGTAGCCTTGCCCATCACTAAAGCTTTCTAAGGCTGCATAGGTTGCGGATAAATCGCCAGTCAGCCCTTGCATGACCAGAGCTGAGTCTGTAGCAGTAATTAACCGCTTTTGGTGAAAAGCCCATAGAGATTCTTGTTGCTGACTGATTATGTATTCAGATAGCTTGGCATAGGCTGCTGTTGTTTGCGTATCCCGAAGCGATCGCAATACAAATCCTAAAGGCACTAAATCACCATAGGCAAATGGTTGTTCTGGCGCAGGGGGAACACAGGTCATTGATAACGGACTTTGTATAGCTTCCTCGGTTATCTTCTGGAGCCAAGCGATCGCCTGATTTTTAGCCCACGTAATACGGCGTGAACCTGCTTCTAAAAGTCCTTGTTCCAGAGGGGCATCAATTTTGCCATGTTGTAAGAAAAATAGATTACAGTGTCCCGTCCGCTCAAAATGGGACAAAATTCCTGCATGGATATGAATTGGCAGTCGATTGCGGAATTGAGCTAAATAGTAACCTTCTTGAGATTTCCCTTCAACGAAACGGACTCCCACCGCACGCAATAATTCATAGTGTCGATGATCGGGAGGGCGATCAGAATCGTAATCAAAAATGGCGGTGGCGTGACCTTCATGATCATGGAGAACTAGATGGAGCAGCACTGGAGAGAATCCTGCAATTTCACCTAAGCCAATACAATCCGCCTCATCGATCGCAAATAATGATAAGCGATCGGCAAATTGATGCCCTAAGGTTTCTCCCTGTGGTGGTTTTTCGCAAGGATTTCCAGAGTAGGGATCAACTAGAGAATTTTCTAAAAGCGTAGCTACTAACCTGCCAGCACTAGTTAGTACCACATGGCTAAAAGGATTAAGATCGAGGGTTTCAGGCAAGTAAAACATCGCGCGAGTTACTTCATCTCCCGCGATCGGGCGCACTTTCTCAAGGTTAAATAACACCATCCATTCCAGAGAATGGGGCAGTAGATCGAGGATACTAGAGATTTTCATCAGGAAACTCCTTTATTTTTGATGCATCATGAATCCACCCATTCACGGTAAAGCGACCATCCAAAAAGCTTTGGGATGGACATTGAACTTGGGTAACTTCATGCATAAGTTGGCTTGGGAAAAAGACAATGCAGTTATTTCTGGGAACAACAACGTGACAGCCTTTCGGTAAAAATCTCATTTCTTTTTCGCCTTCCAATTCGCCATCGTAAATACGCAACTCACCACCTGTAAAAGCTTTGGGTTCCTGATAAAAGTAATAAACAAATGTCAATGTACGACTGGCTAGAGCCTCAATGCCATTGTCATTATGAAGTTTGTAATATTCACCATCATTATGTGCCGTGAGTTGGGCTTCAATGGGACCAATGGGGAATTCTTGGGTCTGTAGTGGTTCTAAGACTTGGGGAATAACTTGCCGCACTTTCTCTACGATCAATGGAGCAAGAGTAAAGGGTGGGTCAAGGATCGAAGAATGTCGAGAGTATTGGCGATCATTAACAGATAATTTCTCGTTATAGATATCGCTTGACACAAAACCCTTGTTGTGATTTTTAGTAAATTGCCATAGCTCTTCTTGCTCAGATTCAGTGAGAAAATTCTCTATTTCGACAAAGTTTTTAGGACTCTTCATCGATTGTCTAATTTCTTGATGATTTAAAATCTTACGGTTGACGTAAAGATAGGACTTAGCTTCTTGGGGAGCATCGTTTTCATAGTTGATTTTTACATGATGAATGCCCCGAAATAATATTCCTTCATTTTTAGCTCCTAGAATCTTGGTTAGGCGCTTTAAACCTTCTGGCCATCGATCCTGATTAGCACTTTCCCGTAAATATCCTGGATAAGAAAATATAGCCTCTCGATTTTCTGGAAGACAAAGCGATCGCTCCTCTAGAAAATCAAAAAAAGGAATCCATTTTGGTTCTAGAGAAGGCTGTTGATATAAATAACATTCCAATCCTATCTTTGACTGCGTAGAACAATCAACATCTATATCAAGGTCAACCCGATCCACAAGGGGACAGAGTAAATGCAGAAACTGAGTCAATTTCTCAATATTCCCTTTCCAAGAGATCGCCGACAAATAGGAACTAACTTGGAGAGGCGAAATATTGCGAATACATAAACGCACTGTCTCTACTTTACGAGCTAACATTAATCCTATTTGAAAGACATAAGCGCCTTTAGGTAGCTCCTGAAAACAGTGATAAAGCATTTCTTTATTAGCGATCGGTAGGGACTTCCCTAATAACAAAGTAAAAACTTCTTCTACTAACCAAGCGCGGCGTTTTTTCTGCTCTTCCAGAGAATCACATCGGTAAATATCATATGCCCCGATAAATAAACTGGGGATAGGGATTTCACCATTGGCAAAACAATTAGGCGTATCAAATTCTAGCCAAATATTAAATACGTCTTTAGCGATCGCCGAAGTACTCGTATTCCATTCTTCCGCAAAAGCTGTGATTCTTTGCCAAATCGGTTCTTCGGCAACCAATGCGGGTAAAGATACCGAATAGGTGCGATCGCCAAGTACTCTTTTCCCCGCTTCATCGGCGGCAACACAGAGCAGAAAGTCGACCTCAGCAAGGGTATTCCCTAAACGATATTCAAAACCAAAGAAAGGCGAGAGTGCATTGGGTAATATTTGGGCAATGCGATCAATTGTGTTCCAATTACTAACTGTCATCAATTTAGGAACAACAGCAGGTTCAATCAGGCGTAATATTTCTGCAAGGGAATTACTGGTTTTAATCATAAAGCCCCCGACTTGATCGCAAAATTAGGTACTTGAGTCAACCATTCTTCTTTTAGATTATATTGTTCGCAAACAATACTAATTCTCGGTTGACTTGCTTGAACCGATTGGACTCTATGGGTGAGATAACCTAAAAAATGTAAAAGCATATTTTCTTGTGGTTGGATGATCGCTATTTCTTCAGAATCTAGAGACAGCACTAACTGTCCACCTTGCATATCTTGAGGTACTTGCACATATAAAACGCTGACCAAACAGGGGCTTACTAATTCTTGAAAATACTCACAAATACTACAATCTACATGGTCAGTAACACAAGAACCTTCGGTCAATATCAAAATATTTAGATAGAAAGCATTGCTTAATGATTTAAGAGCAGCCTTGAGATAGGTAGATAATTCAGGAAAATGTTCAATAACTGTGGAAATACCCTCTTTCCTAAATATTATGGAGAAACCTTGAGTACTGGCAAAACCTTCGCTGAGTTGACTAGTTCCCAAATAGGGAGACACAAGAAGTTTTTGGGCAAGCGCCGTAAGTTCATCTACAGGTAAACAATTAAACCTACGCGCATGAGATCGCAAGGTTTGCTTCGGCGGAAGGATAGATATAGATTGAAGAATATCAGTGGCGTTACTCATTTTGCTCTACGGTGAATTAGATACAAATCCTTTCTTCAAACCAGTTGGAGTCAATCCACTGCCTATAGTCCAAGGATGGACAATGGTTTCACATCCTAACTGCTGCAAATAAGACTTTACCTGTGGTATCAAAATATCATCATGGGGAGCAGATTTACCCAAGTCAGCCCAACTATCCGCATAGGGCAGGCAAGCTTTAGCCTTGACTTTCGCGCATACTTCCGCAACTCCCTTCGGACCTAATGTGGCTGTATATTCACCTTGTGCTTGAGAAGTCACTCCCAAAATTGGCGGATTGCTCATCAAATTTGAGACAATATCTAATCCCCAAGAGGTAATATCTACACCAATAGAATTGTAGGAAAGTGGTTGAAAATTACTGACTACCCAATCGATCGCCCCAAAGCGCTCATATACTTCGTCAGCAACATCCAATATAGAATGCTCTGGTTCGATTCCTGCATCGATCAAAAACCACGATCGATAGGAATCAGTTTCGATCAAGTAAGTATTACCCCAATTTTTTAATTCTGGATGAACGGGTTGAGGATGTTCGGGAACGAGAACTTGCTCTCCGTAAAATGGCAGCACATGAACATCAATGTCGCCAATCTTAATTGGCTCACTATTCCAAGGCACGTCAAAAACATTCGTAAAACCAATCTCTCGTAGTTGAGCGGCCATATCTTCACAGGTAATTGACCCACGCGCAACTCTCGGCACAATGATCGGAATATCGGGAGAAAATTGCATCAGCGTGGGGTAATGCCAGTGATCGTAATGGCTATGGGAAATCAGAATTCCATCAACCAATCCCTCTAACATCGCCCGTGAGATATCAGTATTTAGCTTGGGAATACCATAATTAGAGTGCAGATGCGGATCGACCAGAATACCTGTAGTTTGGCTACGATAGAGTAACGCAGCGTGTTGTAAGCGATATACACCAGAATCAGTTATGGGAGATTCTAATGGTAAAAATGGTTTCTGTTGTAGTACCCAAGACTGCAAAAATGTTTCTAAGATCGGCTGCATTTGATCGCTAATCTGGTTTGACACTTCTTGATAAGTAAACCGAGACTGTCCGCAAAGATAGAGAAGTTGATGTAGTTGGCGCACAAATTCTCGATCTTGCACACCAAGCATCCCTCCCTTTTGCAAAAAATCGGGAAATCGACCGTTACTAAAAGTAAGTAGTTGCCAATAATTGCGATCGGGAAATAGAAATTTCTCTTTTAAACTGAAGGAATTAATAGGATCGTTTTCTTGCAGGTCAAACAGTTTGGACACAACTTTTTCGTGTTTGGCAGATGAGCGCAGGATTGCCTCTCCTAAATCTTTGAGCGTTACAAATTGATTCAGAATTTCTTGAATAAAAGGCTGAATGGCGTAACACAAACGATCAGAAGAAGTTAAGGCTTGTAGTTGAGAGCCTTTCATGAAAGAAATAATGTCTGCCATAAGTAACCATTCAAAATCTTAATATATTCAATAACCTAGAAACAAAAAAACTAGTATTTTAAAGCCTCTAACTAGAGAGCTAGAATCGTTAAATTTATTAAGTTGCGTTCGCAAACCCCACACTCATATACACAACAAAGATATCCGACACAAAGCTCCGCATATCTCTGTTAGCGTTATTGAAAATCAGTAGGCTACCACTTAGTAGCACTTTGACCTTGAGAAGAAAGATTAGGAGGAAAATAATAATATATACCACCAGCAACTGATTCTAATTCTTTGTCAGAAAGCTCTCCTGACTCTTGACGTTGTTTAAGATCTTCCTGACGCTTTTGCACCTCAGCCCATAGCTCATCAGAGGTGATTTCGTAACCTTTAGAAACAGCCAATTCTGTAACAGCTTCGCGATCATTCTCAGATCCCAAAGCCTTTACTAACTCTTGAGAAAGGCTCTCATCAGCTTGTAATTTTTCAAGAAATTCTTGAACTGCAATTGCACTCATCTTAGCTCTCCTTTAAATTTCGATTGGGTTAGCAAGCATTTTAGACAATTAGTTGTTATTTAAAAAACTTTTGCAATGTCTGCCATAGGCAACCATAAGCACAGATACTTCCTTCACACTAAAAGGAGTATCTGTTTTAAATCCCAAAAGTCAGTTTAGATAGATAATAATATGTAGCGCTTAGCGCCGTCTATAGGCTGGCACTTAACCTAACCAACAACCTACCATTTAGGTTTCAGAAGTCTCGGAGTAAGAATACTCGGAGTAATATCAGATCCAATTCTGATAATAGACATTGGAGTACCTCCACCAGCCACAGCTTCTAGTTCTTCATCAGAAAGTTCTCCTGCCTCTTGACGTTGTTGAAGCCCAGCCTGACGCTTTTGCACCTCAGCCCATAGCTCTTCAGAAGTAACTTCGTAGCCTTTAGAAGTAGCTAGTTCTGCAACAGCTTCGCGATCATTTTCTGCTTCTAATGCCTTAACCAGTTCTTGAGCAAGGCTTTCATCGGTTTGTAATTTTTCAAGAAATTCTTGAACTGCAATTGCACTCATCTTAGCTCTCCTTTAAATTTCGATTGGATTAGCAAACATTTTAGACAATTAGTTGCTGTTTAAAAAACTTTTGCCATACCTGCCATAGCTAACCACAAGCACTTATGCTCCCTTGCCACTAAAACAGTAGTCATTACAAAAAGAATAATAGGTAGCGCTTAGCGCCCCCTATTATTCTCTAGTACTATCGATAGTCGATAATTAGTAGGTTAGCACTTAACCCAACCAACAACCTACCATTTAGGTTTCGGAAGGTTCGGAGTAATAGCAAATGTAATTTTGATAGTAGCCGTAATTAGTATAATTGGAGTGCCTCCACCAGCCACAGCTTCTAGTTCTTCATCAGAAAGTTCTCCTGCCTCTTGACGGCTTTGAAGCTCAGCCTGACGCTTTTGCACCTCAGCCCATAGCTCTTCAGAAGTAACTTCGTAGCCTTTAGAAGTAGCCAAATCTGCAACAGCTTGTCTATCATTCGCTGATTCCAAAGCCGTTACCAACTCTTGGGCAAGACTCTCATCAGTCTGTACCTTTTCAAGAAATTCTAGAACTGCACTTGCGCTCATCTTATTAGATCTCCATTTATGAAGTTGAATTGGATTGACAAAAGTTTCAGACAATTAGCTTTGTCTAAAATTTTTACTATGACTAACGTTATACAAGAAAAAATCATTTAACGCCTGCAATATTAAATAACATAGAATTAACAAAAAATCTAGTGTGTTAATCTAGTGTTTTACTGATGGCAATGATTAGTTTTACAAGAAATCATTTACAAGTAAATAGGGCTTACTGAAAAAGCAATTAGGTGGCAATGAGGAGGTAAGGAGAAAAAGCAGACTTCTTAGCAGTCACGTCGAATGATCCAGCGTCGCGAGCATCCGGTCGGGCTGGCGCACCTTGAGTCCGCGCTCGCGCAACAGCGAGAACGCCTGCGGCGTCGTGACCTCATGCACGAGGTGGAGGTCGACATACAGAACGGCTGGCGTATCGGGCGTTTCAGCAACG
>JANODY010000035.1:0-31855 GCA_031412945.1 Cyanobacteria bacterium SOY_65_metabat_81
ATTTTTCTTTAGCCCATCCATTTCGATTGCTTGCACTACCTTTTGTCGTAAATCGTAACTATATGGTTTTGCCATTGTTATTCCTCAGATGCCTCGGTTGCTTTCTATTTTATGTCCTAACCTAGCTGGCTATAGCTATACTTGGAATGGCAGTCCCTGAAACCTTTTTAGACTTCTGCGTAACGTGAGTTACATTAGGTTATGATCGCCCTCTTCCAGCCCATCGCGATCCGCTTTCTATTCTTAGCGGTGTAGGTGCAAATCGGAGATATCAGAGAGAGTATAGGATTTTTAAGATTGAGTCACAAACTGGAGAAGTAAAATCAATGAAAATCCGTGAGTTATGATTGATCGCTACACTATTTCTCTATTAGAAAGCTATAGACAAAAAGGGATTTTAGTTGATACAAACATTTTGCTTTTGTATTTTGTTGGTTCAGTCAATCCTAAACGTATTTCTCAGTTCAAGCGCACAAATCAGTTTAATCTAGATGACTTTGAGCTTCTTGTTCAAATCCTCGGATACTTTCAAAAAATTGTTACAACTCCGAATATTTTAACAGAAGTTAGTAATCTCACTGGACAGCTAACAGATCCAGAGAAATCTTTATGTTTCAATGCTTTAGCAATGGCTACAGCAAAACTTACTGAGGTTTATGTTTCTAGTGATGTGGCGACAAGTTCAGTTCAACTTACAAGATTTGGGATTACAGATTGTGGAATTGAGCAAATCGCAAAGGGCAGTTATCTCGTTTTGACCGATGACTTTAAGTTATCAAACTATTTCTCTACCTTGCAAATTGACATTATCAATTTTAATCATCTACGTCAATAACAACTGATAATTCATCATTCATAAATACCCATAGCAATCTGTACGCCTTGTAGTACCTGCTGGAGCATCTGACTATCAATACTGCCGTAAGGACCACGTTCTAGATAACTTTTCTGCACAGTTGTAATCAGATCGCCCATAGTTACTGAGGCTTTCTCTAATCCGCCTGTGCCAGCAGGGATGAGAATGCGGCAAGGATTACCTGCTGAGGCGGCAACATCTGATGAAAATGGCACTACTAGAACCGTTGAGGAATGGCGATTGCGGATATCTACAGAGACAACAAGAACGGGGCGTTTTTTGGTGTCACCTGCTTGCTTTAGGGCTTTGGCTAAATAGATTGTGCCTTGCTGCGGGAAATCACTCATAATTGCTAAGATCCCTCATTTTCCCAACTAGCGATCGCATTATCTTGAGTTGCTTGCGCCCATTGTTCTTCTTCTTGAAGGCTATGGGAATTACGGTTGGTATAGAATCTTTGCAGTTGGGCTTCAATTTGTTGCCTATGCCATAAATGTAAAGCTTCTTCGATCGCCGCCGAGCGATTTTCGGATAGCTGATCTACTGCCTTGAGTAATTTGGCATCAATCGTGACTGTAACGCGCTGTTTTCCTTGTAATTGATTCATAAGAGCAGATGAAAAATAAAAATCTAAAGATTTACTTGTCTTGCATATTTTATCATATAATCTATCATACTTTTTGTAGTATTCTCATGCCCGATCGCAAACCAGTTTTTATCGAAAAGATTATGCCTGTGAAGCTGTTGAATGAGCAGGTTTACTATGAGAATGGGGGCAATCCGTTTAAGGGTTTGCATTGGTGGTATTCGCGGAAGCCGTTGTCGTTTCGTCGGGCGAGTGTGTTGGGTTCGCTGTTGCCTGCGGATGTCAGCATGGAGGAGTTTGAGTATTTGCTAGGCTTGGATATGGCTAGGGCAAATGAAAGTGAGACTGAGAAAAGCGATCGCCACCAACGCACAAGGCTATATAAAACGCCGCCAAGTCCTGAACGGGTGAAGCGGGTGCAGGAGCTTTGTGAGCAGATGTGGGGAGATAAGACTCCTGCGGTGTTGGATGCGTTTGCGGGTGGTGGGTCGATACCTTTTGAGGCGGCGCGGTATGGGTTGCGGGTGTTTGCATCTGACCTGAATCCTGTGGCGGTGGTGACGATGAAGGCGGCGATCGAGTTTCCGTTAAAGTTTGGGGCGGCGTTGCAAGAGGATATTGATAAGTGGGTGAAGTGGGTTGGCGATGAGGCGGAGAATCGGCTAAGTGATTTTTTTTCCATCTCAGGATGGGGAGAAGGTGCAAAATTATCTCTGGGCGCATACTGTGGTTTGTCCGAGTTGTCAGTCAACTGTGCCGCTTAGTCCGAATTGGTGGCTGAGTAAAACGAGTAACTATGCTGGAAAAGGTCAAGCGAGAAAGGTTACAAGTGATTGGTATGCGGTTAAACCGATTCATAATCTCGCAGAAAAACGGGTTGATTTTGAATTAATTAAGGGTAAGAAAGGGAAGGGGAGTGCGATTATTTATAAATCCTCGTCCGCGCAGGCTTCTAGCCTGCGAATTCCCCAAGCTCAAGAAAAATCTTCGTCTTTTTTGGAGGATCGCAAGCGGGACGCTTGCGCGGACGGGGATTTAGAATCTAAATCTCTAGAAAAAACGTCCGCGCACGCTTCTAGCGTGCAAAATCCCCAAAATAAGAATCTAGAAATAGAAATTGAGTTCGATCCCGATGAATATACAACGATCGCTAGAGGCGTTGGTAAATGCCCAAATTGCGACTCAGTTATTGAGGAGCAAATCGTAAAAAATCAAGCCCAAAATGGCGGCTTAGGTCATCAACTTTATGCCGTTGCTTTCAAGCGTGGTCAGGGAAGTTTAGAGTTTAGAACGCCTTTAGATATAGATTTACAAGCTATTGATAAAGCTCAAGAAAAGTTGAATTTTTATCAGGAAAACAATATTTTTGAAGACTTTGTAACTATTCCTTTAGGTCAAGAAACTACTAGATTATCTGCTCAAGGAATTTATCAATGGGATCACTTATTTAATACCCGCCAGCTTCTAACTTTGGTGACTTATGTTGAGATTATTAATGAGGCTAAGGAAAAGATTAGAGAGGAATTGGGTGAGGAGAAATTACAAGCGATCGCTACTTATTTAGCAATGGTTTTGAGTCGTTGTGTAGATGCTTCCTCTCGATTAGCGCATTGGAGTGCTACAACTTCTCAAATTCAATTAGCAAGTGGTCAACATTCCCTTAACTTAATGTGGAATTATCCTGAACCATGTGGGATAAATCGGTTATGGTTTTGGTGTGTTGATGTAATAACAGATAAATATCAAAATCTTTGCGCTCTTCTTGGAGTCACAGAAAATAATCTTTTAGCCTCTAATAAGATAGAAGAGAGCAAGCGGGACGCTTGCGCGGACGGGGATTTTAAATTTGAATCTTTAGATAATTCGTCCGCGCACGCTTATAGCGTGCAAATCTCCAAAAATCCTAGCCTAAGAATCACCAAAAGGAAATACTTACCTCATTGGCAGATGGACGGCGCGACCTATTTTCTGACCTTCGTAACTCACGATCGCCTAGAACTAAATGATGCCGCAAGAGAATCCATATTAAAAGCCTGTCAATTTTTTAACGGTAAACGATACCAAACCTTTGCATTAGTGATCATGCCCGATCACGTCCATTGGCTTTTAAAACCCTTACCGACTAATGACGGAGCCTATTGGACATTAACCAGCATCACCCATAGCATCAAAAGCTTTACTGCCAAAGAAGTTCCCAAAGTGATGAAACATATTCGTAAACTTTGGCAAATTGAATCCTACGATCGCATCGTTCGAGATGAAAAAGAGTTTCTTGATACTTGGGAATATATCAGGCAAAATCCCGTTAAAGACGGATTGAGCGAATCCCCCGAAGATTACCCCTTCTTTTGGGAAGAAACGCAAAATACCCCCTCCTCAAATTTAAAATCCCGGTCCGCGCACGCTTCTAGCGTGCAAACCTCCTTGGATGAAAAAGATTCCTTGGGCAAGAGCAAGCGGGACGCTTGCGCGGACGGGGATTTTCAGATTACTCATGCTTCAGCCGATGACCTCTTTCATCTAGCCAATCAAAGCATGGATGCGATCGTTACTGATCCTCCATACTATTGTCGCGGTTTTCAAGATAGTGAGGACAGAATTAAATGAGAACGGTCATGGCATCACAATGAGAAAACCATCCCAAAAGATCCTTCTTGGTGACGGTATTAAATGCATCAGTGATAGCTTGATCTAGTTCTTGACGAGTACGCGGTTGTCGAGAACGGATAAACTCCTTAATTTTTGACCATAAAAGCTCAATCGGCGATAACTCAGGTGAGTATTTGGGTAGAAAAATCACTTTTGCGCCCACAGACTCAATAGCTTCTTTAACTTTTGCATTGAGGTGAACATTGAGGTTATCCATCAAGACTATCGCTCCAACCCATAAGACTGGTACAAGCATTTTGGTCATAAAGGCATGGATATCAGTTCCGCCGTCATAAGTCATGGTTGCTAATACTTGTTCAAGACAGATGGCGCTAATCATGGTGATATTTTTGGGACGACTACCATGCGCCCTCTCTCCAGACAAAGCCCGTCCAAACAATCTGGTCATACCACGATGTATACCTGACTCATCCAAAAATATCATCTGGGCTGGGTCAAGTTCCCACACTATTTTTTGATAATCTTGCCTCAACTGTTGCACTTCCTCTTTTAGCTGCTCATCGGCATGAAAAGTTTTTTTTTACGTTTTAGTCCTACTTTTTTAAGTGCGCGACAAATCGTGGATAGGCTAACCTCTTTGCCTCTAATGCTTTTTAGTGCTTGACTCAATTCTGCTAGGGTACTGTCGTTTTTTTGCTCTACTTTTGCTTTGAGCCAGTCTAAATCTTCGGCATTTAGTTCTGGCTTTTCTCCCCCTCCATGTGGTTTAGCCTTCAAGTTTCCTGTCTGTTTGTACCGATTCAGTAAATTGTTTACAAATGTTTTACCTACTTTAAAGCGCTTCGCTAGTTCTCTGACCGATTGGTAGCCTTGTTCACTAGCCTTGATAATGCATCTTCTCAAATCTTCTGAATATGCTGCTCCCATTTTTCACCTTTAACTCTTTTTCCATTTTACCCCCTGTCCGTACTTTCTTGCAAACCGCGATAAGTTCACAGCCATGACTACGAAGATGACGAAGTAAGTCAGAACGTTTCATAGTGCTATTAGTTCTTCTTTATAAACACCGCCAGCAGCTTCTATTGCTTCATAACGATTAAAGTCAAGTGCTTCTTTTAGAGTTATACGAAGGCTTTCTAAAAGTTCTTCTTTTGTGGATTCTTGACAATTAACGCCTGACACTTCTTCAATCCAGCCAATCCACCAATTGTTAGATTGCTTGATAATGGCGGTAAATGATTCTTTCATTATGGCTAATATCCTCAATGATTTTCATTTATCATAGCTTAGAAATAGCGATCGCCTATCCATCCACATAACCAGCGATCGCCTATTCACCAAAATAAGAACAAGGCGATCGCTCGATTATTTAAGCTGATTTTAGGTGAGTGACTGGAATTTGCTCAGTTCTCTCAGGAGAGCTTTTTCCAGTTGCAACGGCATGAACAGCATGAAGGATATCGGCTGAATAGTAGCGATTACGGCAATTATCACAAACACCAATCGTTACATCTTCGAGAATGACAAATCCATCTCTATGTTTAAACACCTGTTGTTTAACGCTTCGTGGTTGAACTGTTCCTTCACAATATTCGCATTGATATCCATACATAAAATTAGACCTCAAGTTCAGTAATTTCATAAACTGTGATGATTAGATAGCGTCCGTTACCAAGAAAACGTCCAACTACTCCGACAGGCGTTTGTGGATCTATTGCAGTTCCAGCTACGACATATTTTGTTCCTCTCGGATCATCTTTTTCTGCTCGAATAACACGACCATTCAAAACTGCTTCTTCAACATGCAAGATAAGATAGTTAGCAGATCTTCCGCCATTTCTTCTATTGCATGGGCGGTCATATCATACTGACGGCGGCGAATTTTTTCTCTGATGCGGTAAATGTCGTTTGGTGGCACTTGTTAGTTGCGATCGCTGCTAGTCAATAATAGCAATTTTTTCACAATCCTTGCTTCATCGCCTATTCTCCAAAAATAAAACAAGGCGATCGCCCCATCACTCAAATCACCAAACAGCGATCGCCTATTCATTCCCACAAACAGCGATCGCCTATTCCCAAAAAATTAAAGCAAGGCGCTCACTCTTCATCTTCTTCAAATTTATTTGAGCCTGAATCATCTGAAATTAAAACGGGTTTACCCATTGCTAATTCTATTTTATTAAGTATCATGCGTTGGCGAGATGACATGAACCCCTCAAAATTATCTTGTCTCAATGTAATTGGATCTATGTAATGCGACATAAGAATAGCATTCATGCCCTCTTCATTAAGTTGAACGCTTGAATGATTCTGAAGATGGTTTAAATAATCGCTTGGTGCTTTCCCGCCAATTGTACGATTGGCTTTAAAAGATATTGGAGTTTTGTTGATTATTGAGTTGTAACGAGATGCGGGAATACCTTGTCTCTCACACCAGCTTTTGGGAAATATGTGATGAATATCAAGTTTGCGCTCTTCCCAATCACTTTCATCCAGATCTTTAATAGCAATTTTCCAAAAAAAGTCTTTAGCTCCTTCTCGTTGAAGTAAAACATTGATTCCTTTATAAGCAGCACTATTCCGAGAGCGTAAAGTCTCTAAACGCATAGGTTGAAAGTTGGCATCTCGAATAGTTGATGGTTCTCTATCGCCATCGTCAATCCAATCCATAAGTTCTTGGATGTCAAGAGCCATTCGCGTTTCTACTGCACCACCGTATAACTCACCGAGAATACCGCACCAAAACCAACGCGCAATTTTTTCGTAAATTTTATGTTCAAGCCACCGATCGCCCAGTAATGCCATTACCGATGCTAATGGAACAAGTTGAGTGCGGTAGGGTAGATCATTGGTCGAAAAAAACGATTCTTGCCGCAAAAACTTAGCTGCTTTCCAATAACCATCTATGAGTGGCTGTTTCCACTTTTGATAAGCATCTAAAGGCAATGACAAAACTGCTTCACGCTTTGCTGTAACACCCGTCACTTGTTTTCCAGTTTTTCCAGAACTGATATCTTCTTTCCGTCTGTAAAAAGAATTCAAGAGAGTTAGACCCTGCAAAAACTCGGTAGGCTGGATCTCGCGAAGCAAACTTTGCTTTCTTAAGTGTGGTTGAATACCTTCAACACTTTCTTGCTGATTCCCAAACCATTCATCTCTCAAGTTGATGTTATCAGCAGCATAAGTAGCTGTCATAAGCTCAAAAACAGTGAGAGGCTCTCCACCCGTATTAACTTTCTCAAAAACAAGACAAACAGCTTCTTTAGAATTAGCGCGGTTAAGCTCAATGATGGGAAGATCGTATGAACGAAATTCGTTGAGTACTTGACCACGAAATTTCATGTAAAGCCCAAATTTACTTGGATCATAGTTATTTAATCCCTCTTCCCAAGCATCGGAATTAAGGATCTGGTTACATGGGAAAAAGAAATTCTTATATTCTTGTTCGGGCGTACTCAGATCTAGTTTAATATCTCGACCAAAGTTTTCTCTCAAAATGCGATCTGGATCGAGGCTGATAATTGCACTTTCATAATTTTCCTTCCCTGAGAGTGCTAACTCAATATCAATGTAGTAGTATCGTTTGAGTAATTTTTTCTTGGAATCGCGAGTCTCAACTGGTTCCTTGAACTTGAGAACTTGCGTTAAGGACGTAAGTCGCTGCTGTCCATCAAGTATGAGCTTTTCTAACTTGTTAGGTGTTGCTTTTGTTGGATCGACACCTTCAACTGGTCTAACTTTAAATTTGGCATCGCCTCCAGACTCTAAAAGCATAATTGCACCAACAGGAAATGCACGAGCAATACTTACTAAAAGAGATCTGATATGTTCATCATCCCAAACCCATCCCCTTTGAAAATCAGGCAATTGAATTTTGCCGTTTACGATATCTCCTAGCAATGTATCGAGACTTGTTTTCGTTGAGTCAAATGTAGACATATCAATATTTTTCTTAAAAACTTGAGATGATTTAATATTAGCCTTAGCTGAACAGAATTTAACAAAAATTTGGCAACTGATGTTGATTAGCCTTAATTGTCATGCAGCAATCTGTTGATAATCAACCTCTGGAATACCAACCCTTTCCTTAGCGTGTTCAATTGTCATACTGCAAAGTTGACCATCCTCATTTAAATCCAACAAGGTATTGTTATTTAAATCTCGTGTTTCCACAGGCATTTTTTGGGAAAAGACGATGTAAAGGGTGTCAGTATCTGCAAAAAATTTAATCTTCATCACAACTAATTTCCCTCTCAATAATTTCCTTAACAAACTCAGGAATTTCTTTATCTAAACTCATCGCCCTCTGCTTTAACGCCTCATACACAGCCACCTTATCACCCTCCCACAATAGATCGATTCGCCTCACCTGTCTCATTGCAACATGCAGATAATTTTCTGGATATGCCCAGTAACATGACAAACAAATAGACTTATCCTTACGCTCAATCCAATTTTGGCAATGCTCACAAGCCCAAGACTTAGCTCGATTAGCCGAACCACATAAAAGCATAAAGTTTTCGGGTGCTAAATCTGGTTCACCATCAACCTCAAAAGGCACACGATGATCGATTTGTAACTCTCGCTCAGTCAACTCTTCTAGATAAATAAAACATCGACAACCATGACTCTTAATCAACTCATTCTTAATTTGTTTCGATAAACCCGTCCGACCAGACAACCTCGAAAATCTTGCCTTGCTAATATCGCCAAACCTATAGGCAGCGATTTTTCGACCATCACTTCCGAACACCCGAAAAGTTTCTAAGGGAATACCATGTTCGCGCACATCCCTAGCGGCTCTGGGTGGATGATTATAACCATAGGTTTCTTTCAGATCCTCAGTCGTAATAAAACCATATTGGAGAATGTGATCGATCACCGCTTTCGGTCTTTTCGCAGTCACAGACTGACAAAGCTGCAAAAAATCATCGGGTAATGACTGAGAGCTATCCATTTTTTACACCAACGTCAATTGTCTAGGATGTTCGCGCCTATAGCTAGACAAATCGATCAATTTATCCTGAATGAGATTTGGCGATAAATACAAAGACTCAATAGTTCTTTCTGCCCTGCCTAATAAAGTTGACTGCGACGATCGCCCAACTTCTATTTCAATTCTCTTAAGAGCCAACCTCTCAGGTAAAATCAGACCAAAAGTCTTATTCCCTAACTTCCCGTCATAACTAATTACAAACCTAATGCCCCGATCATTGAGACTCTCAAGAGCAAGAACAAACTCATCAAAATCAATTCCCGCTAAATATCTCGAATCCCTATTTCCACATACACCCTGATAAGGCGGATCGAGATAAACCAGATCCTCTTTCTGGACTGCCGCTAATACCTTCCGATAATCCCAAGCTGTAAACTGGCATTTACCTTTTAATAGGTTAGATACTCCCGCAATATTTTTGCTCATCGTTGCAGGAATAGTCCCTTTGCGTCTGTTGTCTGGACTCTGATTAAATAAACCTTCAGCGTTGTAACGTACCGAGCCTTTTACACATCTAGCTAGTAAATATAAAAATAACTTTGGGTCATTGGTTTGATTAAATCTTGTTCTAATCTCAAAATAGTGACCTATTGAATCATGATGCTGCTCATTCCATATATTTGCGTAAGTGTCAGCGATCTCATGCGGATGATCAATGATTAGCTCTAGTAATTCAATTAGCGGCTTATTAAGATCATTTAACCAAAATCTTTGTGCGTATTGCTTCGCAGAAGCCGCGATACTAATTGCTCCAGTCCCCGCGAAAGGTTCAACTAGTCTATCTATTTTGTCAGGAAAGAACCCCAGAATAAATGAAGCGAGATTTCTCTTGCTACCCTGATATTGAACTGGGTGCGGTAAATTGGACATCGAAGGACAAAAGACTACTTGATTAGCAAGCATATCACAGAGTTTAGAATTTCATTTTCAACAAAATTCCAATAAAAAAGAGGGCATTTGCCCTCTTTTTTATTAACGAGATTTATGAATTACACAGAAGCCAAGAAAGTCTTCTTATATTCCACAAGAGCTTCCTTCAAAATGGTTTCAGCTTCATCAGAGAGCTTCTTCTCAGACCTGATGATTTCACCATACTTAGGCTTGCTGGTTTCCAAGTAGTTACGCAGACCCTTGTTAAATGCACCAACTTGAGAAACTTCGAGTTCATCAAGATAGCCATTAATCGCGGTGTAGATAATCGCCACTTGATCGCCAACAGGCAATGGCGAGTATTGAGGCTGCTTGAGAATTTCACGCAAACGGATACCACGAGCTAGCTGTGCTTGAGTGGTTTTATCCAAGTCAGATGCAAACTGAGCGAAGGCTACGAGGTCATCGTACTGAGCTAATTCCAGTTTGATCTTACCTGCAACCTGTTTCATTGCTTTGATTTGCGCTGCGGAACCAACACGGGATACCGAGATACCAGGGTTGATCGCAGGACGAATACCAGCGTTGAAGAGGTCAGAAGACAAGAAGATTTGACCATCGGTAATCGAAATTACGTTGGTAGGAATGTATGCCG
This sequence comes from Cyanobacteria bacterium SOY_65_metabat_81, assembly GCA_031412945.1. GTDB lineage: Bacteria > Cyanobacteriota > Cyanobacteriia > Pseudanabaenales > Pseudanabaenaceae > Pseudanabaena. The sequence continues at coordinate 10,574 of JANODY010000035.1, forward strand.
ATACGTCACCCGCTTGGGTTTCGATGATTGGCAATGCTGTCATCGAGCCGCCGCCGAGTTCATCACTCAACTTCGCAGCACGTTCGAGCAAGCGAGAGTGTAAGTAGAATACGTCTCCAGGATATGCTTCACGACCTGGTGGGCGGCGAAGCAAGAGAGCCATTTGGCGATAAGCTTGGGCTTGCTTGGACAAGTCATCATATACGATCAAAGTACCTTGACCTTTGTACATGAAGTACTCAGCCAATGCTGCGCCTGTATAAGGAGCGAGGTATTGCAAGGTAGCAGGGTCGTTGGCACTTGCCATAACGACGACCGTGTATTCCATTGCGCCGCTTTCACGAAGTTTGTTAACAACGTTCGCAACGGTAGAAGCCTTCTGCCCGATCGCTACATATACGCAGATACAATCCAAACCTTTTTGGTTGATGATTGTGTCGATCGCCACTGATGTCTTACCAGTTTGGCGATCGCCAATGATCAACTCGCGCTGACCACGACCAACAGGAATCATCGCGTCGATCGCCGTGATCCCAGTTTGCAGAGGTTCAAATACGGATTTACGAGCAATAATGCCAGGGGCGGGAGATTCGATTAAGCGGAACTCAGATTCCTTGATATCGCCTTTGCCATCGATGGGTTGAGCCAAACCATCAACAACGCGACCAATGAATCCTTCGCCTACGGGAACTTGAGCAATACGTCCAGTTGCTTTAACCGAGCTACCTTCAGCAATTTTGCGACCTTCACCCATTAACACAACACCAACGTTGTCTTCTTCAAGGTTCAGCGCAATGCCGACAGTACCATCTTCAAATTCTAGCAACTCGCCAGCCATGCACTGTTCCAAGCCATAGACACGAGCGATACCATCACCGACTTGCAGGACAGTACCAACGTTAGAAACTTGCAGCTCTTGGTTATAATTAGCAATTTGCTGCTTGATAATATTGCTTATTTCGTCAGGTCTGATGCTAACCATAGTTGTGTTTTACCAATTATCAGCGATCGATTTGTTTTTAGTTAAATATGTACAGGCAAGGGGCTTAAGCCCCTTGTTCTACAAAAAAGTAATACCTTAAAAGTTAAGACTTTAAGTAGAAAAGGATTTGTTATTGTAGTTAAACGCCAGCAGCAAGACTGCTCTTCAAACGGCGTAATTGTCCGCGAATGCTAGCATCAACGACTTGAGAGCCAACTTTGATGATCACACCACCGATTAAGTCGGGGTTAATCGTCACAGATAGTTCGACACTCTTGCATTTGCTCATTGATTTGACGCGATCGCAAATAGTATCTTCTTGCGCTCGGCTCAATTTCAAAGCCGATGTAACTTCAGCAAGGGCTACTTGATCGATTACACGCAACAATGACTTGAATTCACTAACGATTTCACTTAAAAAAGCGATACGCTTGCGATCAACCAACAGCAACAAAAAGCTCTTGGTGATTACATCAACCTGTGAACCAAACACATTTTCAATTACGCCTTTTTTGACATTTGCGCCAACTAAAGGACTAGCAAAAAGCTTGACCAACTCCATAGAATCGCTAAGAGCATTGCCCACAAGACGAACATCTTTAGCGATCGCATCCAAATTATTCTGCTCTTGAGCCAAAGACATCAAAGCTTCGGCATAAGGAGACACAACTGCTTGACTAACAGAACTAGATTTCATGTTTTCTCCTAGTCAGAACTCAAAAGGGCAATGCTACGGTCGATCAGTTCGATCTGAGTGGACTCACTCAAACCGCGATCAAAGTATGACTGCACACTAGCAAGAGCTTTATCGGCAACTTGCTGACGCAACTGCACGATTACACGATCTTGTTCGGTGGCAATTTCTTGATCAGCAGCTTCACGCAAACGCGCAATATCTGCATCAACCGTTGCCAAAATTAAATCAGCCGCGTGTTTTGCATCAGTTTCGGCTTTTTGACGCAGGTTATCAGCTTCAGTTTTGGCTTGAGCTAATTTTCCTTGCTGTACAGTCAGCTTATCTGTTGCCTCTTTTTGGCGCTTTTCTGCATCAGCGATCGCCGATTGGATTGACTCCAAGCGTGCTGACAAGATTTTGCCTAAAAAACCGCGACCTGCATAGATCAGAAGACCGATAACGATCACTAAGTTGATTACGTTAGTTTCCAGAATGTCAGTATTTAAACCGAATCCTGAATGTTCTACCGCTTCACTTGCAAGTAAGACGAAATTTGTAATCATAAAAGGGCTTTACGCTAAGTCTTTACTAAATTGCCTAGCAGCTTCTCTAGAACTTGGCGACTGAGTGAATCTACTTCCGCGTCCAGAGATGCAGTAGCATCTTGCTTTTGTTTCTCAATTTCTGCTTTAGCGCTACCTACCTTAGCTTGAGCCTCAGCGACAGCCGCATCAATACGTTCTTTGCGAATCTTGTTTGCGCCCGCCTGTGCGGTAGCCAAAATGTTTTGTGTCGCTTTACGAGCAGCAGCAAGCTCTTGCTCATATTGCTTAACAACTAGTTCTGACTTTTCGAGACGCTCTTTTGCACCGACAATCTGCTCTCTAACATAATCATCGCGATCGTCGATCGCTTTGGTTAGAGGCTTAAAGAAAATCACGTTAAGAAGCGCCACGAAAACAATGAACTGCACCGCCATGATTGGCAGTGTGGCATTGATATCAAACAAGCCGCCTTTATGTTCCACTGCTTCCGCAGCCATAAGAACAGTTGAAAAAAGGTTCCAAATTGTCATAGTTATATTTGGTTAACAAGGAGGCTCCAGCCCCCTTGTTTATATTCTTGAAGAATCAAAATGCTTAGGCGAAGGGGTTAGCGAATAGCAATACAAGGGCAACAACCAGACCGTAAATGGTAAGAGCTTCCATGAAAGCCAAGCTCAACAATAGTGTGCCACGGATTTTGCCTTCAGCTTCAGGCTGACGTGCAATACCTTCTACAGCGCGGCTTGCTGCTGTACCTTGACCAATTCCAGGTCCAACTGCACCAAGACCAACGGCGATACTAGCGGCGATTACGGATGCTGAGGCTACTAATGGATCAATCACGTTCTTTTTCCTTCTTAGATTATTTTAAGTGTTTACATATATTGGGAAGTATTCTTCCCGAATCAACTGTTTTGAAGTTCAGACAACCTAATGGTCATCATGCCCTTCATCACCATGTCCTTCCATCGCTTCTCCGATGTATGACGCTGCCAGCGTAGAAAAAATCAAAGCTTGGATGGCACTGGTAAATAGTCCCAGAATCATCAATGGCAGAGGCACAAACAAAGGCACGAGGAGAACCATAACCCCCACAACTAGCTCATCCGCGAGGATGTTACCGAAAAGACGGAAGCTTAGGGAAAGGGGCTTTGTGAAATCTTCAAGAACCCATAAAGGAAGGAGAAACGGCGATGCTTGGATATATCTAGTGAAGTATTCCAAACCGCGCTTACTCAATCCAGCATAGAAATAGGCTAGGGAGACCAACAACGCTAGGGCGATCGTGGTATTGATATCACTTGTCGGGGCAGCAAGCTCACCCTCTGGCAATTCGATCAATTTCCAAGGAACTAACGCGCCTAACCAGTTTGATACGAAGATAAACAAGAATAGACTACCAACAAATGGCACCCATTCTCGATAATGCTTCTCACCAATCTGGTCTTTCGCAATACTCTGAACGTACTCCAGAGCATATTCCATGAAATTTTGAAAACCTGCGGGAACACGCTGGTCAGCTTTGGCGGTGCTAGCTCCAATGAGTCCAGCAACTAGTACTGCACCCATGACAACCCAGCTCACGATTAATACCTGACCATGTACCGTAAAGTTACCGAACTCCCAATAAAAGTGTTTGCCCACTTCTAGCGCGGCAAGACTGGTTTGATGGCTAGTTAAGCCAAAAGATATTGGATCAATCATGTTCGATATGTTACAACCTGTAGGAGGTCAAATCAGCGAGAATGGAACCCATTACTCAAGTTTTGCTCAAATCTTGAGCAACAATCACTAAAACAGCTACTTTATAGGTCATAAAGCCAAGAAACGCAGGCAAAATTTCCAGTTGATCCGATTTGGCAGCGATCGCAATCAGCAGCACAAATAGCCCAAGTCGAGTAAAGCCGAGGCGATTGGATTCAGTACCCAATCGGTCAACTCCCTTGGTGAGCATTCGGAAATAAGCCGTGCCAACTAATGCACCCACAAAATAACTGAGGGCAATATTCCACCCGTACCAACTCCATACCGCTAGACCAATTATGATCCCAGAGGCAATGGTTATGGCTAACAGCCTAAACTTCAGGCGGTTGTAGTCTTCCATGCCATCATCGACTGATGTGGATAAGGTTTCTACAATTGTCTGGTTTGCCGTACTGTTTTTTGCGGGGATGATCTTCACTGTTGACTTTTAGCGAAATTACTGCTGATGATGATCGATTGTGCTGGTTGTTTAAGTGAAGAATTGGTACTTAGAAAGTACTCAAAACGGGTATCCAAAAACTTGGATGTAGCTGCCTACACCGATGCTAAGCATATCACGCAAGATGTCACATTTGCTTTACAACTCATGGACAAATACGGATAAAGCATTACGAACTGCCCCTTCTACTTTTTGAGGGATACTTTTTAACAGGTGTTTCGTCTATGTTGGGGTGATACCATAACAAAAAGTTTTAGACAAATGCTTAAGACTTTTTAAAGTTAAAAAATAAGCATTTATCTAAACTTCATTCTTTCTTGTGAGCATCCAGAATTTGTAACTTATGTCCACATCCTTCGCCAAGCCTCGCCCGTTTCAGTTCGCTTTTCAAGCCGCAGTTTTGTCTCTTGTCTCTGCTGCTGCTTGGCTGCCTTTAGGGGCGATCGCCCAAAATACTGTTTCACAGCAAAAAACTCAAGCACAGTCACCTCCCTCTGCTCAGCCTCTAGAGCCTACTAAGCCAAATTCTCTTGAGAATAGTGTGTTTAGTATTTCGGGTGGGCAAAGATTGATGTCGGAGTCGATGACTGCCATTGGTCAGCAAAATTATGATCAAGCTGTAACTAAGTTGCAGGATGCCCGCCAAGTATTTAATCAGTTATCAAATTTTTATCAGGAGCTAACTACGAGCTTTTCGGGGATTGACAATCGTATTTCTGATAGTCATCGGCGTAAGGCTTTGCAGTCGGCTCAGTTGCGCGACGAGGCGACTTATCAGCTTGCCGTGGTCTACCGAGCCAAAAACCAGCCTGAGCTTGCTGTGCCTTTGTTGATTCAGTTGATTCGCAGTCAAGCGCCAACTCGTGATCTGGGAGGTCAAGCTTATCAGCAGTTGTTTGAGCTTGGCTTTGTGGATACTGCTTTTGTGCGTCCTAGCGCGACTGCCCCAAAGTAGTTTTTTAGAATAACTTGTAAAAAAGCCTCGCTGTGCGAGGTTTTTTTGTGATCATTTTTTATGATGATTTTGCCCACCAAGCTAATCCGTATAGCTGACTTGGTTTGTTTGTTTGGGCAGATTTAAATACAACTCGGAGTTTATATTTGCCTGTGGTGGGGATTTTGATGAAAATATGCTGTAAGTTGTCAGCTTGACTGACCGATGACCAGATACTTTGAGAAATGTCAGTATCTGGCGATCGCATCAAGTACAACTCAATTTTATTAAAGCCTTGATCGGTGAAACTTTCGCCGATATCGAATTGTCTATTCCCATTTTTATCGTTGAGTTTGACTTGGCGATCCCAAGTTAAGGTTGCCGAGATAAAGCTATCAGCAACTAGTGGCTCGGCAAAAATATAGTCTTGATATTTATCGACTTCGACAATATTAGTATCCCAACCGATCGCTTTGATATTTGCTGGTGATTGCCGCCCTGCTGCGTATTGTAAAAAAGCGCGATAGGCGTTGAGTTGACCCGCGCCAAGATTGCGACTTAGGGGAATTGATTGATTTACATAAGCTTCGGAGTCAAGCCAATTTTTTCTTAAGGGATCAATAATTGTCTTGGACATGCCTAAATTTTTGCCATCGCCGCGATCTTCGATTTTGTCGGCGGAGTTAATCAGGACAGCTTTGATTAGTTCATGGCGACGCGCATCTATATTCCAGTTGCCACTATCGATCTGGCGATCGGCATATTCATGTAAGAGGGCGATCGTGCCCACAACGTGGGGCGCGGCAAAGCTAGAACCATTAGCATTTTTAAATTTGCTTTGTAATGTGGGCAGCTTGAGTCTATGTCCGGGGGCGAGCAGTGCTAGCGATCGCCTGCCATTGATCGGACTTTCTACGTTGGTTGTCCATTTGCCATCTTTGTTAAGGTCGGTAAAAACTTCGCTTTGATCGTGTTTGCCGTTGTCATTGCGATCGATATATGGCTCATCAATCAAGTTGCCGCGATCGAGTTGGCGATAAATGCCATCAACTTCGTGAGTAAACCCGACTGTAAAACCGTTATAAAGATCGGTAGGAATGGGGATACTGCCTTTGCCTTGATTACCCGCAACAATGGGTAAGGTGTTGTGAGTACTGGCGATCCAATCGACACAGAGGGTTAGCAACGCATTCCCATCAAGTTTGGCATTGGGGCGGGGATCTTCACTGAGCAGTTCGCCAAAGCTAAAGTTGATGGCGCGAACGGTGCTGTTGTATTGTCGGGCGATATGCTGGGCGGCGATACAGGCTTCAGGCTGGCTATCTTGGCGGCGTTGGGAATAGGCAGAAGATAGCAGCCGAGCATCTGGGGCGATGCCGCGACGGATTTTGTGCTGGCTGATGATTACGGCGGCAACTTGGGCGGAGTGATCATCCAAATTTTTATCAGGAACGGCTTTTTGATCTCGAAAAAAGACTGCGTAGGGTTGGACGATCGCGCGATCGATTTGCAAAAGTTTATTAGTAATTTTATCTACGGCGAAGCGGGTGGGGCGGCTTAGCTCGACTTGTCCGACAAATACGTTTTTACCCGTGAGGTTATAGGGCGGTTTTTGTAAGGTGCGTGCGTCTATGCCTTGGCGATCGCCTGATTTTTCGATCGCCCAAGTTGCTGGACTTGTGGACATATCAATAGACACATTAAGCAAAATTCCACCGACAAGCCAACTTAACTTACGCATTTTTTTGTTTGATTCCGTGATTTATAACAATTTTTGTTCAAAGCCATCACAAATAAAAATATAAAACCCTTTGCGGGGCTGCGCCCTGCGACCCTTTTTTGTGTTGCATTTGTTCAAAGCCATCACAAATAAAAATATAAAACCCTTTGCGGAGCTACGCCCTGTGACCCTTTTTTGTGTTGCATTTGTTCAAAGCCATCACAAATAAAAATATAAAACCCGTTGCGGGGCTATGCCCTGCGACCCTTTTTTGTGTTGCATTTGTTCAAAGCCATCACAAATAAAAATATAAAACCCTTTGCGGGGCTATGCCCTGCGACCCTTTTTTGTGTTGCATTTGTTCAAAGCCATCACAAATAAAAATATAAAACCCGTTGCGGAGCTACGCCCTGCGACCTTTTTTGTGTTGCATTTGCTCGGTAGCTGCTGTAAAAGTTACGATGAATATGCCGTCAAACCAGAGCAGTCAGACTAGATGAGATGCCTTGAAAAAATAACCAAGATAGAAAGAAGTTGCTGATAAAAATTGCTAATAGAGCCGTAACAACGGCGGTAGTCGTAGACTCGCCAACGCCCTTAGCTCCTCCTGTTGTGGTCAAGCCCCATGTTGTGCCGATCGCCGCGATTAAAAGCCCAAAAATGCTGGATTTAATTAGGGCGGCAATTAGATCCCAAGGTTTGAGGAGGCTCTGCACCGAGTTGAGAAACATGGTCGAGGGGATGGCATACATGGCTTGAGTCAAAAATAATCCGCCTGCCATGCCTGTTAAAAAGCCTAGAATTGTCAAAATTGGCAACATTAGCACACAGGCGATCGCCCTAGGGGTTGCCAGATAGTCAACGGGGCTTGTACGCAGCATGTAGAGAGCATCGATTTGTTCGGTTACTTGCATTGTGCCAATTTCGGCGGCAAAGGCTGAACCAACTCGCCCTGCGATGATCACGGCTGTCAGGACGGGGATTAATTCACGCGCTAAGGCGATCGCCAAAATGCCGCCGATCGCCTGTTGTGCGCCAAAGTTAATAAATTCACGCGCTACTTGAATCGTAAACACTGCCCCGACGAACGCGGCGGTGATCAAAGTGATCAGCAGGGACTCAGTACCAACCACGGACATTTGCTCGATCGTATTGCGCCAATGAAAGCGGCGATAGATCAAGACGTGTGTGATCATCTGCCCCACCAATAGAAAACTTTTTCCTAATTTAATTAGCCACTTGCCAAAACTGCCCATGCTCTAATTTTCCTTGATCATGCCAAATAAACTTTACAACGCTTTGCGCTGACATGAAACCCAGAGAAAAGTTTAAAAGGGATGCTTGTCGGCACTTTTAAACTTTTCTCTTACTTGAAATCAATTTTTAGACAAAGAGATGGAGTGTCCAGTTACAAGGCTGCTGAAGATCGCTAAATCGACCACTTATCAAGTACCACAGGGCGATCCGCGTCCGAAAAAATCCGACCAACAGAAAATAGCCATCAGGAATTGCCAAGCCATATAAACGCTCATTGGCGATCGTCACGCCCCAAGGAATATCTGTACCTTTAACCAATAATTTTGAGCGATAGTAAATGTCTTTATATTTTAGAGGCAATGCAAAGATAGCGTAAACATTATGCTCGCCTCGCCAAGGTTCTGCAACCACCTTAATAGGATTAAATTGTAGACTTCGGGGCTTAATTTGTGGGTCAGCCATGGCTGGACATAGGGGGGGATTTGAGATTGGTAAACTTATGTCATTAGACTGAAAAGTTTTTGTAAAAATTAGTGCGGTTATTATCGTTAAAGCGATCGCCACCGAAATCAACAAAATCAGCAGTCTATTTGAAATATGCCATTTTTTCATTGACAAGCATCAAGGCGAGTTAAAAGTAAGGCGATCGCATCGACATATTGTTGTAACTCTCTCGATCGCAGGTTGCTATTATTAATCATGATACTGAAAATGATGTCACGATAATTTTTAGGGCTGACATATCCAGATAGGGCGATCGCCCCTGTTAATGTGCCAGTTTTTGCTTGAATTAGCCCTTGTGCCGAGGTGTTTTTAAAGCGATTGGTTAATGTGCCATCGACACCTGCGATCGCCAAAGATTGACCAAATTGAGCATCGATAGGGCGATCGCTTGCTACGCTTTCCAAAAGTCTGGCGATCGCTCTCGGCGTAGCCAAGTTACGACGCGATAGTCCAGAACCATCATCAAGTGACACCGCATCGGTAGGAATATTTACGGATTGTAAATATTTTTTAATCATAATCATGCCGCCATTGACGCTGTCATCGGGTGTGATTTCATGGAGGCGATCGCCTAATGCTCTGAGTAATAATTCGGCATAAAGATTATTGCTGTCTTTGTTGGTGGTGGCGATCAGTTCTGAGAGGCTTGGTGAAAAGGCGATCGCTAAGTCTTGAATTGGGGGGAGCTTTTTGGAAATATCTGTAGTCGGAGCAACTTCAATATTTTGTCTGGTTAGTTCTTGACGCAATAAACTCAAAAAATTAGCTTCGGGATCGGGGATCGCCACGCCGCCTAGTTCTGGTTGAGAATTTGCAGGAATTTGTCCAGTGATGATTAATAATTTTTGACCATAGGGGCGCACCACTTTTAGCTCATATTCGGGCAAAGCATACTCAGCGTCAGCCGTAATCGTGATCGATTGATTATCTACGCGCCAATCCTTAGCCAAGGCGGGATTTTCCCATTCAAAAATGGCGGGTTTGCCAATTTGGGTGGCTCTAATTGTCCAGTTCAGTGCATTTTCATTAATCGTAAATGGGGAGGCGATCGCCGCGTAATATTCTTGTAAGTCTTGCCATTCCCAAGTTCCCGAAATTTCGGCTCCTTTGCGAGCAGTCAGCGCCCAAATTCCACCCTTGATCCGCTTTACGCCTTTGTTTTTAAGTTGAGTTACCAGCGATTTTAAACCTGTCGCCGAACTAAAGCTAGGATCGCCCGATCCAATCAGCCATAAACCATTTTCTAGTTCACCTTGAGGGTTAGGTAAATTTCTGGACATCAAGCGGGTCGCAAATCGATAATCTGCGCCTAATATTTTTAAAGCGATCGCGGTTGTAAATAATTTAACGTTAGAAGAAGGTGTGAAATAGCGATCGCCATCGAGATTGGCTAATATTTGGGGATTAGGGGCTTTGGTTTGCACAAATACGCCAACTCGCGCTGATTGTAATTTGGGGGACTTGGCAATTTTTTCTACTTCTTGCTGCAATTGAGCAGGACAAAGGCGATCGGTTTGGCGATCGCTAACGGCTTGGGCAGGAAGTGCAGAAATTAGAGAAATCGCAATTACAAATTTAGTAAATCTATTTACCCTCATAAAACCCATAAATAAATCCTGTGTTCGCGATCGCCAATTTTAATTTTCTCAATTTGATTAGGAGGTAAATCTCCCAAATCATATTCATGGGAAACAATTCGCGTTCCTGATTTTAGCTTGGGCAAAATTTCTGAACGCACCCGCAGATTTGCTTCTGGAAGTAGGTATAGCGTAATTACGCTAGCATCACGCAAATCAGTTTTAAAAAAATCTTGCTTAATAAATTTAAGGCGATCGCGTATTTCTGAAGTTGCGGCGATTACAGGTTTCAAGGCGCGATCGGATTCTCTAATTAACTCAGGATCGATTTCTATGCCGATCGCCTCTGCCCCAAACTTTTGCGCGGCGGCGATCGCAATGCGACCATCACCACTGCCAAGATCGTAAACCAAATCCTGTTTATTGACTTTTGCCATCTCCAACATTTTGATCACCACCTCTTGCGGCGTTTGCAAATAGGGCGCATCAGGAGTTCTTTCTGGATCGACTGCTATTCGGTCAACAGTGATGACAGGTGGAAGTGACGGGATGGGAATTGATAATTTATCGGATTGAAATAGATTAGCTGAAGAAAAACTGCAAGCTATTAATGTAAACAAGGCGATCGCCGTAATCAAGACCAATCGCCATGATTTGGATATTTTGAACTTGCTTATTTTAGACTTGCTCATTTTATTGGGCGTTACTCAAAACCCAAGCCCTGTAAAACTGCGGCTTGAGCCTCTGGCTGCTGGCTATAGGCAAATCCCCAAGGTAACTCATCTGGCAATAATGTCAACAATCGTTCGAGCGCATAAGGGCTGCCATAGACCGCGATTGCTTGCAACATATTTGCCGCGACTAGCTCTGCAACCAGAGTTTGAATCTGTTCATCCAAATTTGTGTGATCGCGAAATGGATTACCACGACTAAAAATTTGGATAAATATTTGAGAGAAGCGATCGCTTTTAGAATTAGTTGAAACTGAGCTAATTAAATTTAGATTAGCTAAAGCCAAGCTGTCAACGATGATATGTTGATAGTTGTGAGCTTTGGGCAGTAAAACCGTCGGCGATCGCCGATTGAGAAAATCACTGCAAGTAAGCACGTTATCGACAATGATCAGATTTAGATAATTTTCGACTAACTGATTTTGATGATCAGCAGCCCACAAATCGGAGATCGAAGAATAAACACTAATAGATTTTGTGGCGATCTCTTCAGCAATTGCTAGGTTTTGAGGATTACCAAGTTTACTCAGATCCGTAGGAGTGCCACATACTTTTTGTTTCGCTTTCCAGATCCGTTGGACAGAATCTCGAATGCGATCGCGACTAACTTCACCCGCTTCTACCGCAGCACACACAGCATGAATTGTGGCGATCGCGTCAATGGGCATCAACAAAATATCCGCACCCGCTTTGACTGCTTGCACGGCGATCTCTTCAGGGCTACCCAGATTAGCGATCCCCGACATGATCAGCGCATCGGTGGTAATAAGGCCCTCAAAACCTAATTCATTTCGCAAAATATCCGTAAGTATACGGTGGGATAAAGTGGCGATATGTTGAGGATCTAACTCTGGCACAAAAATATGCGCCGTCATAATTGCATCAACACCCGCCGCGATCGCGTTGACAAACGGAGGAAATTCCACATTCTCAAATCTTTGGCGATCGTGGGGCAGCATCGGCGTTTGCAAATGGGAATCAACGGATGTATCACCATGCCCCGGAAAATGTTTGGCAGTCGTCAGCACAGGATATTGATTAGCGCCAGCAATAAATCCTCGCGTTGCTCCCATCACCTCGCCCACCGTAATCCCAAAAGCGCGTACATTAATTACGGGATTTTCAGGATTATTATTCACATCGACAACCGGCGCAAGCAACCAATTAATGCCGATCGCCAGCGCCTCCTCAGCCGTGACTTTGCCCATTGACTCCGCATATTTCATCGCCACCGACTGCAAAGCCATCGGCGGCGGGAACGATGTCGCCCCACTAAAACGCTGCCCCACGCCTTCTTCAATATCAGCAGCAATTAGTAATGGCACTTCTGCCCAAGCCTGCATTTGCTGAGTTTTTAAGGCGATTTCAGGCGCACTACCACCTAGCAAAATTACGCCGCCAACTCCATATTCAACGATTAGCTTTTGCAAGTTTGCATTTGCCAATTCCCACTCTGGGTATTGAATCTGGTGATCATATAGCATTCCACAGGCGCGAACTACCACCATTTGCGAGACTTGCTCAACGAGGCTAAGGCGATCGATATCGGGCAAATTAATCGGCGGCATAATTAACTTAAAAAGTGTTTTTTGAAGTGTTTTTTTGAAATGCTTTTAGAACTCTAGCGCAAAATCTCTGCGAGTCATCGGTTGCGGTACTTCCAAACCTTCACCACCAATATATTTCAACGATTTACCTTCCACAGACAAATACACTTTGGCATCTGGCTCTAAGCTGGTGACTGTATACAAAATTTGGATAACTCGTCCTTGCATCGAGGCTGAGCCGCCGCCTTTGGTAAAGTCCTTGGATAAATTAATTCTAATTTCTTTGTTTTTTGCCGATAAGCTCAAAATTTTGGTATTTGCAGGGATGGCGCTGGAGAGGGTTGATTCAGGAGGACTCTCAGTGACCAAGGTTTTTAGCACCATGCCGATCGCCTCACTATCACTCTTGGCTTTGATGGCGATCGGGATAGCTAGCAACTTATTTTTATTGGACTCAATCCAATAAACGGCTAACTCTCCATCCACAGCACGGGTCGCAGGGGGGGATTGGCTAATTTGGTTAGATGGTGCTAGGGCTGATACTTGAGGATTTGGCTGCGAATTCGATGGGATATTTGACTGAGATTGATTAAAGTTACCGTTGATTAGCACTGCTGACGCAGAACCACTAACGATGGCGATCGCCACTAGTCCAAACCAAGCACTTTTGCTTAAAACTGGCATTTTCATGATTTTCTGCTCCTCAACGTTGGCTAGGTTTGTCTCAACTTTTTGTCTCAACTTATTGACGCAAACAAACGTGAAATAGCCCTGTTAGACAGATATTTTATCAGGAAATTGGGTACAAAACCCCTCCGCCTTGGATTGACAAGATTGGCAGACGCGATCGCCCTCATAGCAAATCACATTTGTTGCAAATATTTTTGGCTGCCAAGTTGTTCCAATTTTTCTTGTTTTCCCAAAACTATATCGGCTAGAGATTGACGATATGCCATTACTTTTTGGAGAAGATCAAGATTATGACTAGCTAAAATCTGCACGGCTAACAGTCCCGCATTGTCAGCATTGCCGATCGCCACTGTCGCCACAGGGATACCTGCTGGCATTTGCACAATCGAATATAGCGAATCCACGCCGCTAAGTTGACGGGTGGCGATGGGTACACCAATCACAGGCAAAGGTGAAAGCGCCGCCACCATCCCCGGTAAATGGGCTGCTCCCCCGGCCCCTGCAATAATCACTTTTAGTCCACGCTTATGAGCATTTTTGGCGAATTCGACCATGCGTTCAGGAGTACGATGTGCCGATATAATCGCCACTTCGTGAGGAATTTCAAATTTTTGACAGATAGCGATCGCGCCTTGCATGGTTGGCAGGTCGGAGTCGCTACCCATGATAATGCTGACTTGTGGTTGCTCGAACATATAACCAAAACTAGAAAATGCTATATTACAGCGCTTTGCGCTGTAATGATTCCTCCGTCCTACTGTAAAGATTTTAAAAGCTCTTGCAAATACATCTGACTTAATGTAAATTAGTAACAGACCCATCCTATTCCCCCCCGTGTGGGTCTAGTATCCCCGAAATGGCAATTATTTCCGAAAGGAGTAAGCGCAAATCAGTAGACCTATAGCTATCCGCTACATATACGGTAAGGTGGCTACTGATGCCGAAGGGATATTTTGTATTTCTAAAATCGAATAAGCAAAAATGGGTTCGCTATGCGAACCCATTTTTGTTAGCCGCCAATTTGGGACATGGTGCGAAGATAACTTTTTTGTGCGCCCGTACCCCGATCGCGTTCTTTAAAATTAATTTCGTCTTTGAGATTTAGTAAATCACCCAAGGCTAATCGTAACTCGGCAAAATCTCGCCCCTGACGTAAAGCCGTTTTGAGATCGATCTGTCCGGCCTCATTTAATAAACATGGACGCAGCCAACCATCAGCAGACAGACGCATCCGATTGCAGCGATCGCAAAAACATTCAGACATTTGACTAATAAAGCCCAAAGTTCCTTTGGCATTAGGAATTTGAAACACGTCGGCGGGTCCGTTGCCCTGACACTTACTCGCATCTAAGCCATAACGATCGCCTATTTGTTGGCGCAAAGTTGCTGAATCAATCCAACCCTTATGGGTAAACAAGCTGTCATTACCAATCGGCATGAACTCGATAAAGCGAATATGCCAATTACGATCAATGCTTAGGGCGGCTAAGTCTAATATTTCGCGATCGTTCACCTCTGGCACGACCACCACATTTAACTTGAGGGGGTCAAATCCCACCTCATGCGCCGCCAAAATTCCTGCCCATACCTTTTCCCACAGATTTCGCCCTGTGATTTGCCGAAATACATGGCGATCGAGAGAGTCAAGACTTATATTAATTCGCCGTAAACCCGCCTCATACAAAGGTTTAGCTAATTCACCTAACAAAAAACCATTAGTTGTCATCGATAAATCCTCGACACCTTGCAAATTGGCGATCGCCTCAATCAAACTCACCAGATCGCGCCTCAGCAAAGGTTCACCACCCGTCAGTCGAAATTTTTTAAAACCAAGGGGAATAAATACTTCTTTTAGTAACGCAATTAATTCAACATTAGTGAGACTCTCTTGAGCAAGAATATAATCAACTTCCGAGCCTTCAGGCATACAGTAAGTACAACGAAAATTACAGCGATCGATCAAACTGATACGAAGGTAGTCAACGGTATTCACAGATTTTCCTCTTTGGGGTTGCTTTTTTGTCCTGTATTTTAGGCGGCAACGGGTATCGGTTCCGTACAGTGAGCGAGCCAAGGTGTTGCAATATATAGAATATAGGGTTAATGATAAAAGATAAACGTTCGCTAAGAGTAATAATGAACCTATTTAGCCATCCTTGTCCAGAATGCGGAAGCGAAGATGTGTGGGGAGACCACCAGTATAAAACAAAAAACAATGGAGTACGGACAATTTATCATTGTCGAAGATGCGACATCTATTTTAGTGAAACCTTTGGTACAGCAGGTTGACGACAAAGCTAAGTCGGATCATCGAGATACTCAAAGCGCGAAGTGAAGGGATGGGACTAAATGCGACAGCACGGACTTTTAGCGTATCGAAAAAGAGTGTAATTGATTGGGGTTAGGAGGAATCAAACCAACATTGATGCTCTATAGCAATCCGAAATGAGTTGAGACGGGCTTCGGCTTCGCTCAGCCATCAGTCCACGCTGGCTGAGCGAAGCCGAAGCCACAAATGATTTCGGATTGCTCTATGCTTTACTGCAAAAATTTATCCACCAAGACATAGAAGGCGATGAGGTGTACACCAAAGTCGGGCAGAACGTTCCCGCTCCAGACTCAGAAGGATGGACGATAGTGTTGATGGAAAGAGCTAGTCGATTTCTATGGGAACTACAATGTGGGCGCAAAGACCAACTACTATTTGAAGAGGCGATGCAAGTCTTGGCTGAAGTGATTGCCCAAACAGGAAGTCTCAGTTTGTTTACTGATGGCGAAAGACGATATGGGAATCTGTTGTTTGACATCTGCCATCAGGTACTCAGCAATGGCTCTGTGGGTCGTCCCGCCAAAAAACTGTTGAAGGGGGTGCGTGTTCGGCTCAAGAATAAAGGCGCAAAAAAGAAATCAGGTCGTCCACGCAAAAAGTATCAAGCTCCTGTCCCTGAACATCCTGAAACCGAACATGTAGTCGATGACAAAGATATTCACGTCAATCATGTTGAAGCTTTCAATGCATCTCTGCGACGACGTAATTCCGCTTTTCGTTGCAAGACGAATACCTGTGCTAAATCCCGTAGCAACTTGCAAAGAACTCTTGATGTCTACTGGCTAGTTCACAACTTTGTACGCGCTCATTTCACCACTAAGATTGTCCCTGCTGTGAAGCTAGGTATTATGGAAGTTGGACTTTCTTGGTCGCAATTGTTTTCTATTCGATATGTCTTCTAACTGGCTTCAAATATACCTTTTTGTATCTCACTTGACGGAACCAGTACCATCGCCCCCAACCAAAATCAACAAACAGCGATCGCCCATTCATCTCCCCATAAAAAAGCGATCGCCCTCAATCAAAAATCAACAACAGCGATTGCCTCTATATCTCCCAATACAAAGCGATCGCACCTAATCAAATATCAAAATAATATTCTAGGTTAATATCCACGATTGGGTTTACAGTCGGCAAAACTTATTGCTTCTGTATCCAAAAAACTAGCGATCGCCATTTCAAGCGTTGCTTCTATTGGATAATCAATTTCTTTGGATCGAGCAATTATTGCTGTTCTAATTCTCTCAGGCAAAAACTTTAAAATAACTTCTGCATCTTTGGATGAGATTCGCTCTAAAAATTCTACTTGCATAAATCTATTACTCCATTGGGATTTGGACATTGTATGGAAGCTCAGTAGCTCGAAGAATTATAGCCTCTAGCTCCAATAATAACTCAGGATTTCTTGAGTATGGGATTATTTCTGCTGCAATACGCACATCTGCATCTTGATACTTATCAAGCCATGCCCACAGAAAGGCTTTATGCCCACCTTTAAACCGCCCCCTTAAACTTTTAGTTTTGCCAATGTAAAGTAAACCTTCGTACTTGTGTCTAATTGCATAAATACCGGGGCAATCAGGGATATTCCTAAAATCACGATTTAATGGTTGGCATTGCTCAAAGGGTGTGAAAGCGATCGCATCTAAAATATTTCTTGCTTGTTGTTGTATTGCAGATGCGCTCGTTGGCATAGAAATCAGTTTTTGAATAATGTGCTGAGTATTCTAACCTGTGATCGCCCCCCAACCAAATATCAAACCAGCGATCGCCCCTAATCAAATATCAACAACCAACGATCTCTCAAAAAATCATTTGTCAAAATCGGCTAAAGATAATTTGACACAATTTTTAACACCTTGCCAATCCTGCTCCGATAACTTCCCAAATGATAACCAAATTAGCCGATGGCGGCAATGTCACAATAAAACTACGGAAAATAGATGGAACTCTCAGTCCTGATATTTGCCAACCTTGAAGTACAAAATCGGTGACACCTAAATTTTTTGTCTGTGAGGTTATAAGCCCAACAATTACATCAGGACGATTTGCATGATATGTCTGTGAAGATAAGACGACTGCTGGACGGCGCTTGATACCAGTAACAGCAGGAAAATCAACGGTTACTATATCGCCAGATTTAACTTTCACTCAGTTATCTCCTCATCTTCAAACAAAACAGTCGACGCATACTGCATAGAAAAAGCAGCTAAGTCTAGTTGATCCTGCTCTGTCCAAGTGTCGCTATCATCAATAACAGCAACGTCTTGTTTGACTAAGCCATTGAGAATCATTATCGCTAACTGTAGGCGCTCAGTTGGTGGAAGGTTTGAAATAACCTGTGTATAGATTTCCTGAACAGCTTTTGGCATAAGACATTATTAAAAGGCTACATATATTCTAATTCGCGATCGCCTTAAACTTAATTTTTCAAAAGCGATCGCCCCAATCAAATACAAAAATGTTATGCTTAATAGGCTCATATTTTGGCTAACCAATGACTTATGCCTGTTGTCAGTCGGTTTCTGGGGATTGCGATTTATATCTATTGGAACGATCATTTGCCTCCTCACTACCATGCAAAATATGGTGAGTATGAAATTACTATTGAGATTGAAACTGGTGTTGTAAATGGTTCGTTTCCTAAACGGGCATTACGTCATGTTTTGGAATGGCATGATTTGCATCAATCAGAGTTGATGGCTAATTGGGAACTTTGTCGTCAGCTAGAAGAACCAAAATCTATTTTCCCTTTGGAGTAAAGTTATGTTTTTACATATTATTTCTGCTCGCTATATCGATCGCTACCAGATTGAACTTCAATTCAATGATGGTCGTAAAGGAATTGTAAATTTGGTTGAGAGTTTGAAGGGTAAAGTTTTTCAACCTTTACAAGATTTGGTCTTGTTTCAACAGTTTGAAGTGGACGTTGAATTGGGGACGATTCGTTGGTCAAATGGGGCGGACTTTGCTCCTGAATATCTATATTTTCTGGCGTTTCGTGATTTACCTGAGTTGCAAGAAAAGTTTCAAAAGTGGGGCTATTTGCCAGCTAAAGTTGCAGTGAACGTGTAAAGGAGATCGCCCCTTCATCTCCCACAAAACAAAGCGATCGCCCTCAATCAAATATCAACAAACTGCGATCGCCCATCCATCTCCCTCACCACAAAGCGATCGCCCCAATCAAAAACCACCAACCAGCGATCGCCCCTTCATCTCCCAACACAAACAGATCGTCTTATAGCAATCTAATAAATTCTTCTATAGTTAAATCAACATCTCTAAGAATAGCGCGTAGTGTTCCTTTCGCCAATTCTTGATGATCTGGTACAACAACCTGAGCAAAGGGGTTATCTCTCCGCAAAATAACGTGACTACTTTCTCTGCGTTTGAGATAAAAGCCAACTTTTTGTAAAGCTCTTACACAATTTTTGCCTGAAATATTGGGAAGTTTACTCATACAACAACCAGAAAGGTTTCAAAAGTTTCTTCTGGAACAGTCAAACCATCTTCTGTTAAGGCTGCAATATAACCTGAAATAGCTTCCTTAATATTAATGAGTGCAATCTCTTTTGTTTCTCCTTGACTAACACATCCTTTTAGGCTTGGACATTCAGCTATCCAGTAGCCATCTTCATCCTTATAGGTAATCACTTGTCTCATCGTTTTTTGCGTGGTTAAAAATTAGAGTTAGGTTATGGTATTTTAACAAAAAAAGTTGGGCTATAGCGATCGCCCCCAACCAAATCAACAAACAGCGATCGCCACTAACCAAAATCAACTAACAGCAACTCGATCTCAATCATAAATTTGTAGTCAGCTTCTTGAGCTGATCTGACAAACAGCAGCTTTCAAAAAAACATCAAAAGCTCAAAATGCTTCGTACGTAGTGCGCTCCAGATAGAATAGCTGTATTTTTCAGAGCGAGACTGGACAAAGCACAAGAGGCGATACCTTACAAAGCCGTCAAAAAACTAGGTAAAAAGACACTTCGGTCATATTCAGACCTTCGTTTCCGTGGATTACCGTATTTCTTCGAATAGAAGCCCGGGCCTTGCCAAAGAATACCACTCAACACAAATCAAGAGAAATGGAAAAAGTCAAGTAGCTAACCGTCGGTAGATAAGTAGAATTCATGGAGGTTCTTGTGGTTCATCTCTTGTCACAGCTCTCCGTTTAGGGGTACGGCATTCTTCCATTAACTTATCGACTGACACAATCCAACCAATCGAGCACCAGCCGCCCAACGAAAGGCGACACAATCGTGCTCCAACATTGGCGCCCGCTTTCGAGATTTTCGGCGTCCTTCGGGTCAAGAAGCCCGTACCTATAAAAAACACAAAACGTTTGTAATTGGATGCGTGCAAGTCCTTGCTCTTTCCATCCTCATATCGGACCGTTTCACGGCGAAAGGGGACGGGCGTAATTTTTCATGAAAATGGTCTAATGAAGGGTTCAAATTTTGTCCCCCTGCTTCCCCACACTACGTAGACTTCATCCCCCTTCATCTAGGATGAGAAACAGGGACGGACCTGATCAATGCACGGCTCAACGCATTTAGTTTTAGATCGGCCGAGGCATCGCGATTCACGAGGTCAATAATTGCTTTTCCAAGGTCCCAAGAGCATGACTGCTCTCCGATTCTTTCAAGTAGTTGAACATTTTGGAGACCATATAACGTTGTACCCCACGAGAGCTATCGAAGCTGAGTTCTGATCGAACAATGTCCAGTTGTAACGCCGTTCGTGAGAAGCCAACGGAGTAAACCCATGGCTCCCATAAATCCGGATACCTGCCGTATTCTAATATACCGATCCTTTTGAACTCAACTTTCCCGAATGAATTTTTTTCGACATTGGGATTCAGAAAACAATAACCAGCCACCCAAGCGCGGTCGAAGGAAAGAGGCATTGTCTCCAGAACTAGCGTACATGGGGACACCAGGGAGTCGTTGATGAGCATGAGCTGCTCAAAGATTTCAATCGGCGAACATGAATCTAGAGCGTACTCTTGGGCCACATGAAAAATCTTTATGCCAGGCTTCTTCAGCATTTTAAACGTTTCTCCGAATATGTTTGAGACCAGGCGCCACCTCTGATGTCGCTCCCCTGAAACATCAGAAAGAAACACGGAAAAATTCTCGTATTCTCAACAAGGCTAGCTAGCAAAATTTTAAATAATTGAATAATTTAATTAAGATTACGCAATGATGAAATGCCGAGTCAGTTATGAGCACTTCTGGAAAGTTTTAGTTCTGGTTTTGTTGAGGTTTTTCAGGTCTTTAAATGGAAACAGATCTTTCTCTCTCACCGTTGATCTGCCCGAGTTGATTATTTGATGGATGAATGATTAGTTTCAGTCATTGAAATAGTTAATCTGATTTTTTACAGTACATTATTCTTGACTGCGAAGCAGCACTTGGCAGTTTCTCTGTAATTTATTTTCCAACTCCAATTTTTTCGAACTAATTGAGTAATCTTCACTTTGCCACTCCGAATCCTCAATTCTCTTCTCACGGTCAGACGGATTCTTTCCTTCGATCCACAGCTTCTTCGAAGTGAGCAGGTGCAGTTCACGCTCACTGAAT
>JANODY010000036.1:0-20450 GCA_031412945.1 Cyanobacteria bacterium SOY_65_metabat_81
GCCTTTTTCTGTCCTTTGACAAGTTGCGCTTTACCTTTTCTGCTATCTCTTGGCAATTTCCTATCTTGACTGCTAAGAAGTCTGCTTTTTCTCCTTACCTCCTCATTGCCACCTAATTGCTTTTTCAGTAAGCCCTATTTACCCAGATAAACCAGATTTTTGCTGAATATCCCGAAATTAGCAAAGCAATTCTCTATGGTTCTCGCGCTAAGGGAAATTATAAAAATGGCTCTGACATTGATTTAACCTTGATTAGCGATCGGCTCAATCATCGGCAACTACTCCAAATTCAAAATCAAATTGATGACCTACTTTTGCCCTATTCCGTAGATTTATCCATCTTTAGCACAATCGATAATTTGCACCTAATCGAACATATTAATAGAGTAGGAATTACTTTCTATGAGAGAACTACAGCTACCGCCACATTGATCGGAATTGCTCCCACATAGAGTGCTTCTTGAGCCTTGACCGCTCTTTGCTGTTTCAATGACGCATTGACATTGATGTTATTCAAAGAAGCGGATTGCTCTTGCGAGACAATGCTCTGCTTGGTAACACGTTGCATATTTGCTTTGACAATCGTTTCATTTGCCCTTGTGAATTGACAAAAAACTTCGGTGTTTGATATGGCATCACGGGCGATCTATTTGTGACACACACTAATTCTAAACCAGCCAATTTTCCACAACCAAATTTGGCACACGCGAAAACTCACGCACATTCGCCGTAACAACCGTTAAATTCAAAGCCAAACCATGCGCCGCAATCAGCAAATCATTCGCACCAATCGGCATTCCCTCTCGTTCCAAATACGCCCGAATCTCAGCATAATGAAACTCGATTGGTGACTCAAGCGGCAATACAGCGATTAACTCAAGAATTTGATCCACTTGCTGTTTTAAACCCTGCGAACCATTCTTTTCTGCACCAAACCGTAACTCAGCAGCAACAACAATACTCGTGCATATTCTCGCCTCTCCAACTTCAATAATGCGTTGAGTAACCTTCCCAGATGGATGCTTCACCAAATCCGAAACAATATTTGTATCCAACAGATAGAGATAAGTCATAGCTAAAACTGAATATCATCAAGGGTCAGTAAACCTTCATCAACATTAGGAAAATCTTCATCAATATCTGGAAGAGTCGCCAACAATTCCAATAAAGATCTTTTCTTAAATGGCTCAATAATCAATCTCTCCCCTTCCTTCCGAATTACCACATCATTACTAGGCATTTCAAAAGCATAAGGGATATTTAGAGTTTGATTGCGTCCATTATGAAACAAACGAACTTGATATTGACTAATCAGAGTTTTCATTTTTTATTCAACCTGTGACAGTAAAATCTGACTTTCAGTATAGCCCCATTCACCCGCTAATGTTTCATTTGCCCTTGTAAACTGACAAAAACTTCAGTGTTTGATATCGCATCACGGGCGATCATCTAATATAGAATAATTTGATTGTTGAGAAACAAAAGTGAACACTATGGGATTAGAGCGAATTGTCATTAAACCAGATGTCTGCCTCGGACAGCCCACCGTCAGAGGATTGAGGATTACCGTAGCCTTTGTTCTCAAACTTTTAGCCAGCAACCTATCCGTCCCAGAAATTCTAGAAGCCTATCCTGAGTTAGAACTTGAAGATATCAGACAAGCTCTCAACTAAGCAGCTTGGGCAGACTCAAATCTCATCAAACAAGGAGAATAACTATGATGCAAACAACTTTTCAAAATATTGAAGAAAGCTTGAAGCAACTACCTCATTCTTTACAGATTGAAGTATTTCATTATATTGAATTTCTCAAGAGCAATTATGCGAAGCAAAGTAATAGTAATGTTACTCAATCTCTTGAACCAAATCGTACAGAAGGTTCAGAAGTAAAACAACCTAAAAAACGTGATGGTTTTGGCATTTGGCAAGGAAAGATTTCGATCTCAGAAGATTTTAATGCGCCAATGGAAGAATTTGAGGAGTATATGTAAACATGAATGTACTTTTAGATACCCATACATTCATTTGGTATATCGAAGGCAATACAAGCCTCACCGAGAAAGTTAGAGAAATCATTGAATTTTCTGCGGATAATGTCTATTTAAGTATTATTAGCCTTTGGGAAATTGCAATTAAAACTGGCAAAAATAAGCTTTCCATGCAAAATGAATATGATGATTTGCTAGACGTTCTAAATTCATTGAATATTGAGGTTTTGCCAATCACATTTGTAGACACCCAAATCTACAAAAATCTTCCTTTACATCATGGCGATCCTTTTGACCGTATGATAATTTCTCAGGCAATAAATAACAGCTTAACTATTGTCGGTTGCGATCAATCGTTTAATGATTATCCAATCCAAATATTGTGGAAGTGATACATGAATATTCGCTTTGACAATCGTTTCATTTGCCCTTGTGAATTGACAAAAAACTTCGGTGTTTGATATCGCATCACGGGCGATCGCTTCCCAGAGATAGCGCATCTGTTTGCCCTATTATCACGGCATACTTGTAAAGTAGTTCGTAAAATGGTGATAATTTCTCATGGCTAGAAATTTGAAAGGTAAAGTTGCCTTGGTAACAGGAGCATCACGGGGAATTGGTAAAGGTATTGCCATTGCTTTGGGTGAGTCAGGTGCGCTGGTTTATATCACTGGGCGCGATGTGAATCAGTCTAATCCTTTAGACACTGTTTCGGGCAGCTTACTAGAAACTCAATCCGCAGTCGAAAAAGCAGGTGGGATATGTATTGCAGTTTTCATTGATCATAGTGATGATGAGCAAATTAAATCTCTATTTGAGCAAATTGATCGAGAACAAAATGGACAATTAGATCTCTTGGTGAATAATGCTTATGGTGGTGTGCGATCGATAATCTCTTCCAACGGTAAACCATTTTGGGAATCAGATATAAATCTTTGGGATGCTTGCAATCAAGTTGGTTTGCGAAGTCATTATATTGCAAGTCATTTTGCCGCGAAGATGATGACTCATCGCAAACAAGGCTTGATCGTGACGATTTCTTCTTGGGGTGGATTAGCTCCTATATTTGGCGTTGCCTATGGTACTGGTAAATCGGCTTGCGATCGCCTTGCATCTGATATGGCAGTCGAACTCAAGCCTTTTAATGTTGCTTCGATTTCACTTTGGCCGGGGATTGTCGGCACTGAGCAGTTTCATCAGTTGGCTGATGACAATCTTGAGGATAATCTTGGTGTGGCAGCGATCGCTGATAAGTTTAATTGGGAAACTCCTTTGTTTGTCGGTAAGGTAGTTACTGCTCTATGTAACGACCCAGACCTGATCAAGCGAACGGGCAAAGTTCAGATTGTGGCGGAATTAGCAGCGCGTTATGGAATAGTTGATGAATATGAGTATCGTCCTGTTTCTTTACGCTCTCTCAGATTTTTATTGCCGCAGGGTTTCCCGACTCTTAAAAACAAAGCTAAGTTCATTCCAGATCTGCGAGTGCCGTGGTGGATAATCCTTTTAACAGTCCTCAATTCTCCGAAAATTTGAATATGATTCTAAGCTGTTATCTTCTTCAGTTAAGTTATATATTGTATTCAATCAAATCATTCAGGAAATCAAGCGATCGCCTGTCATAGTAACGACAGAAATATGATTTGAAAAAAATTTATGACTAGAAATGTAGGACTGTGGATTGACCATAAGAAAGCGATGGTTGTGACCATGTTAGAGAAAGGGGAAGCCCTAAATGAGATTAGATCAGAAGTAGAAAAAGATGCTGAGATATTGGCAGATGATCGCCGTCAGAGTGGATTTACAGAACATCTCAATATTTTCTATGATGCGGTGATTGATTGTATCCGTGATGCCGATTCTATTCTCGTATTTGGTGCAGGAGAAGCGAAGCATGAATTCAGAAAACATCTTGAAAAAGATAACCTCGGCGATCGCATCGTGGATGTTTTAACTACCGACAAACTGACTGATCCTCAGATTGCTGCTAAGGTTCGAGAATATTTTCATGACCATCACAAACATATCAAGGAATGAAATTGAGAATATGCCACTCTCCTCAGTATCTATAGTTGAAACTCTGATAAAACTTTATTTAGAAGGGGAGAGTTCCCTGTAATATCAGAAACAATTCAGAGAAAATAATTTTTATGAAGACATCCACTCAACCTGCTAATAATTCATCCCAAAAATCTAAACCGAAATCTAAATCTTCAGGAGATTCATCTAGAGAACTTATTAGTATTGCTCAAAGCACTGTAGACGAGGTTCTACATCTGTTCGATACCTCCTTAGAAGGACTGAGTGAATCAGATGCCAAAAAACGATTAGACAAATCTGGATTAAATGAGATTGCCCGCGAAAAAGCGATCGCTTGGTATATGCAACTGCTAAAAACAGTGACTAATCCCCTATCGCTATTACTGATTACCTTGGCGGTGATTTCTTTATTGACTGGAAGTGCGATCGCGGCACTGATCATTTTTATTATGGTAATTTTTGGCGGGTTGCTACGCTTTTCCCAAGAATTTCAATCTAACAAAGCGGCTGAAAAGCTGCGAGCAATGGTGAGTGTTACGGCAGCCGTAAATCGCAAGGATGATACTCCAAAGAAAGATCAGGGAATAAACACAGGAAAAGAAATTGCCGTGAAGCTGCTTGTTCCTGGTGACATCATCTTTCTCTCCGCAGGCGATATGATTCCTGCCGATGTCAGGCTAGTTGTGGCAAAGGATTTATTTCTCAGTCAGTCTACTCTTACAGGGGAATCTCTACCTGCCGAAAAACATGTTGATCTGCCTGATGACAAAGAGAAAAATCCTCTAGAGCTAGTCAATCTCTGCTTTATGGGAACTGCCGTAGTTAGCGGTTCGGGAACGGCTGTTGTGATAGAAACTGGCAGCCATACTTATCTTGCATCACTCGCTAAAACTATTAGTGGGCAAAAAGCCCGCACAAGCTTTGACAAAGCCGTGAATAGCGTCACTATGCTGCTGCTACGCTTTATGGCAATCATGGCTCCATTGGTCTTTGTGGTCAATGGTTTGTCTAAGGGCAATTGGATTGAAGCTTTCACCTTCAGTTTATCGGTGGCGGTGGGACTTGCCCCAGAAATGCTGCCTGTGATTGTCACCGCAAATTTAGCCAAGGGCGCGACCACTATGTCTGAGAAAAAAGTGATCGTCAAAAATATTGATGCGATTCAAGACTTTGGCTCCATGAATATTCTCTGTACCGATAAAACAGGCACTCTTACCCAAGATAAAATCGTCTTACAGAGGCACTTAGACCCCTATGGTCAAGAGAGTGTAGATGTCCTCAAATATGCGTATCTCAATAGCTTTTATCAAACAGGCTTAAAAAACTTATTAGACATCGCTGTACTCGATCATCATCAAGAACTTCAAGATTTAGACATTGAGAAAAACTACAAAAAGTTTGATGAAATTCCCTTTGATTTTATACGTCGTCGGATGTCAGTTGTGGTCGAAGAAAAAGGGGGAAAGCACATTCTGATTTGCAAAGGAGCAGTGGAAGAAGTCCTCAAAGCTTGCACTCAACTTAAAGTCAATGACCAGATTTTGCCTATGGATCAATCAGTCCATACTAAGGTTGCAGATTTACAACAAAAACTAAACTCTGATGGGTTAAGAGTGATAGCTGTTGCCTATAAAGTAATGCCATCATCTCAAGAACATTATGCGATCGCTGATGAGCGTAATTTGATTCTATTAGGTAACATTGCCTTTCTCGATCCGCCCAAAGATTCTGCTGCTGAAGCAATTAAAGCCCTTAGACGTAGTGGAGTTGAAGTCAAAATTTTAACTGGAGATAATGAAATTATCACTCGCAAAATTTGTAAAGATGTGGGATTGACTGTCCAAAACGTTTTATTAGGAAGTGATATTGAAGCCTTATCCGATCATAAATTAGCTAAAGTTGCCGCAAACACAACCATTTTTGCCAAATTCTCACCTACCCAAAAAGCCAAAGTTATTCAGGTGCTGCGCCAAAAAGGAAACATTGTCGGCTACATGGGCGATGGTATTAATGATGCGGCGGCTCTGCGTGAAGCGGATGTGGGCATCTCGGTGGATACGGCTGCCGATATTGCCAAAGAGTCGGCAGATATCATTTTGTTAGAGAAAAATTTGTTAGTCCTAGAATCTGGCGTAACTGAAGGTCGGAAGACTTTTGCCAACATCGTTAAATACATTCGACTAGGCACTAGCTCTAATTTTGGTAATATGTTTAGTGTCTTAGGTGCAAGTGCGCTTCTGCCATTTTTACCAATGCAACCAGTGCAGATATTGATCAATAATCTTCTCTATGACTTTTCACAAACAGGCATTCCCTTTGATCATGTAGACAAAGAAGACTTAGAGAAGCCGCCGAAGTGGAAGATTGAGAACATCCGCCGATTTATGATCTTCATTGGTCCAATTAGCTCTATTTTTGACTATGCCACATACGCCCTGATGTGGTTTGCGTTTGGGGCAACCACTGTAAATGATCAAGCTCTGTTCCAAACAGGTTGGTTTGTGGAAAGTTTGATGACTCAGACTCTGATCGTCCATGTAATTCGCACGGCTAAGATTCCATTCTTCCAGAGTTGGGCTTCTTTACCTATGCTACTAATCACCGCCACTGTCATGGCAGTCGGGATATATCTGCCATTTTCGCCGATCGCCTCCAGTTTAGGTTTTGTTCCCTTACCAGCCGTTTACTTTCTCTGGTTAGCTGGCTTCCTCACTTGCTATTGCGTATTGACTCAATTTGTAAAAATTTGGTTCATCAAAAAATATGGATATAACTAAACTGTCAAATCTTATGAATACTTCAAAGCAAGCGCATATCAAATTGATACTGTTAAATGAGAATAACTATCTTAGTGATAGCCATCGAGAGATGATAGGTAAGCAATATAAAGGCGTACTAATACAGTAAGAACGAGATATTTTTTGATCATAATAAGCGATCGCATCGGGATTAATGGGAGCAATATATTTTAAACTAGCCCTCACATAGCATTCTCCTAAATCAGCGAAAGTTAGAGGTCTGACGGGATATGCTAACTCCTCTCTTGTGCCGATTACCCGCAACCAAGGGGAGCCACTACTGTCTAAAACGATGGCATCATCGGCTGAGGTATGGGGATTGGGGACTCGACCCATCTCAGTTTTGTTAAAAACAGCCGTAAGAATAGCACCTCTCTGAATGCGAGATCTTATCTCTCCATTGGGGGTGTACCGACAATTTACAGTACCTCCATTCGCTTCTGATTCTACAGACTGAATAATTAACCACTTTTGAACAGAATAAAAGCCACGGTTTCCTTGTAGAAATATGCTATTAAAGTCTCCGTTACCATTAGGTTTCGGCACATCGGCTTCTTGTGCGATCGCCTTATCTTCAAAAACAAGTAAAGAGCAAATAATTGTTACTAACAAAATTGGCAGTTTGTGCAAATTTAATTTTACACTTCTTCTTTTTTTATTGATGTACATTGAGGCGACTCCTATTTTGTAAATAGACAAAATTTACGATCATCAGAAATGTAGGCGCAGCAAGCCATAACCAAAAACCAAGTAATAATTTGGTTAATAGAATTTGACTATCAGGGCTACTGCCATTTGGCAAAGCCAACCAATATGCGGATATTGTTCCCAGAAAACCGACAATAATTGCGGTAAGGGTAGAAGCTATAGAGAACTGATATTTCTTCTTTACAAACAATACACAGGAAAGCCAATAAAGTGGATTTGCTAACCAGCCGATCGCGGGTATTTGGAGAAATAATAATCCCAGTACTCCCCAAGCTGTTACTTCTATCCCTCTCATATTAACCATGACACCTGAGTATGATGTCTTGTAATTGACGATCTCAAAGGCAAGGGCTGGGGAAATTAGTCCCATCGTATATAGCGATAAAGATATTCCTAATAGAAAGAAACGGTGCTTGAAAAAAGGTGCTTTTTTTATAGAATTTTTCATGGAATGTATATGCTCACGATGCAAACTCATAACTGATTTTAGTAATTTTGCCTTTAAAGTAAAGTCGAAGTCCTTCTGGATACTCCCATCCAACTTCGCCATATAAAGGAATAAGCATCCCACTCTGAAGTGAATATTCCCCAAATCGACCACTCCAAGGCATAGCAGTCGTCAAATCGCAATAACGCTCTTCAGCACGTATACTAGCGATCGCCCCTTCAGCATTAAACTGAAACACGACCGAAGCAGTTGTTCCTCCATCGGTCAAAGTGGCAAGTGCAGAGTTATCATTTATCGCTTCCCAACTCACGCCCTGACTGGGTAATAGAGAAGTCGGATACCAAGCCGCTTCCGCAAAGAATCGCAATAATTCACCTTTGTTCAATTCAGGTGCAGCGTGCATATTGGCAAGGGTGAAAAGCCCCAGTAATGAGGCGTGTAAGTTGCCTGATCCTAACAGATAGGTATCATGGACAAAAGCATTTAGCATTGGAGCCATCTGGATACGCGCATCCCAGTCAAAACCCAGTCGGTGAGTAACCACAAGTTGAGTGGCGGTAAACTTGTTCCACTTATCCAACTTTTCATTCATGTTGAACTGTCCTTTCTGCAAGAATTCGACTTTCGCTACGATCGCTTGTCCATCCTGAAGCACAGTCTTAAAAAAACGCTGTACAGGCTCTGGTAAACCTGTAATCTCTTTTGGATCGTAGGTTTTAGTCTGAATTGGTTTCTGTCCATTTGTCATTTTAACTCGTAATTTATCGGTTTCAGACTTCCAGCGATCGCTACCATACATCGCAACGATCACTAACAAAGCGACGATCAAGACGGTACCAATGACTATTGGCGGTAATTTCAACGAATAGCTCATAAACAGCCCTAAGCTTATGCTAAAGCCAGCTAGTATGAGGACTACAAATTGCCATGTGATGGATATCATTTCGCTGTCTAAAGTTTTAACTATGACAGGCGATCGCTTGATTTCGTGAATGAGTTGATTGAATACGGTACAAAATGTAATTGAATAAATAGCACTGAAATTAAATAACTCATTGATTTTTAAGGCGATCACTTGTACTGTGAGTCAAGATTTTCAAGCGATCGTAAAGGCTTGAATGCCTCCTTATGATTTTGCGTCGCGGGCATAAGCCTTCCACGTTATCAAAGAACCAATTGCAAATAGGATACCTTCGACAATCATGAAGAAGAGTGAATTCGTGTTGCCAGAGGCAAGTCGGTAGAAACTAGCAGCGAACATTCGGAACAGTCCGAGAGACAGCAAGAACCAGCCACAGATTGTAATCAACAGAGTCCAGTCATGTTGCCATAGATTATGCGATCGCACAATCGCCAAACCCGCGATAAACATAAGAACTCCAGAGAGATAGACAACTGGTGGAATCTGTTCGTCGTAAAGATGCGGTTGAATCAGTGGAAACTCCGAAGCAACCATTACCATCAGGGTTGGTCCCAGCAGTCCTCCTATACGCTTCGAGTTCGTCATACCTCATCTCTCGATGCTGATTGGACTAAAAAACGATATTTACCCAGAGTTTCTGTTCCCCATAGCCAAGTTATGGAGATCGCGGTAACGGCTAACAAAAAGAACTTGATAGATGAGTGATTCTTGAATTTGCTATTATCCATTTACTTATACCTATGAGCTAATGTCTTTGATCTCCATAGAAAGACAATAACACCTGCGGTAAGTGCTATTATTGAATAGTGAACTTCAGGATAATCAACCAATGGATCGTGTATGATATCCCTTGGGAATAAAGGTCTTCCTACATTCAACAAAGTATGAAATAGGATGCAAGCAAATAAACTTTCCCCTGTGTTGTTGTAAATCCAAACAATTAGAACTCTCACAGCAATAGTACCAAGAGTTGCCCAAGCTATCCAAGTTAGATTGTGTCCCTGTTGAATGATTGACGGGTAATGCCATACTGCCCAAGGTATACCGATAAGGATACTTGCTGATAAAGCGCCAAACCGTTCTTGCATAGGAGCGATCGCATATCCCATATAGCCAATTTCTTCCGCCACGGCTCCGATAAAAAACAGACAAAAAAGAAAAGGGATAGAAAGAAAAGGAATGTCAAAATTAGTTGCAAGCTGTAATCCGATGAGGTGAATTACTATGTATATCAATAAATACATGGAAAATGGTAGCAAAATGATTGGTACATACCATATCTTTTTTGTGATTCTTGAAAAGTCTAAAATCCTCTTAAACAGGTTACGAATACCAATATATCCTTCATCTTTGTAAACGAGAATGCTGGCTGCAATCATTGGTGTAAATGCAGCTAATATATCTGTTATAGGAATATCTAACGGTAGCCCTTTAACGTCAATCATTGTCTCAATTATCCATAAAGGGATGGAAAGTCCATAAACAAGTAGAAAGAATTTTAATGGTGAGTGTTTTTTTGGGTTGCTGTCATTCATGATTTTTTGTCAAATAAATTTCTTTTTCTGGTTTTGAAATCATTGTTTAACACAAGGGGATTCTTACGACTATAGGCAATTCCTAAAACGATAGACACTATTAGTTCGATGGAGAAAACTAAAAATGCTTTCCAATTCAGATTTAGCTGCAAGGCTCCATTGTTACCGATATATAGAGCAAAATTAATACATCCATTAAACCAAGCATGACTTAAGACGCAGAGAAATAAGTTATTTGTGTATTTATAAAGGGTTGTAAAACTAGAGGTTAAGATTATTCCTGAAAATAAATACAATCCAAAGTGGAGTGAACTTTGAGGAGAGCCTTTGATAAACCATAGCGGCAAATGCCATAGACTCCATATAGTTCCTACCATAAGAATAGATGGCAAATAATTACTTTTTCTAATTGAGGCTGCAAAATCCCCCGCCAACCTAATTCTTCTAGTCCACCTAAAAGGATGAGGAATGGCAAATTAATAATAATCGAGAGAATTGAGATGGGTTTATTGATACCAAAAGCAATCCAAATCATCAATAAACGCCAAATTGTAAATAGTCCAAATATTAGCCACACACTTCTATCTATTTTTTTACCAAAGACATACTTAGCAAAAGATGCTTCACTAAAATCTTCCTTGAACTGCCGATAAATAATGTAGGAACTAATGACTGCTCCCCAACTGCCGATCGCATAAGGTATCCAAAATAAAGGCTCACCATACCAAAGAGCATTAAAATATCTGTTCCCGATGATAATTATGAGCCAAGATAGCCAAGTTATCGAGAAAGTGTAAAGTAGAAAAAATCCAATTTGCTCTAGCGATCGCCTTTTTTGATTGGTCATTTTCACTTTTGTTGTTTTCCTAATTTTTCAACTTCAGCCAACCATCTTTTCCTTTTTACTTCATCAGATGATTTTACAGGAGCAAATGAGGTGATTTTTACAGGCTTTATACCGCAAAATTCTAATACGCCAATTCTTATTGCATTGTGTCCAGCATTTATATTGATCAAGAAGTAATACCATTTTGGCGTATCCATTGTGACAATCATTCTCGCGGTTTTTCCTGCCAATAATTTGTCCCAAAATGGAGAATTCTCATGGTATTTAAAGGCAAAATTAGGCACAAAAACTCTATCAATAAAGCCTTTCAGAAGTGCAGGAAATGTTGCCCACCAATTAGGATAAACCAAAACTAAATGGTCTGCTGCTAGGATCTCTTGTTGCATTTTCACCAAATCAGGTTCTAACTCGCTTGTTTTTCTGTATCCAAAAGTCAAAATGGGATTGAAATCTAAATCAATTAGATGCACCAATTTGCAATCAGCTCCAACTGCATCAGCCCCCTTTTTGTAGCTTTCTGCGATCGCAAAACAGAAGCTTTCCTTGTCTGGGTGTCCGTTGATAATGAGTACTTTTTTCATAGTTTTATTGTTTAAATTATTGTTTATTCATCAGATAACCACCCAAGCCAGTTAGCCACAATACAAGTGAATAAACTATCCATCTTTCTGTCCCGCCAATGCCGATATAAGGAAAAATAATGGCGGGGACAAACACTGCGGCGAACCAAGTTAGCAATGCAATTGAACCAAGTATAATCCCCATATATTTGAAAGGTGCTGAAGCAATTTTGGCAGATGCGATCGCTGAAAATCCACCAGATAGAAATGTAAGCATTGCAAACATTCCATGATACGGAGTTTTGTCTCCAGAGAAAATTCCAATACCTACTAAACCCAAACCAAATAGACCGAGTGGAATGCTGACAAGCAATTTCCTGAAATATCTATGTTGATAAAATGTTGCTGTCAAAGTCATCAGTCCTGATAAAAGCATTGTGGTATTGAAAATGCTCGAAGACGGCTGATAGATTATGCTGTTGGGCGGTTTGGTTGCGCCAAGATCGCTGATTTCGCTGCGAAAAGTCGTGTAGCCAGTGCCTGATGGATACAATGCTTCGGCAGTGATGATGCCCATTAAGGCAAATGAGCCAGCAAGAAAGAATAGTAGACCAGAAAGTTTTAATTTATTCATAATAGAGAGGACACATATTTTCAGATATTTTTTTATAATCGGACAAACCAATCAACGCATCGTCTGAGTGAAACTGCTGCTGGATAATCCTTTAAATACCCTACGCGCAAAATAAATTGAATATTTTCGCTAAGTCCAATGGCTTGAAAAAGTTGCTGTTATGATCTGCCTGTTTGATATTTGCCCTTGAAAGATTACTTGTATCACCCAACAAGTATGATGTGGTCATGGCTACAATCATTGTCCCACCAGCAATACTGATAAACTGGATTCTGTTCATAATACTGTTCATAATATATTTGGATTGTGAGGATGAGTTTTTTTCTCCCAAGGAATCTGATTTTACTCTTGCTTTGATTTATCGATAGTTACCAACAGTTTGCCATTCTTCGACAAAAGCAGGTGGGACAGATAAGCTAATAACTTCACCATCAATTATTGGCAGCGATAATTTTAAAGGAATCTCGGCTTGTAATTGCGATAAAAGAGGTTGGAGATTATACTGTCCGACATTAGGCTGAGGCTCGAATGAATCTGTAAAAATATCATTAGAAGAGTCGGTAGCTGTGAGGATTTTCCCTAGTGAATTAGTCAGGGTAAGAGGCTGACTACGATCAATCTCGGCTACTTTAGGGAATCCCACCAAACGCAGAAAAAAGCTTGTTTGCCCATCATTTCTGATCCGTTCAAAAGCGATCGCTTGCCAGTTATTACCATGCTGATCTTTGAGAGTTTGCCGCGATTGATAGACCCTCTGCCCTGAGCTTTCTTTGAGTTCGCGAATGTTGGACACAGCGATCTTTTCTCCTGCATCTTTCCAACCTACGAAACTTAGTGGAAATCCTTGCACGTTCTCATGCCCCAATAGCCGTAATGTCATTACTCCCATTGCTGAGCGATATCCAGTTGAGCAATAAAGGATCACAGGGCGATCGTTTGGGATTCGCTCTAGATTTTGAGCTAAGGTGCGAAGTGGAATCGAGATAGCGCTAGGTATATGCCCAGATTGATACTCAGAAGGTTCTCTTACGTCTATTAATAGAGGCTGCGAAGTATCTATGACACTTTTCAAATCTTCGACAGTGGCGATCGTGTAATAGCCATCAGGAATTGACATAAGAAAGCGATCTACACCTGATTGTAGATTTATTGATACTGGTAAAGATGCTGCAAAACTCTGGCTTTGATTGATGCCAAACAAGAAACATAAAGCGATCGCACATCCAATCACTATTGTCTGGATTAACTTTTTAAACATTAGAGTTTCTCCATGCAAAGATTTAACTGTGACAGGCGATCGCTTGATTTCGTGAGTGAGTTGATTGAATACGCTACAAAATGTAACTGAATGAATAGCACTAAAATTAAATAATTCGTTTAGAGAATCTATATTTACCAAGAATTTCTGTCCCCCTTTACTAAATTATCGTGATCGCTATTATTGTGAGGCGTGATTTCTATGCGATCGCATTAACAATCTATCTTCTAAAGGCGATCGCTATTACTGTGAGTCGTGATTTTTAGGCGATCGCGTCAACAATCTATCTTCTAAATGCGATCGCTATTACTGTGAGTCGAGGTTTTTAGGCGATCTCATTAACAATCTATCTTCTAAAGGCGATCGCTATTACTGTGAGTCGTGATTTCCAGGCGATCGCATTAAAAATTTATCTTTTAAAGGCGATCGCTATTGCTATGAGTCGTGATTTTTAGGCGATCGCATTAACAATCTATCTTCTAAAGGCGATCGCTACTACCATAAATCATGATTTCTAGGCGATCGCTTTAAAATATTGTCATAGCTAAAGATTGCAGACTTTCGCCATCTTTAAGACTCACTCCATTCTTCCAGAGTTCATATTCGCTAATATCAATATCCTCATTCCAAACCAACCCATAACCGCCCGACTCAATCTTAAAATTTTTAAAAAAGCTAGGATTTCTTAATGAAGCAAACATCTCTTTATTTAACAACTGAGAAACATCATACTTCTTAAATTCATTTTGGCTAAACTCAATCAACAACGTGCGATCGCCAATGACTTGAGCAGAAATAATTTTAGGAGGTTTCATAATAAATATCTCAGTTATTTTAAAGGAGGCAGCTTACAAAAATCTTGAGTGTTCCACATATTCAGAAGTTCATCTTGGTATAGCGTAGCCCATTCCATTACTAGCTTTTCAGCCCGACTTGGTAAATCTCCTTCAATGATTTCTAGCGATGCGATACCAATCAAAGCATTAAAATCGCCGTAAATTGCATGGAAATGTGGAGGTGGATGATCTCCAAAAAAGACTTTGATAGTTATCCCGTAAAATCTTGTGACTTCTGGCATATAGCCTCTTTTGTTTTTAATCTATTTTAGCCGAAATTGACACCTGCAAGCTACTAAAAATCTGATGAATCAAGAACTTTTCTCAGCGATCGCATTAACAATCTATCTTCTGAAAGCGATCGCGATTATTGTGAGTCGTGATTTCTAGGCGATCGCTTCAACAATCTATCTTCTAAATGCGATCGCTATTACTG
The DNA here is from genome assembly GCA_031412945.1 of Cyanobacteria bacterium SOY_65_metabat_81. Taxonomy (GTDB): domain Bacteria; phylum Cyanobacteriota; class Cyanobacteriia; order Pseudanabaenales; family Pseudanabaenaceae; genus Pseudanabaena. The sequence continues at coordinate 15,010 of JANODY010000036.1, forward strand.
TGAGTCGTGATTTATGGGCGATCGCATTCTCAGCATTATAAACGGATAGATCGAGTATGTAGAAATCATGAAATACCAAAATTTCCCTGACCGAACTCCACCGACACCCCATCAAAGCGATCGTCATTAGGATGATAAGAAAGCAACTCAATCCCGATCGCCTCATCAGTATCCGCATCCTTAATCAAAACAATTCCATCATCAAGTTCAGAACAAATTTGATTTTTGCGAGGAGCTTGCCAAAATACCGTCAGCAATTCCATTTTAGGTTCATAAAAGACCTTTATCTGTGCCATAGCTGTATTCCTTCCTTAATTGAATCAGTTTGATAAGCTGTGATTAGAAAACCATCTCCATTTAACCTACGGGCTACTGCCACTACCCAACGTTTTTCTCGTCTTTGCAAATAAAACAAAAACACATCAGAGTCGCGCTTACTCTCTCAGATTTCATCTGGCAGTTGCAAAGCCGCTTCTACCAATTCTTCCAAATCTGCGAGATCTGGATGTTTGACTAAAAGTTTTTGCCAATACTCGTCTGTTGTCCTGACAGTAAAGCCTAGTGGTGTTTTAATATCAAATTTCATGTTTTGATTATCTCATATTAGCTCTTGAGTTATGGTGCTTAGGACAATCGCATTAACAATCTATCTTCTAAAGGCGATCGCTATTCCTGTGAGGCTTGATTTTTAGGCGATCGCAGTTGAGCAAGATTATTTACTCTGGGTAAAATCTATTTTGCGGTAAACAAATGATCGATTGCCAGAGCCTTTAAAGGAAAAATTAGTAGTGCAATCGCTTGTGGATCTTGAGTGCAAGTTTCTAGGATTGATGGTAAAAATGACAGGGTTTTCCCACTTGCTGTCAGTGTTGAGCGTGCGATCGAGGCATAGTCAATAGGACGGTCAGACGGATTGGGCTTTCCTATGGTTTTATTGACTGGGGCTTGCTTCTTCAGCAGGTTTGGCTTCTTTGGGCTTTTTCTCAAATACTTGGATATTTGGCTCAAACAACACAAATCCTGTCTCAGTAGCTTCACCCATCTTGCCAGCGATCGCCGCTACCCACTGTGGATAATTAGCCTGTGCATCTTCCAACTTCTTAAATACTTTGGGTTTCACCGTAACGCTAAAGATTTGACCATCACAATCTAAGTCAAAGGACTTCCAACCGTTTTTATCAACGGACACGTCAACAGGAAGTTCGCTAATTTTGATGGTTAATTCCAGTTTTCCTTGTATTGCCATATTTTTACTGTATACCTAATGATTGATGTGTATTTATAAAACATTTGATTCCTAGCATACACTACCAGTGATTAAACTTCAAATCTGAAGAAAACTTAGCGATTTCTATTAGGTTATTTCTGTCCTAAAATATGACTAAAAGTATTCCAGAGAAATGTAAAAAGTGTGCGATGCTTTCGGCGGCTCAGGCTCAAGAACTTCATGGCAATGATGGCGATCGCTGTTGGAATCCTAACGTTTGCTATAGTCGCCGTTCCTATGCCCGTCATCGCGATCGCCGTAATCTAATTCGCTCTCGTCAACGAAGTGATTCCGATGAAAATTTATTTGTAAACACTGATGAATTCGCCTCAATTTTTTGGGCGGTGTTAGTGGTTTATCGGCAGTCAGGAACTGATACACCAATTCATGCAATCGCTGCTCAAGTTTGGAAAGGGCAAGAAAAGTTTGCGACGGTTTCACCAATTCATTGTGCGGGAATGGTTGCGACGCAAGTGCATACTTATGTGCAGAAAGTGTTGGTTTTGCTGGAGTCAAGTTATGGGATTAAAAAATTTGCTAGCCAAGAACGCCTCGATCCTTGGCTTTGTCCTTTGCGTCCTTGCCCTTGTCATTCAAATTAATTTTCGGTGTGACAATGCAAGTTAAACAGCTTGAGTTGGATTTATGGGATGTCCTTTCGACTGCGAGACAGACTCCTGAAGATGCAAATTTACCAATGGTGTTTAAGCTTTTAGATCTGACACTGGTTGATCTTGATACGCGATCGCAGTTACGAATAGCGGGAGAAGCGGTTTGTCAGATTGCGGATTTGTTTTGCGATCGCTCTAGCTTTTTATTTGAGGAGTTACATTCTCGTGAGGTAAAGGGCGAACCAATCATGGCTGATGATGCTTTTAATCGTTATGTGCGTCAGTCTATGGTGGTTGATTTTGAGCAGTTTATTGAGCCATTGCCGAGTTTGACTAGGAAAACTCCTGAACAAGCAAAGAATGGTAATTCGATTGTTGGCGAAATTGATAAGGAGGTTTTGATTCAAGCTTTAGAACAGGAAAGTTTACTTAGTGTGGAAGAGGAATTTGAACGGGCGATTAGTACGGCTCATGCTGAAGATGTTTCGAGTTGGATTGAGGCGATCGGGCATTGCATTGGAAGCAACTTTTCTCCAATGCGCTTGATAGACTTACATTATGCCTTGCCTTTACCAATCGTAGAAATTTGGCTGGGATTACTTTTAGGTAACTTCAAACTTGAACAACGAGGAAGCTTTTATGATTCAAACGAGATTTGGATTACTTAGCATTGATAGACTGCTCGAACTAAATATAAAATCTGACATTATGTTTAGCTTTACACCAAGCTAATGTTAAATTATTGGCATACTTCCAATCATTTCCGAGGTTAAAAATATTTGTGACTAAAACTATAGCTATTTTTAATCAAGCTGGTGGCGTGGGTAAAACTACGCTTACCCATAACTTAGGCTACCAAATAGCTAAACGCGATCACCGAGTTTTATTGGTAGATATGGACCCACAGTCGTCGCTCACTAAGTTTGTCGGGTTAGTTCCTTCTGAGTTAGCCAAGACAGTTGCTAATGCGATCATTGAAGAAGAAGCACTACCAATTCACAAAGATTTGCTAGGAATGGATTTTGTCCCTGCTAATCGTTTTTTAAGCGCTACGGAAATGCAATTAGTCAGCGCTTCTCTACGCGATTTTCGGCTAAAAGATGCTTTGGAGTTGGTGCAGCAGCAATATGACTATATTCTGCTCGATTGCCCGCCAAGTTTGGGACTGCTAAGTTATATTTCATTAGTTGCCGCAACCCATGTTCTCGTTCCTGTAGAAACTCATCTCAAAGCGTTTGAGGGAACCGATGAGTTATTGCAGACACTCACCTATGTAAAAAGTAAACCTAATAAACAATTACAGGTGATTGGATTTGTACCAACTCGCTACGATGGTCGCAACTCCGCAGACATTCGTACCCTTGAAGCAATGAATGAACAACTTACCGCATGGGGTAAAGTATTTGAGGCAATTCCCCGTGCTACAGCATTCGTTGATGCTAGTGAAGAGAGATTGCCTCTAGCAGCTTTACAAGCTAAGCATCCTGCTGTAAAGATTATGAACAAAATTATCGATCATATTGAGAAACTGGCATGACCCGTAAAACAACAAAGCCTTTTAGCGGACGCATCACTGCTCCTAGCGCTCCTTGGCTTGCACCTGAAATTGATGAATCTCCTGAGCCTAACGATCGCCTTAAGGCTGAGGTTGAAATTCAAATTACTGATATTCATCTACCACCAAAGCAACCTCGCCGCTATTTTGATGTAGAGGCATTGCAAACCTTAGCTACATCGATCGCACAGCATGGAGTTTTACAACCTCTACTAGTGCGTCCTCGTTCGGCGGGTGGTTATGAACTGGTTGCGGGTGAGCGTCGTTATCGGGCGGCACAGTTATCAGGTTTAAATGCTGTTCCTGTAATTGTGCGGGAGCTAGACAATAATGAGGCTTGGCAAATTGCGCTGGTCGAGAATCTCCAGAGAGAAGACCTCAACCCCATTGAAGAAACGGAGGGGATTCTCGATCTTTTAGCTCTTGAGCTTGCGCGTCCCATAGATGAGATCCCTAATTTACTGCGTCTATTGTTTAATCAGAATAACCGTAGTAAGAGAGATTTTAATGATTCCAATAATCTTGATGAGATTGATAATAACGTTATTATCAATGGCAAAGACGATCTAGTCGAGACTGATAATAACGTTATTATCAGTGGTGAAGATAATAATAATGAGCTTGGTAATGCAACCCTAATCCTGCAAATCGAACGAATTTTTGAACAATTAGGGCGGATGAGTTGGCAGTCGTTTGTGACGAATCGGTTGCCTTTGCTGAAGCTTTCGGAGATTGTGGTTCAGGCTTTGCGTGAGGGGAAGATTGAATATACTAAGGCAAAGCTGATTGCTGGTGTTAAAGATGCAGCGCTTCAAAAACAGTTATTAGATGAGGCGATCGCTGATGGTCTATCTTTAAATGAAATCAAGAGCAGGATCAAGGAAAGCTCTCAAAAATCTCTAGATAATGAGCCAACGGATCTACGTTCTCGGTTTGAGTCTACTTTCAAGGCGGCAAAGTCTTCGCCTGTTTGGAAGGATGAGAAAAAGCAAAAGAAGTTGGAGGCTTTGTTAAAGCAGTTGGAGGCTTTGATTGGTTAATAGGAGGGATGGAGATCGCCTCAAATATCAAAAGTTGAGTAAGGCAGAAATAGGCTCGCATAGTGTAAAATATATATAGCCAGTATGTGTTTATTAAATATACATCAGCGTCGATTAGGTAAGTGTTGCTATGGAATACCAATTTAATTTTAATATTGAAAAGGGAATAGAGTCTTTACTCTATATATTAGATCTATTAGAAAAAACAGTTCAGCCAACAATTCATAGTGTTTCTAAAGTTTTATACTTTGCAGATAAGGAACATTTAGAAAAATATGGAAGGTTTATTTGTGGTGATAGCTATTATGCAATGAAGCATGGTCCTGTTCCAAGTCAAATTTATAATCTATTGAAATTAGTTCGTGGAGATTTGTCTCCGAGCTTTCAGCCGTCACAAGAAATATCTGAACAGGTTTTTCAGGCTTTTAAGATAGTTGATAAACATGACATCAAAAAGCTGAGACAGCCTAATACTGATTTTTTGAGTGATTCTGATATGGAATGCCTAAATCATTCGGTAACGAAATATGGAGGTTTATCTTTTACAAAGTTGACAGAGTTAAGTCACGATCGCGCATGGGAATCTGCGGATGAGAATGATCTAATCGATGTGGAAGATATCATCAAAACCTTTGATGATTCTATAGAAATTCTTGAGCATCTGCAAAATCCGCATCCCTAAGTTAGAACTTTATGCCAGCAAAGTGGGAAATATTTTATGTGCAATCATGCCGCCATACTAAGCCAAATCCGAAAGATAAGTTTGTTTTAATTGCATATACCGATCCTTCGCCCTATGGATTTCTAATAAATTCAAAAGTTAATAGGTATAGCTATAGCCAGCTAGGTTAGGACATAAAATAGAAAGCAACCGAGGCATCTGAGGAATAACAATGGCAAAACCATATAGTTACGATTTACGACAAAAGGTAGTGCAAGCAATCGAAATGGATGGGCTAAAGAAAAAT
>JANODY010000037.1:0-3489 GCA_031412945.1 Cyanobacteria bacterium SOY_65_metabat_81
CGGTGAGCGTCGCCGACGCGGTGAAGAGGGCGGACATGGTGCTGATCACGCTGCCCGATGAGCGTCAGCCGGAGGTTTATTTCAAGAGCATCGAGCCGCACCTGCGGCCGGGGATGACGCTCTGTTTCACCCACGGGTTCAACATCCACTTCAAGACGATCACCCCGCCGAAGAACGTCGACGTGATCATGGTGGCGCCGAAGGGGCCCGGGTTTTTCCATTTTACTCCCTGTCCGTACTTTCTTGCAAACCGCGATAGGCCATCTCGCATCAAAAGGATCTTGATTTAATTCAGTCATAACTCAGATTTTAATAACTCTTAGATTTTAGCAAATTCTGCTGACATTCTTGAAAAATGGCTTGCAATAGTCCCAACACCCTTTCAAGATCACCTGTGGCATGGGGCATGGTTTCGGATACAGCACCAGCGATCGCTAGTTTATAGGCTTTCCATGTATCGCCATTGGTGACTATCCCAAATACATCGATTTGTTTACCGATTTGCGTATTGCGCCATTGACAAGCTTGCATTTCCACTAAACATTGCGCTAATCCCTGCTCAAAGTCATCCTTTTTTGCTTCCACAATGCAAAGGAATGGCGCTTCTAAATAGGCTCTGCGTTCTGCAATCAGATAATCGGCTGCACCTGTGGCAACATCCGAAGATAGAGCCGCCCCTTTCCAGATTTTGAGATGTTCAAAGGTAATAATTGCCTCCTCACAAATTGCATCGATAACTAGCTTTTTCGATTCTTCATAATTTTGGAGATCGAAGCATTGCTCTAGTCTTTGCAGACGAAGTTTTAGAAAATCACTAGCTGGACAAGAATGAATCTCAATGCGCCATCTTTGTAATTCATCTATATGCAGTAGTTTGAATGCTTCACTATAGCGAAAATGGGAAAATCCTTTCTTTTTGTCTAGCTTAGCTTTGATGGTCATAACTTTACTTTACCTCCGCGATAATTTCCTTTCCAGATTGTCTAAATTCATCATCAAGGTTATACATAATTGTGCGGATAGCTTGGCGCATCTGTAATGCTGGCTTTAGGCAGTCACTCTCAAAGTCGGATAAGGTCAGTTCTAGATGAGGATAAAGAATTTTCAAAAATCCCGATGCGGATTTATAAATAGCATTTTGATCTCTTGGGAAGTCATCGATCGCTTTGTCTCACCCATCACCGCTCAAATCGCCTGAGCTATAGTCTTTTGTTTTATTTTTGTATCGCTACTCCCAGATATATCACTCATAAATTAGAAAAAAATTTTAGATACTAATAGTATGATACATACAGTTAGTGAGTATTGGTAATTATGTATCAACGAATTAATATTACGCTGCCTAATGAAACCTTACAGCTACTCGATCGCATAGCCCCCAAAGGCGATCGTAGTCATTTTATTGACCAAGCAGTAAAGTACTACATTAATGCCGAAGCAAAAGAAAATCTTAGGGAAAAGCTCAAACAAGGGGCAGTCCGATGGGCTGAAAGAGATCTAGGCATTACCCAAGACTGGTTTAATATTGATGAGGAATCATGGCAAAACGCCAACAGGTAACACTTCCCAAGAGAGGTGAAATTTACCTAGTAAACTTTGACCTCATAGTTGGCTCAGGAATTCAAAAAACTCGTCCAGCAATTGTTCTCCAAAATAATATTTCTAATCAACATAGTCCGATTACTATTGTTGCTTCTCTCTCATCTCAATTTGATGCTGAAATATATCCCACAGAAGTTTTAATCACGCCACCTGAAGGGGGACTGAGCCATCCATCTGTAGTTTTACTTAACCAAATTCGATCTATTGATAGACAACGCCTAGTTAAGCGACTAGGAATCGTCTCAGATCAGCTAATGGACTGTGTAAACAATTCAATTTTAATTAGCTTAGGCTTAATCGATCTATGAGCTTTTTTTTAACCAGCTATACCGAGTATAAAACGTTTCATGCCGAGCAAAAATTAATTCCGAGCCGCTAGAAATATTACTGTTGATAGTCTGAACCATATTTACTCTTTAATTTGCTTGGCAAACTTAACCCATAAACTAAGTTAACTGCTTCTACAGGCAAACCATTATAAGGTATAGGATAGACTTAAGTTTTAACAGTAATTTCTATGTCAGCCCGCGATCTATTTCATGACATTGTTAAAAATGCCTTACAAAAAGACGGCTGGACGATCACCCATGATCCCTATCCATTGCCAACAGGCAGTTTTGATCTAGCGATCGACCTCGGCGCTGAAAAAGTAATTGCCGCCTACCGAGGAGAACAGAGAATTGCCATTGAAATCAAAAGTTTTTTAGGTCCCTCCAAAATTTCTCAATTTTATGGAGCTTTAGGGCAATTTATCGCCTATCGTACAGCCTTGCATACCCAAGATGCAGCCCGTATTCTTTATCTTGCCGTCCCTGATGACATTTATGATCGCTTCTTCTTAACACCGTTTGTACAAGAACTAGTTACGCAAAATCAACTTTACTTAATTACATATTCAATCGCATCTGAGAGTCTAGAAAAATGGATACCATTACCCAGTATCGTCAGCAAATAAAAACTGTCTTAGAAAATCACGCTCGCCATGTTTGGGACGATCGCATTCAAGCTCAAATAATTATTGATCCAGAACGGGATCATTATCAGCTTGTTTATGTCGGTTGGCGCGATTCTAAACGTTGCTATGGTGTAATTTTGCATCTTGATATCATTGATGGCAAAATTTGGATTCAACAAGATGGAACTGAAATCGGCACAGCCAATGAACTAGTTGAATTGGGTGTTTCCAAGCAAGACATCGTACTAGGCTTTGATCCACCTAATCTGCGGCAATATACAGACTTTGCTATGAATTAGAAATAATTTTGAACAATCTTTTTTCTTAAATTAGTTTAGTAAGCATAAACTAACTAGTAAGTTAAATATAAAAATCAGGTAGTGTTGACCAGCCACAAAACCTAAGGCTCAATAGGTGTTTCGGGGAGGTGAGCCAAAAGAAGAAATTGCTAATATTGTATCTAAACCTATGAGCGACGATTGAGAGAAGGTATTGAGCAAAGCAAGCCCGAAGTAAATTTGTCGGGTTCAGTCGAGTGCGATGAAGTGTATGTGACGGCAGGACACAAGGGCAACCCCGCAGAAGTAAAAAAGAAAGGGCGCAAAGGAAGGCGTAATCGGGGGGTCGGGGGACACTTGAAAAACCACCCATCTTCGGGATGATTCAGCGCGGTGGTGAAGTCGTAATTCGTATGTTAGAAAATGTCAAACAACGGACTATTAAACCACTGATTAAAGCAACGATTACTACTGGTACTATGGTTTACACCGATGAATATGCAATTTACAATCCTCTACAAGATTGGGGTTATGCTCACAAAACGGTTTGTCATGGTGCGGGAGAATATGCAAGAGATGAAGATGGTGATGGTTTCTGTGAAGTTCATGTCAATACCATGGAGGGCTTTTGGTCACTTTTGCGGTCTTGGCTAC
>JANODY010000038.1:0-7147 GCA_031412945.1 Cyanobacteria bacterium SOY_65_metabat_81
AATCGAACAAATTTCCGATAAACAAGTACAAAGCAACGTCGCCGCGTCCACCGCTATAATATCGGGTATAGCCCTAAATAAAGAAATCATTCAAAGACTCTTGAGGAGCGACATCATGAAAGAATCAGTGATTTATCAAGAGATTTTACTAGAAGGCATGACCGAAGGTAAGGCTAAAGGTCTAGCCGAAGGTAAGGCTAAAGGTCTAGCCGAAGGTCTAGCCGAAGGTAAGGCTGAGGGTCTAGCCGAAGGGCTAGCTAAAGCGTCTAACAAAATCGCCCAAAATATGTTGCGTTCCAACATTTCCTTAGAACTTGTCGCTCAATTTACAGGATTAAACCTAAAACAAGTGGAAAAACTCCAGAAACTTGCTGCACAAAAAAGCAAAATGCCGAAGTCATCAAAATCTAAGCGATCGCCAAAATCCTAATTACCGAATGTCAATCTGTAAATCGCCAGATTCCCGACTTTTTTGTAAGTTTGTAGATTGTCTTAGCAAGCGCAGAAAAAGTCGGAGATCTTGGATTAAGGCTAAGGGAACCGAAATAGATTAGTCAGACAAACGTTGTTTGAGGCTTTCCGCAATTCTTGTTCCCAAATATTCAGGAATTAAATTTTCATTCGGACCTAATAAATACAAAATCAGGCGCGTTCGCCCACGCAAAACTAATAAATTGGCATTCACCACTAATAAATCTTCTTGCCAAATTGCATTCATCACCTTATAAAACAGCCCTGGTTGACTATCTGCCTCCACCAATAACGCTGGCAAGTGAAACACGCGATCGACATAAAAATTTGTCTCGACCTTCTTAAGTCCACTATCAAGGTTAAACTCCAGCGCCAACATCTCTTCAACCTCAAAACGACCTAACAAAGTTTCTTTGATCGCCTTGCGGACATTTTCGGCAGTCTTTTGGGGGAGCGCCTTGCCGCCCCGCGAGATGACAAGCTTAATAAATACCAACATTGGTGCATGTATTTGTCCATACAAGCTCAAATTATGAATAGTTAGCCCATAGGCTGCTAACACTCCAAAAATATCATTTAATAAAAAAGATTGATTGCGATAGGCAAAATACAGCACACTTTTGACGCTTTCAGTTCTGATCTCAATTACCGCTTCCTTGGTTTGATAAAGCTGATATGCCAAACGTAAATTTTGTAATTGGATTTCACTACTAACAAACTGCTCATAAAACTGTGGGAAGCTGGTATTGAAGCGTTTTAGTAGCTCGACCGTTGAGGTTTTTAGACCAAATGTCATTGCCAACCTCCCGATCGCTCATAATCGCACTTAAAGGCGCACTTAAAGTCATATTTCATGAGCCAGAATATTGCCCAAAATATCGCAGCGAATGTGGCTACAAATATAAAATCTTTATTTTTCTGAAATAGTGCGATCGCCGCGATCAGATTTAACATTGATGGTTTCAGGAGTTGAAAAATAAAAAAAGCCAGTATTAAAAGCTAGTATTAGCAGTTAAATTTGCGGTTCGATTTTAAAGTTAGCAATAATTGCATGATTTTACCAACATAAAGCCCTGAGGTAATAATAGCCATTTGCATTAGATAGCAGAGTTTTAGTATTTGCGATCGCAAGGTTTTAACAAAAGCAGATACAATAAATGCAACAAAAGGCAAGGCGATCGTTGCTGTATAGCCGCTATATATAAATGGGGCAAATGGGGTTCTGGAAAAGCTTATTTGGTTCTGACACCCTCGAACCTACAAAAAAGACAAAACTTCGCCAAGTACCAAACCAAAGCGAAAATATCTTCTTTAGCACCGAAAAAGATCTTGATCTGTACGAACTAGAAGAGTTATGCGATGCGGTGGGTTGGGCGCGGCGACCAATTCGCAAAGTCCGTATTGCTTTACAGCACAGTTTTGTGGTCCTTTCAATATGGGAGCATCGCGGCGGCTTTAAGCGCTTGATCGGTTTTTCAAGGGCTACTTCAGATTATGCCTTTAACGCTACATTATGGGATGTCGTTATTCACCCAGATTTTCAAGGTAAAGGGTTAGGTAAAGCCATGATGGAAGAAATGATTCGCGAGTTGCGAAAAGCTGACATCAGCAATATCAGTTTGTTTGCCGATGCCCATGTAGTTAATTTTTATCAACAACTCGGCTTTAATGCCGATCCCGAAGGCATTAAGGGCATGTTCTGGTATCCATAGACAAAAAAGGCAGCGCGATGCGTCGCCTTTTTTTGAGTTGTTTTAGACTCGATCCCCCACAAGTTGCTAAGAGATTAAAAATATTTGCCCCTCATTTTAGAAATTAGAGGCAAAATAGAAACACTACACTCTATTTGCTCTAGTCCTACAGCAGTGTTCGATCAAACCCGTCACAAGAAGGGTCGCAGGGCGAAGCCCCGCAATGGGTTTTATATTCTTGTTTGTGGCGGGTTTAAAAGCAAATTGCTGTAAAGATTGAGCCATAAGCTCCCATTCAGTTAGATTTATTTTGCAGGAGCAGCCAGATAGGACTTCATAATCATGAAAAAGAATAACTTAATCTCAATTGTCGTCATTATTGGGCTGATTGTCGCCGCTAGTATTTGGTACGGGCGTAATAATGGCTTGTTACCCGTGGCGGCTGGTGATGAAGCCGTTTTGTATGATGGTTTATTCAATACAATCTTAGCGATCGCCTTTGGATTTTTCCTTGTCGTAGAGGGAGTCATCATCTATTCCGTTGTCAAGTTTCGCCGCCGTGCAGGTGATGATACTGACGGTCCCGCCATCCATGAAAACCTCAGCCTCGAAATTGTGTGGACAGCGATCCCCACGGTGATTGTGATGTGGGTAGCCATTTATAGCTTCGATGTTTACACGGCGATGCAAGGCACGCAAGACATGAGCGGCATGGCGCATGGTGGGATGCATCAGACCATCGCCCAATCTGGACATGAACGGGGTGGTATGCCCAAAGCAACCCTCGCATCAGCTAATAGTGACGGGGTGCTAATGGCGGGGACGCTCCCTGCGGGTGGGGGTGATGTGGTGGCGATCGATGTGAGCGCCATGCAATTTGCTTGGATTTTTAACTATCCCAACGAAATTGCCACGGCGGAGCTACATGTTCCTGTCGGTAAAAAAGTTCGGTTGAACATGACGGCTGTTGATGTTCTCCATGCCTTTTGGGTTCCTCAATTACGGATCAAACAAGATGTGATCCCCGGTCGTGAAACATTTCTAGAATTTACGCCGCGTGTTGTTGGCGAATATCCTGTAGTTTGCGCCGAACTATGTGGTTCTTATCATGGCGGGATGCGTACCACGATGGTAATTGATACGCCTGAAGACTATGCCACATGGTTAAAAGACCAGCAAGAAATTGCTAGTACCGATCCCGAAGCGATCGTGGCCTCTCGCTCTGTGGAAACAACTTCACAAATGTCTGAGCAAGAATACCTCGCGGGTAAAGTCTCTCAGGGCGATCGCCATATGATGCAGATGAGTCACTAGATATTTTTAAGTGCGGGCATAGCCCACACTTAAAACAAGGGGCTTAAGCCCCTTGCATCTGAATCAGGAACAAGTGCCAAAACCAGCAATTATCTTACAAATTATTCTCTATGACCCAAACACTCACACCAACTCAAAGTTCGAGCGCGGCAGGTGCAGAACCCACAAAAACCTTGTGGTGGGAATTTTTCACCTTTAGCGTCGATCATAAAATTATCGGGATTCAATATCTCGTTACTTCCTTTGTCTTTTATTTGATCGGAGGATTGCTTGCTTCGATAGTTCGCGCCGAGCTGGCTACCCCCGACTCGGATTTAATTGATCCTGGTTTTTACAACAGTGTATTTACGATGCATGGCACGGTCATGATCTTTTTATGGATTGTGCCTGCGGTGACGGGTGGATTTGGTAACTACCTCGTACCCCTGATGATTGGGGCGCGAGACATGGCTTTTCCACGTTTGAATGCGATCGCCTTTTGGTTGACGATTCCTGCGGGGATCTTGCTGATGAGCAGTTTCTTCTTTGGTCCCGCTTCGTCAGGATGGACAGCCTATCCACCGTTGAGCATTTTGACTAATGAACATCTCGGTCAAGCGGTGTGGATTCTTAGCATTCTTTTAGTGGGAACCTCATCGATTCTGGCAGGTGTGAATTTTTTAGTCACGATCTGGTCGATGCGGATGCCGGGGATGGATTTGTTCAGTATGCCGCTATTTTGCTGGGCGATGATGGCAACCTCAGTGCTAGTAATTTTGGCAACTCCTGTATTAGCAGGAGCGATGGTGTTACTGGGCTTTGACCTGCTAATTGGCACAAACTTTTTTAATCCCACAGGTGGCGGCGATCCCGTCGTGTATCAACATTTATTCTGGTTTTATTCACACCCTGCTGTCTATGTGATGGTTCTGCCCGTCTTTGGGATTATTTCGGAAGTTTTGCCTCCCCATAGCCGCAAGCCGATTTTTGGTTATAAGGCGATCGCCTATTCCAGCATGATGATTTGTGCATTGGGCTTGTTTGTATGGGCGCACCACATGTTTACTAGTGGTACACCCGACTGGTTGCGGATCTTTTTCATGGTGGCAACTTTGCTAGTGGCTGTCCCAACGGGGATCAAGGTATTTAGCTGGGTGGCGACACTTTGGGGCGGTAAGTTACGCCTAGAGAGTCCATTGCTATTTGCGATCGGCTTTATCTCCACATTTTTGATCGGCGGATTGAGCGGCGTGATGCTCGGCTCGGCTCCGATTGACATCCATGTTCACGATACTTATTTTGTAGTTGCTCACTTCCACTACGTCCTATTCGGTGGCAGTGTATTTGGTATTTACGCAGGTTTGTATCATTGGTTTCCCAAGATGACGGGTCGAATGCTCAACGAATTTTGGGGTAAAGTTCACTTTGTCCTAACTTTTATCGGAATGCATTTAACCTTTGGACCGATGCATATTCTTGGTCTACAAGGTATGCCACGCCGCGTTGCTCAGTATGATCCCCAATTTGCACCGATCAATGTGATTTGTACAGTTGGCGCATTTATTCTAGCGATTTCCACAATTCCTTTTTTGATCAATGCGATTTACAGTTGGTTTAAGGGCGAACTAGCTCCTGATAACCCTTGGGATGCGCTGACTTTGGAATGGACAACTTCTTCTCCACCGATTCCTCATAACTGGGTTGGCGATCCTGTTTTGACTACAGGGCCTTATGACTATGGTGAAGACTATAGACAAGCCCGCAAAGAAGCGGCGATCGCTGCCTCTCAGGTCGCAACTTAACTGAATAATTTCCCTGCCGAAGGCGGGGGAATTGCTCTATATTTCGCTTGTTTGAAAAACGCTATCTATATCAATTTTCTGTCATTATCCATTTATCGAAATCCATTTATCGAAACATTGACCTATGCAAGGATCGATCGCTCCAGTTACTATCCCAAATCAAGACACGATAATTCTTGACCATGCCGCCGAAGCGGGTCATGCTGAACATCCAGATTTGCGAGTTTTTGGCTTGATAGTCTTTCTCGTTTCTGAAGGAATGCTCTTTTTTGGACTGTTCGCCGCCTATTTGACCTTTCGCTCCGTGGCAACATCTTGGCCGCCTGAAGGCACACCCGAACTTGAATTGCTTTTACCCGGGATCAACACGATTATTCTGGTATCTAGTAGCTTTGTGATTCATCAAGCTGATCACGCCATTAAAGAGAATAAGGTCAAGGCTGCTCAGCTATGGTTCTTAGCCACTTTTGTCATGGGCGCAATCTTTATTGCTGGACAAATCTATGAATACCAGCATTTGGAGTTTGGACTCACCACAAATCTATTTGCTAGCACTTTTTATGTGTTGACAGGCTTTCATGGATTGCATGTAATTATCGGCTTGACGCTGATTGCGTCGGTGTTAGTGCGATCGCTAAAAGCGGGCCATTACAGCAGTACTAGTCACTTCGGCATCGAAGCCGCATCGGTATATTGGCACTTTGTCGATATTGTCTGGATCGTTTTATTTTTACTGCTTTATATTCTTTAAAAATCTAAAAAAGACTGGGAGCGCTTTGCACCCATCTATTTTTTTTGTTTGTATATTAATCAGAAAAAGTTTGCGAAAGGCGCACCCTGCGGGTGCGCCTTTCGCGATTTGACAGATCTCAATCAGTGATTAGTTTTGATGATTTTAAAAGTATTTCCTTTATTATTTGCACAGCTCTCACCTTGGCAATTTCCACTTTGGCAATGGCTAACTGAACCACTTGGTTTAGAATTTATGCGAAACGCTTTAATTGCAGGTGGTTTGGCAGGAATTATTTGCCCTGCGATCGGTTGTTTTTTGATTGTGCAGCGCATGGCTTTATTAGGTGATGTGATGACGCATACGGTGATGCCGGGGATGGCGATCGCCTTTTTTTGGCGCATTGATGTGGCGATCGGCGCTTTTGTGTCGGGACTAGGTAGCGCATTTCTGATTGCATGGCTGCGATCGCAAACTCTGGTCAAAGTTGACGCGGCGATGGCTTTGACCTCTTCTAGTTTTTTTGCGATCGGCATTTTGTTGATCTCACTACTGAAGATCAAAATCGATCTGCATGGTTTTTTGTTTGGCGATATTCTCAGTGTGTCGCCAACTGACACCATTCGCGCCGCCACGATTACGGTGATTGTACTTACGGCGATCGCCATATTTTATAAGCCGTTATTGTTTTACACCTTTGATCGGATTGGAGCGCAAGCTTTAGGATTACCAGTTAATTTGATTTATTTAGGGCTAATGGCTGGCGTGACTTTAACAATTATTGCTAGTATGCAAACTATGGGTGTGGTGTTAGTGGTGTCCCTGTTAGTTGGCCCTGCCATTACGGCTTATTTATTAGTCAAAGAACTGCACCAAATGATTTTTGTTGGTTCTGGATTGGGGGTTTTGGCAAGTGCGATCGGATTATATGCCAGTTATTATCTAAATTTACCTTCGGGACCTGCGATCGTTTTAGCCGTGCTGTTTTTATTTTTAGTCACGCTAATTTTTAGTCCTAGTCAAGGATTACTAATGCGTATTACCCACTAACATGTGCATATAGCTATCCTAAATGAGTTGTGAAGAGGCTTCGACTTCGCTCAGCCAACGATATACGCTGGCTTAGCGAAGCCGCTCACAACTCATTTCGGATTGCTATA
>JANODY010000039.1:0-76464 GCA_031412945.1 Cyanobacteria bacterium SOY_65_metabat_81
ACTTCGCTCAGCCATCAGTCCGCGATGGCTGAGCGAAGTCGAAGCCACAAATGACTTAGGTTTACTATAGATGAGTGGATCGCTAATTTATAGTTCCTTTTTATCGATATTAAATCCATTATCCTGTTTAGCCCTATTACCTGTTTAGCCCTATTATTAGAGGTGTCATCTATTTCAGTGCTTCGTGCTGTCCGATCAATCATGAAGGTTACAAATTTACAGAAATTTTTAGGTTCAATTCCAAACTCAGCGTATCTAGCGATCGCTGTTTTAATTTTTTCCTCATCAAACTCCTTTACGCGGATAGTCACTGACATTGGGGCGCGTAATTTGATTGATGGGAGAAATCCAATCTCCCTTTGTAATGTCTTGTTTATTGGTAATATTTGCGCTTTGGGATTAATGATTCCACTTTTTTATCGAGACTGGAACCCAGCTACACTGAAAGCGATAACTCGTAAAGATTGGATTAGTTTAACGATTACTGGTGTTTTTGCAGGAGCGATCGCTCCTGCTTTAATATTTACAGCTCTTGGCATTACTAATATCGCAAATATCGTCTTAATCGGACGTATTGAGCCAATCTTAACCCTAGTATTGAGTGTTTGGCTGCTAAGATTGCGGATTGATGGTTGGACAATTGCGGGATCTTTATTGTCTTTTGCTGGGGTAGTAGTGACTGTGCTGTTAGGGGGATCGGGAAAGATGATGACAACGGGAGGATTCCAAATTGGTACTGGAGAAATTTTTGTGGCGATCGCCGCCGTAATTTCTGCTATTTCAAGTGTCAATACCAAATTCCAATTAGAATCTATTCCGTTAGGAATTTTCACAATTTATCGCAATCTTATCGGAACTGTAATCTTTTTTCTCTTAGCTAGCGTTCTTTATGGATTTGAGCATTTTGCGGATGTCTTGTCTCCCTTACTTTGGCAATGGATGATCTTCTATGCCTTCGTAATTGTTGTTATGGGTAGACTTTGTTGGCTATTAGGCTTAAAAAAATCCACGCCAACGGAACTCAATTTAGCGACTTTATTAACCCCCATTCTCACGATCTTTATGGCTTATTTGATTTTAGGTCAAATCCCAACCCTAGCCCAATATTGGGGATTAGGATTTTTAATCATTGGGGCAATTCTCAGTTTTGTTGGCAATCTCTATCAGGGGAAAATTAATCGCCAAGCACCCAAACCATCACCATCGGCTATGAATATAATTCCACCAACGGCTATGGATATAATTCCGGGCTTTAAAGGAGTTTGAATTGCTTAATTGCTCAGCCGCATGACATAGCCCACACCGCGCACAGTTTGAATTAGGCGACTGGCCTTATCAACCTCTAACTTCTGTCGCAAAGTGCGAACGTAAACTTCAATGACATTGGAATCGCCGCTAAAGTCATAGCCCCACACTTTCTCTAGAATCCGATCGCGGGTCATAACTTGCTGGCGGTGAACCATTAAATATTCTAATAACTCATACTCACGCACCGTCAACTCGATCGCTCTTCCCGATCGCAATATTTCACGAGTACGGCGATTTAAACTCAAATCCTCAAATTCGAGCATGTCGCTCTCTTCATCTTTAGTACGGCGTAAATTAGAGCGAATTCTGGCAAGCAATTCTTCAATACTAAAGGGCTTAATTACATAATCATCTGCCCCAGCATCTAAACCCGCCACGCGATCGCTAATCTCATCTCTTGCTGTGACCAAGATAATAGGGACTTTACTACCTGTCGATCGCAAACGTCTACAAATCTCCACTCCTGATAACTCAGGCATCATCCAGTCCAAAACTACTAAATCGGGAGAATCTTGTCTAGCTTGAGTCAACCCATCTAACCCGTTATGCGCCATATTTACCTGATAACCTTCGCAACTCAGTTCCATTTGAATGAATTGCGCTAGTTTAATATCGTCTTCAATTAACAGAATTTTGGTTTTCATGGTGTTAAGCGGATCTCAGTTAATGTCACAAATTTTTCGCCAGTTGCAAAATGCAATTTTGCTGTAAGGCTTTGAAAAATTAAAAATTAAACTTCTTTGTAGGGAAAAAATAAATTTGTGGCGAAAAATAAAGATACTAACTATTAAATAGAAGATTTGAGTATAACCTTAAAGGTACTTCCTTCTCCCACTTGAGAATCTACGCTTAGAGTTCCCCCCATTGCTTCTACTAATATTTTGCCGATTGTCAATCCTAATCCGACTCCGCCCGTAATCCGACTGCGCGAGCGATCGCCACGATAAAAAGGGCTAAAAATATGAGGTTGATCTTGAATGGGAATGCCACAACCGCGATCGCAGATGCTAATAGCTATATAATCACCAAGCTTTTCTAATTTAATCGTAATCGTTGTATCAGAATACCTAATGGCGTTATCAATCAAACTTGATAAAACTTGTTTAAGGCGATCGACATCTGCTAGCACTGACATATTTGAGTCTTTGGACTCAAACACAGATTCAACGACAATTTCGTGCTTTTTAATTTGCTGAGAAATAGCGATCACTTCTGACACTAAACTAAGCAATGGCACTGATTCACGACGTAAGCAAATTGCGTGACTATCTAACCTTGCTAGTTCAAGGGATTCTTGTAATAATTGAATGGTATGCTGCATCTCAAACATGGAAATTTCCAACGCATTTTTCTGGAAATCAGTAAGGTTTGCCCTACGGCGATATATGCTTTGCATATATCCATACACCACAGTTAATTGCGTTCGCAACTCATGGGAAAAGTTGCCAATTAGTTGTATTTGTTGCGCTTGAGCTTCATCAAGACTGACCATCGGTTTATTTGCAGATGCCTCACCCGCAGAAGTTAAAGGAAAGTTACTCATATCAATCTTGTGATTCGTTTGAACGCAAGGCGCTGTAAGCAATTATTACTCCTCTCAATCGCTGCAATATGATTTATCTTTAAGTAATCAATTAATAAATGATGAGTTTTGGCTGAGTATGTTTTTATGAAATACCTAAACTGTCTTTATCGTTTCACACTAAAGATCGTTAAAGTGTTTTTAAAGTACATTAAACGTAGTATTTCAACTTTGTTCCCACAGTCTCAAAATCGCACAACCAAGCAACAACAGACTTTAGAAGTATTATCTTCGCTCAGTTATAGCACAGGAGAACTGAGCGAATATCTACAACTAGTAGCTAATAGTGTTAGTGAATTGATTGGGCTAGATTGGGCTGTGGTAACTCTATGTCAAGAAGGTTATGAGAGCATCTTAGCTAGTTCGATTGACGTGGGCGATCGAGTAGATCAACAATTTAAGCTGCATGGCACGCTCACTGAAACCGTAATCAAAGCTGGATCTTGTCTATTTGTAGAAAATACAGCAATCAACAAAGCCTATGGTGAAGCTCCAGATGGCTATCTTGCCTATTTAGGAGCGCCTCTTCGTTTACCAACAGGCGAAATTATTGGGACGATCTGCTCATTCCATCGTCAGCCACGCAAATTCTCAACTGAAGAAATGCGATTGGTGGAAATTTTTGCTGAACGTGCTGCTACTGCCATTGACAACTATAATCTCTATCAAAAGCAGATAGAAACAAACTTAGCATTAAAGAAAAGCGAAGAGCAGTTACGCCAAATCGCAGAGAATTTAGAGCCATTGGTATGGATGTATTCCCATGATGGGGAGCCAATATATATGAGTCCAATGTTTGAGAAGATATGGGGAATTGAGATTGCCCAATGGTATTGCGATCGCGAAGTTTGTCTAAATTCGGTTCATCCCGAAGAGCGTGAGCGCGTGGCTATGGCATTTAAAAGAGTGTTTACACATAATGATAGTTACGATCTGGAATATCGCATTGTCCGTCCTGATGGTAGGCTTAGAGTTATTCGCGATCGGGCATTTTCGATTTTCGATGATACTGGGAAAATTTATCGCGTTGCGGGAATTACCGAAGACATTACTGAGCGTCAGCAAGAACATCAGTGCAAGATTCAAGCGATGGAAAGACTCTCAGAGATTGGCGAACTAGCAGCTACCATCGTTCATGAAGTCCGCAATCCTTTAACTACAGTACTGATGGGATTAAACTTTTTTGAGCGGATGGAACTGCCAGAAAATGCTAGGAAGCGATTGATGCTAGCTTTAGATGAAGCAGAACGACTCAAGCGACTTTTAAATGAGATTCTGCTCTATGCTAAACATGAGATTATTCAGCCTATGTCTATTGACATGAACGAACTAACGCTGGAGCTAATTGAAAATATTTCTAGTACGCCAGTTGCTATTGGCAAGCAAATATGTTTTGAAGCCTTGTCTGAACCAGTGATAATTTATGGAGACAGAGATAAGTTGACGCAAGTCTTGATCAACCTATTGCAAAATGCCTGTGAAGCGGTATCAGAAGGAGAAAAAATTTTTGTCAGTTTTTCCTCCAGTTTTTCCTCTTTGACAAGTTCTCCCCAAATTTGTATCCAAGTGCAAAATGGAGGTCTGCCTATTCCCTCTGAGATTTTACCCAATTTGACCAAACCATTTGTGACGACTAAATCCTCTGGTAATGGTTTGGGGCTGGCGATCGTCAAAAAAATTGTGGAAGCTCATGGCGGTAAATTGATGATTGAATCCTCAGCGATCGCAGGCACGATCGTTAAGATTTTATTGCCGACAGATTCAGATCTACCATAGAGCCATTTACGCTCAACCTTGGGCGATCGCGTTTTAACAGACCATCTCCCCTATTTGAAGACCGCTATAAGAAATAAACCAAAAAAAAGACGGCGCGATGCGCCGTCTTTTTTTCTTCGGGTTTGAAGGAGTTAAAGCTCACTTGAAGAGATAGTATCCACCACTTGGACTCTTCCCGATTGAATGGCATCAAAAACAGAACGGATTTGATGAACTGCTTGATCCGTCAAGCCTTTGTTCTCAAACAAAGTATTAAAAATAGCTTTACTAAAATATAGATAACCCTTACGGTTGATCATTCCTGTCTGCATAATTCGCAAGACCACCTCATCAAGACTTAAGGCATTAGTTGATCTACCCCGCGTAGTGTTCTCAGGTAGTCTGCTCCCAGTCTCAAAAGAAGGACGATCTGAGCTTCTGGCACTAGGGGGTGGGTTGGGAGACTGCACCCTATCGGCAAGACAGCGACTAATCGCGGCTTTAAGCATATCTGGATCAAAGGGTTTGGTAAGGTAGTCATCAGCGCCGATCTCCATACATTTCATGACGCTATCCATTTCTTCGATCGCCGAAATCATGATTACAGGAATATTAGCCAATCGCGGATCATCTTTTAAATATTTCAGAACTGCATATCCATCAACTTCAGGCATCATGATGTCTAATAAAATCAAATCATAGAGATTAAGCTGAATCATTGATAGAGCTTCTCGACCATCAGCCGCCATTGATAATATAAAGTCTTTTCGCCGTAAGCGCCGTCCGAGCATATCTCGATTTACTTCGTTATCATCAACAATTAATACTTGAAAGTACTGGGTTTCCATAGTTTATTACCAATTTATTAATAATAGTCTGTTGAGGCTTTAAGAAGCCATTTAAGAATTGCTTTCTTAAAAGTAAAACTCGAAAAGATCCACGTCAATCCCCCTTAAAAAGGGGAAAGAAGATTATTCTCTCCCCTTTTTTAAGGCTACCGTGTACACACAAGTTATCAGCTATATCGTTAGTTTCTAAAGATCCCCCTCAATCCCCCTTAAAAAGGGGGAAGAAGAAAATTTAATTAATTCTCCCCCCTTTTTAAGGGGGGCTGGGGGGATCTATACCCTGAAACACAGATAGAGAGACTTGTGTGTACACAGTAGCCTTTTTAAGGGAGGCTGGGGGGATCGCAACCTTGAACTGTAGACAGAGAGACTTGGGTGTACATGGTAGCTTTTCAAGGGGATTTTGGGGGATCTAAAGCAATTCTTAAATGGGTTCTAAAGCAATTTCTTCCTTCTCTTTTGGCTTGATAGAGAGCTAGATCGGCTTCCTTAATCAATTGCAGAGCCGTTGAAACTTCTATATGAGGAGCTAGGGTTGTTACGCCTAGACTAGCTGTCACATAAGGAGTTATTGGCGAAAATGTATGGGAAACCTGCAAACTTGCTATTTCACTGCGAATTCGTTCCGCGCAGGTGTTCGCTCCTTGAATATCAGTATTAGGTAAAATCACCGCAAACTCTTCCCCGCCATATCGGGCTAGGGTGTCGCGTGGACGCTTGATAACTTGAGAGGCGGCGATCGCGATTTGGCATAGACAATCATCACCCGCGAGATGTCCATAGGCATCATTATATTTTTTAAAATAGTCTATATCAAATAATATTAGTGATAAAAACTCTTTCTCTCTTTGAGCCGCTTTCCATTCTTTTTCTAAGGTCGTATCAAAATAGCGGCGATTAGCAATGCCAGTTAGTCCATCGCGATGGGATAGGGCATCTAACTCATTCTTAATGATTTCCAATTCACGATAAGCCACGGCTAATTCTTTGTAGGCAGCTTCTAGTTTTTGCTTGTTTAAAAGTTCGCGATCGTATAAAAGTTTTTTGTCAAGACAAGCCTCTACCCTCGCCTTGAGAAAAATGCGATCGTAAGGTTTTAGTAAATAATCTTCAGCCCCTTTTTGAATACAAGCTAACATCTTTTCTTTCTCGTCCAGAGCCGAAATGATGATTACAGGAATGACTCGCCACTCTGGATGAGATTTAAGATGATCTAGCATCTCTAATCCATTCATCACTGGCATCATCATATCTAGCATGACCAGATCTATCGGCTGCGAGGCTACTACTTCTAGCCCACTTTTTCCACTGTCTGCCGAGGTGATGTTGTTATATCCTAGATTCTTCAAATGACGATGAAGTATTTCCCGATTCATCGGATCATCGTCAACAATTAATAAATTAGATTTACTTAATAAATTAGATTCACTAGTGTTTGACATACTTTTTTAACAATCCTTCAATTTTCCCTAATAATCGCTCAAATTCAATCGGTTTGGTGTCGTAGTCATCACAACCTGCTTGAATACCTCTTTCGCGATCGCCAACCATCGCATGAGCCGAACAACCAATGATCGGAATATGGCAAGTTTCGGTCATTTGTTTCAAACGCTTTGTGGCTTCCCATCCATCTAAGATCGGTAAACTCATATCCATCACAATCAAATCAGGTAATTCGGTTTGGGCGGTGACTATGCCCGATGCTCCATCAATAGCCACTATAATCTCAAAGCCTTTACGAGTCAGCCTTCTTCTTAGCATATCGCAACTCATTTCGTTATCTTCAATCAGTAAAATTTTGGCATATTGGTTTATGTACTTCCCCATTTTCGTCTTCCTCCCTTGTTAGTAAATAATAACAAACATGTAAATATCAAGAAGGCTCACATTGCGAGCCTTCTTGATATTTGCTATTTGCCCATGCCAAGCTGTTGGGCTTTTTGGTAAACCTTACCTTCCGTTAATAGTGAAGGCGCAATTACGACTTCGACCTGTTGCATTTCACGGAGGTTAGCCGCACCTAATGTTCCCATGCTGGTTTTGAGTGCGCCCAAAAGGTTATGCGTACCGTCATCAAGCCCCGCAGGACCGCGCAAAATTTGTTCCAGTGAGCCAGTTGTGCCAACCCGAATTCTGGTGCCGCGTGGCAATACGGGGCTAGGGGTTGCCATGCCCCAATGAAAGCCATTGCCAGGTGCTTCTGAGGCTCTGGCAAAAGGTGAGCCGATCATCACTGCATCAGCACCACAGGCGATCGATTTACAGATGTCGCCGCCTGTAATCAAGCCGCCATCAGCAATAATTGGGATATATTTGCCCGTTTCTTTAAAAAAGTCTTCGCGAGCCGCCGCACAGTCAGCGATCGCCGTGGCTTGGGGAATACCCACACCTAAGACACCTCTAGAAGTACAGGCGGCTCCAGGTCCAATGCCGATTAATACGCCTGCGGCTCCTGCGCGTAAAAGCTCTAGGGTGACATCGTAAGTGACACAGTTACCCATGAGGACGGGGATCGGCATATCTTGACAGAATTTGGCAAGATCGAGGGAGACTAATCCTTCGGCGGCGATGTGCGTGGTGGAGACAACTGTGGACTGCAAGAAAAACAGGTCGCAGCCTGCTTCGGCGGCGATTAAACCATATTTAAAAGCATTGGCAGGAGTACTGCTGGCGCAAGCAATGCCGCCCTTTTCTTTGATTTCGCGGATACGTTTTTGGATCAGTTCTGGTTTGACGGGTTCGGCATAGAGTTTTTGCATGAGCGAGACAAATTCGGTAACACCCACAGAGGCGATTTGTTCTAAGATCGGCGTGGGATCGTCATAGCGGGTTTGGATGCCATCAAGGTTAAGTACACCCAATGCACCTAGATCTGAAAGTTTGACCGCCATGTTCACATCGATAACGCCATCCATGGCGCTAGCAATAATCGGAATTTCGCGACGAATCCCCCCGATTTCCCAAAATGTATCGGCAACTTTGGGATCGAGGGTCTTGCCTCCAGGTACTAATGCAATTTCATCGATGCCATAGGCTCTGCGTGCAGTTTTACCGCGCCCAATTTGAATGTCCACTGTTTGTACTCTCTAGAATTTGTAGTAAGAAAAATTTGCGTCAAAATCCTGATTTCAAAGATTTACGCTAAGGGTTGATATTTGTTGATATTTAAGCAGCGATCGCGGGATACTTAATGCTTGAATTTTAATCGGTTTCCAAAAACCTTAATAATTTCTTAAGGTAGTTGTACTTATCGATTAATGATAGCGAATTAGGGCGATGGGAGGTTATTTTTTAGAGGGAGCGATTTGTTCTATTTTACGAAAACGACTAAAAGCATAAAGACAATCTAAGTTATGGCTGAATTTTTCAATACTTATGGTTTTTTGTTGGTCTCGGCGATTTTTGGCGCGATTCTTGGTATTTCGGTCTATTTGCCCCTGATGGCGGGGCAGTTGTCTTTGGCAACGCCGGGATTTTATGCTTTGGGTGGTTATATTGCGGCGATCGCCTCGACCAAGATTTTACCGACAACGGCGGGGGCTTTGCCTATTGGTTGGGTATTGCTAGAAATGTTGGTGGCGGGTCTGGTTTCAGGACTATTAGCGTTGGTGTTGGGCGTTCCTGTGTTGCGCTTGCGAGGAATTTATTTGGCGATCGCCACGATCGCTTTTGTCGAAATTTTGCGGGTGGTGGCGCTTAATCTGGATATCACAGGTGGCGCAGTTGGTATTTTTGGCATTCCGCAGCCGTTTGCATCGACTTTAGAATATCTGTGGATCGCTCTGCCGCTATTGGTTTTGAGCATGATATTTATGTATCGTCTGGAAAAAATTCGGGTTGGACGCGCCTTAATCGCCATTCGTGAAGATGAGTTAGCGGCGGATTCGATGGGGATTAATCCAACTTATTACAAAGTTTTAGCTTTTACGTTGGCGGCGATTTTGGCGGGTATGGTCGGAGCCGTCAGCGCCCATTTTTTGAACACATGGAATGCGCGTCAGGGGACGTTTGATGCCAGTATTATTTTCCTAGCTTTTGTGTTGATTGGCGGTTCACGCACATTTTGGGGGCCTGTGGTGGGCGGAATTGTTTTGACGGCTCTGCCAGAGATTTTGCGGGGTGTGGCTAGTGTTAATGGTGTGCCAATGTGGTTGGGGCAGTTTCTTAAGGATGGGCGTTTAATTATTTTTGGAGTATTAATTGTGATCGGGACAATTTTTTATCCCAAGGGGATCATCACTCCAGAGTTTTTAGTTTGGTGCAAGCGCACAACTCAAAAAGTATTTCGCAAAAACTAATCACAAGTACTTGAGTTGATATAGCAGTCCTAAATCATTTATGAGAAAAATAGGGCTTCGACTTCGCTCAGCCAACGATATACGCTGGCTGAGCGAAGCGATGCACTGAGCTTGTCGAAGACTCTCACAACTCATTTAGGATTGCTATATGTCACAAAAAAAACTTGCCGATCGCCAATCGCCACTAATTTTTAGCTGCTTTGCCTTATCTGTAAGTCTGCTGGGAATTTATGCGATCGCTAATTCTCATATTGCTAACTATCTGCCATGTTTTATAAATTGTGAAGCGAGGGCGGCTAATGAACTACTCAACAAAGATAAGGCGATCGCCTCTTTAATTAATTTCAAGAAGCTCGATAAAAAGGCGATCGCGATCGTGATTGAAAAATCAAAATATAAACTTACTGTCTATTATCAAAAAAAGCCGATTAAAGCCTATGCGATCGTTTTAGGTGCAAATCCCAAGGATGACAAGTTACGCGCAGGGGACAAACGCACCCCCGAAGGTATATTTCGTGTTAAGGATCTTTACTATCATTCAGAATGGTCAAAGTTTATTTGGTTAGATTATCCAAATCAAGATTCTTGGCGGAAATTCGCACAAGCCAAGGCTAGAGGGGTGTTAAATGTAAATGATGATATTGGTGGCGAGATTGGCATTCATGGTGTGGAAAAAGGTCAAGATTGGTTGATCGATCGCCAAATTAATTGGACATTGGGTTGTATCTCGCTCAAAAACAAAGATGTCGATGAGATTTATACTTTGTTGCAACGCGGTACGACCATTGAAATTTTGCATTAAAACTTAAAAGCACACGAAGTTCTTAATTTCTCGCCCCAATCAATGTAAAGGCTGCCCAATTACGAGGATGTGGATAATCTCGCATAGTCGTGAGCATTGCTTGTCGTAAAGCTTGAGCGCGATCGCTATTTGTTTGCAAATTTCGATAAAACTCTGGCATCAATTTTCCTGTCTCGGCATCAGGTATCGACCACAGCGTCACGATAATACTCGGTGTACCAGCCAAAATAAAGGCGCGGGACAAGCCAATTACGCCATCACCTGTAATTTTGCCCTTAGCGGTATTACAAGCACTAAGCACGACTAATTCGGCTTTGAGATTGAGCTTTAAAATTTCGGCGGCGGTCAGGGCGATCGCCTTTTTGCCATTAGGAGCTAATAAAATCTCGCTATTTAATCCATTTGTGTCATCAAATTTTCCATGAGTGGCGAGGTGAATAATTCGTGTATCAGAAATTTTAGCAAGTATGGCGGCTTTGGTTGCGTCTTGACCGATGATCGCTTTGGTCTTGAAAAATTGCGCGATCGCATTTACTTCAAATTCAGCACTTTGGAGATCGCCAGTGGGATTACCGACTAATAATTCTCCTGAGCCTTGAGGGCGATCGCGTAATTTTTCGGTATAGGCAAGTACCTGAATCGATGGTGAATAGGCGATCGTATGCTTCTCAATGAGATATTTGCCAGATTGCTCTCTTAGAGCCGCAAAAGGTACGAGAAACAGAGCTTGATGGGGAATAAATACAACTTTCGCGTCAGGGTCTGTGGGTAGAAATTCTTCAATTGGTTTGATGAGTAGTTGATAGAGTTTTTTTAGTTCGTCAGGTGAGTCATCATAGTTTTGCGGTGGTTTGCGTGGATTGGCTGTAGTTGCACCAGCAATTCGGGTTGTTCCACTTGGACGACCTAGCCTCTCTTGTAAATCTTCAATTATTTCTATGAGAGATTTGCCATTTTCGATTTCCCACATTGATAAATCTATTTGACGAAAGCTGATTTTTCCATTAGGAGCTATCACCCAAGCATAAAGTTCTGCACTACCCAGTAATGGCTGAAATGCTCCTATTCCTGCTGACTTGATCAGCGAATAAGAAACGATGGTGATTTTCTGATCACGGGCAATTTGTTGTAATTGCTTTAGTGTGACAGGTGGCTCTGTGTATTTCTGAATGCGATTTCCAGACAGTTTACCTGACAACAATGCCGAAAATGCTCTTGCCCGTCCCTGCTCCACTGCTTCCAATGCTTCAGGATATTTCTGCATGGCAATTCTTACTTGTTGCAGAGATTGATAAGTTACAGTTTGGGTTTCAAATAGGGAAATGCGATAGGATTCTTCGTCTTGCAGTCCCACTCGTAACTTTTCCCAAATTGCGATCGCTTCCATTAGGTATTGCTCAGCCCTGAGATATTCTGAATTATATTTATAAGACAATCCTAGATTATTCAAAGCTCGACCGTAAGCTAATGGATCTCCTGAACGCCTAGCAATTTCCACTTGTTTTTTAGCTCCATTGATATAGAACTGTCCAGATCGAACTGACGAGTTTCTGATCATGTTGTCCAATTCTTCGTTAATGGACTTAGGGTTCAGTTGCTTTGTTTTCAAAGAAAGTAATTTGAAGTCTAGGGAGTTGGCGATCGCGTTGACATTCTCAAAGGAAATTAGTTTTTTTTTAACTGTTTAGAACGACCATCTATAGAAGTTTTAATATCACGCATTTCCTCAACAATGTCTAACAGGGACTTCGTATCTTGAGGACTCAATCGTTTAAAAAGAGTGAATTTTTCTGGATTGCGTTTCATATCTTCCATCAATGCACTGAGATCTTTCAGGTTTTGAGTCATCTTAGTCATATCACTAGTGATGCCTTGCAGAGTCGGGTATGCGCTCATCAAGTCACCTCGCCTGAAACTTGATGAAACATCTAGTAATTTTTGGGTGACGTTCTCTAGGTTATTGGCAGTTATACCAACAATCGCAAAGTTCGGATCAATAGATGTAATCTTTTCTATTTTTCTGATACTGCGACCTGCTTTTTGCAATATTGGCACAAATTTATCGAAGAAACTGGTGACCGAATTTAAATCTCCAGATATACCTTCTAATCTCGTAGGAGCATTAGCAATTTCTGGCTCTTGAGGGAAGTTTCCTAATGCAGTTGCTTGATCGTAAAACTGTCGCGCTAGCTTTAGATTGCCCATCTTGGCGAAGTTATTGCCGATCGCCGTTAGAGTCATTGCATCTAATTGGCGATCGCCGAGTTGGGTGGCAATAATGCGGCAATGTTGTAATACATCTATGGCTTCTTTATATTTTTCTTGTTTCTGATAAAGCTCGGCAAGCTTAAATCTAGGTTCAAAATGAATGAGTACTGTGGGCTTACTGATTGTCTGGTTAGATGAAAGCACGGCTAATTGCAATCGCTCAGTGGCTTTGGTATATTCTCCAATATTTGAATATACAATACCTAAACCCGTAAGTGAGAGAACTCGCCAACGAGATTGTGTAACCCTTTTTTCAACTGTAGACGGTTCGTCAGCTAGTTGTGAAAGTGTCTGTAATCCTTGATTAAAAGTACGTTCTGCATCTAGATATTGACCTTTCAAATCATAAACTCTACCAATCCCCACCAGAAGTCCAACCTGCGAGTGTAAATCTTGATTCTGTTTAGCAAGTTGTAAGGCTTTTTGATAAATAGCGATCGCACCTTGCAAGTCCTTTCGCTGAAACTTCGCATCACCATTTTCAATGAGTCTATTTAGTTCTTTTTGATAGCTAGAGTCAACTTGATTGGCTTGGCTAATTTTGATATTTGATTGCGCGATCGCAACTTTAGGCGATAAGACAAAACCTGTTGTGATCGATACAGACAATAAGAAAAGAACAGGAAAAATTTTCATGGTTTTATGTCTCGTTTCGTAGGAAGAAGCTCTTGATTGGAAATAGATTGCAACCCTTCAGCATCAAGAGTTTGCTGCCAAATAGTTTTTGATTGTGGATAAGACTTCGCAATTTCATCTAGTAATTCCACCCAGATGCCATTCTTTCGATAAAAGTCAATGCGCTGAGTATAAGTTTTCGCTCTGCTAAACTCTTGCTTTTGAGAAGCAGTCAGTTGATCACGATAGAGATATCCAAAAACAATTGGATTAGAGGCATTAGGCTTATCGGAACAAAAATATTCCAACTCCCAAAAATAACGTTCATTCGGTTTCAGTGCAGTTATATTCTTTAATGAGACTGTAAAAATACCAGTTTTATCCGGGCCTTGGATATCCTGACGGTATAGCACATCTCTTTTATTGGCTGCAAAAAGTCTGAGGCGATATTTAGCACTAGGGTAAGGAGAATAGAAGTGAAAAGTGGGACTTTGAGAAAGTGTAACTGTATCTTCGTTTTTATCAGGAGTAAGCGCTGTTAAACCAGTTACACCAGCAAGTAGAGCAGGGCAATCGCCTCTCGGCGTAGTACCGCTAGCGCTTCTCCCTATTGGTTTGGTTTGAGTCGTCTGTTTTTGCGTCAGTAAGAATGATGATATATTTTGCTGGCTACTGACGGGTTGCAGTCTCCAGTCAAACAGCCCCACCAGATCGCTAATTACAAGACCACTTACACAAGCAAATTTGATTGCAGTATTTGAAATATTCACACATTCCCCATCAATTTATACTCACATCGAGTATAAACACATACGCCAAAGTTGGCAACTATTGTCACAATCATAATCGGGACAGACCCTAGCCATAGCCCTTGAGTTACGAAAAAGAAGAAACAAACCATGTACAAGGTAGGTGTCAGAATCACCAATACAAGGCTCGGCCACACCCAAGAATTGACCCGCCAACCAATGAATCCGCTGAGGCTTGCGGTACAGATCATCCAGATTAGATCTAACTCAAAACTGGCAGGTTTTAAAATCTGGCGTTCTCCTTTAGCAACACTAATCAGTTGACTGATCATTTGTGCTTTTAATTCCACACTAGACATTTCTTTGAGATTGCTATAGGGCGTAACAAATGGCTCACGACCGATACTGCGATCGAAGCTAGCTCTACCAATCAGCACGATGCGATCGCGTACTAATTCTGACGAAAAATCTCCTGAAAGAATGTGCTTGACGGGAACAATTTCGGCAATATTGGGAGAGCGATAATCAAGCATAATCTGAAACAGATTGCCAAATTCTGTCATATTAGGATCTTGATAAGCTCCCTGTCCTAATTGCAGACTTTGGAATAGAGCTTTTTCTAGAGCATATGTATGGTCTGAAGTATTGCTATATTTAGATTTATTTTGTAGATAATGATGGGCAATTAGTAAGCTAATTGAGGCTTTTGCTTTACATTCGTCTTCGAGAGGAATTTTATAAAAAAGTAAATGGCGGCGAAGAGATTTATCATTATCAGGGTTTCCTTGCCAATAGTCCTCAAGCGAATTGCCAAAGCCTAAAGGTGCAATTGGTGCGGGGATAAAAGGGAAGCTTGATTTTTGTCCATCATGGTCAGCATGTTCACAAGTGCCAAATATGTTGTTTTGTTTGTAAATTTGTTTTAGTTTAGCTTGGCTCTTCGGCGTTGATGCACTTTTCTCATCGCGACGTAAAATGATACCGATCGCCTTCGGCTGATAATCCAACAAGCGGGGCAATAGTTCAACTAAATTTTGATCAGAAATATCTTCTATATCATTGGTCATATTGACGATTAATAAGCGAGGGTCAGCGCCTAAGTCAGGACGCATTCCGATCATTTGATCATAGGCTTGCAATTCTAAGGTTTGCAATCTACCTGTAGATCGGATACCTACAATTGTAAACGTGGCGATCGCCGCAATACCCAACACCTTAACAACTTGCCTCAAACCATTCCAGCGCCAATATTTGCGGCGTAGCGATCGCGCTACATTTTTTGCGGCGTTGTGCATATCTTTAGCATTGAGATACCGATGCGTGTGGTCATCTTTAGTGGCTCTGATTAAAAAAGTAGTCAGTTCGGGTGGAAATTGCGATCGCAGTTTGGACTCATCGAACTCTGCTGGAGGCTGCTGCCCCGTGAGTGCAGATAGAATTGTCAGCCCAAAGCTATAAAAATCAGAAGCGAGTAAAACCTGTTTATTTTTTTGCTCAGGAGCTGCATAATTAGGTGTCCATCCAATAGTCTGCGATCGCGAGTCAAATTCGATCGCATATTCTCTACCATCAGTTTGAGTTGCGACTCCAAAATCAATTAGTTTAATATCTCCATTAGGCGTGATGATTATGTTTGCGGGTTTGATATCACAATGGATAATTTTCTCGGAATGTATATATTCTAAGGCTTCGGCAATTTGTTCTAGCCAATTGCCAATTTCAACATAAGTGATGCGCGATCGCAGTGGTGGATAGCGACAAAATAAAAATTGCCAAATAGATTTAACAAAAGATAATTTCTGATTGTCTGGTTCTATTACTGATTCTTCAATCAATTTTTCTAAAGTTTTTCCCTCTACTTTTTCCATCACAAAAAAACGCAGTGTGTCATCATCTTCGTCTGGTTCTTGTTCAGGATAAAGAGAATCAGGCTGGACTTTGACTAGGCGATCGCAACTTAAGCCATCAAGCGTCCAAAACTCATTACGAAAAAGTTTCACATCAAGAAGATTTTGACTGTCGAGAAATTTGATTGCTTTGCGATCGCCATTTGCCAGTGTATCTGCGACTTCCCATACCACGGCAAAACCGCCCTCACCCAATTTTTGAATGAGTTCGTAGCGGTTTTCTATAGTTATTCCTGCTTCAAGATCATCTATTTCAAGCACTGATATCGATTCCTAGCGATCGCATTTTGGCTTGGAGTTGAGCAAGCTTTTGTTCAGCATTATCAGCGCGTTGCTTTTCTAAAGCAGTACGTTGCTGCTCCAAGGCAGCTCGGTCAGAACCTGTCAGCAACAAATTGCCTTCAAGATCCCACCAGCGCAACCATGGTAAATTCATATTTTGATATAGTCCTTGCCAAATCCCAATCTCGACTTGCATAGCTGGGATCTCGTAATGCCCGCGCTCATTCGGCGACATCAGCGTGTAACTATCTCCAACAAGCTGATACATCTCGATGCTGGCTTTTTTGACTTCGTAAATACCATAATAAGGAATCCGAATTGCTTGTTCGTATACCCAAAATTTGCCCTTGATCGGCGTGCGATCGCGTTCCTCGCTTCCATTGCCAGATACAAACTCTAGAGCTAATAGCGGCGAAATATATTCTTGCCACATGACATAGGAGCGCCGCACGACTCCATCAAGGGTCGCAGGTACATTCGACACATAAAACCAGTCGGGAGCTTCTGCTCCTTTTTCCAATGGTTCGGCAAGTCGCCAATAGATGCCAGAGTCTTGTCCGATGCAATAGTTGCCATCAGGGTGAATGCGATCGAGAACGGGGGCGATCGTGTCGGTGAGCAGCACACTTTGGGGATGCTCTTGGAAATTCTTCACAAATTCACCATTGGACTCAGGAAGTTGAGTATGGTCGGGCAAGCTGAGTTTGACGATGGTTGTCATTGCTTTTTACAACAAATACCGCAATATTTTTATAGCATATTAAATAGAGGTTAGGGCGGCGCGAAGCGCCGCCCTAAGGGTCTAGGAGTTACGAATCTGGTTCAATACCGAGATTTTTTAGCAGTTCGGCAAGGCGCTCAGATTTTTGGCGTTCTTGACTGAGAGATGCTTCAGCTTGCTTGGCTAATTCGCTTGCTTGTTTAGCCAATTCACGACCAGCGAGATATATGTCACCATTGCGATCGCACCAACGTAACCACATATCTTGCTTACCTTCATACTCTCCTGACTTAACCAGCAAGCCCAGTTCAACCTGTTCTAGCCAAAATAAAGCTTGAGCATTCTTGCCTAATACAGGAGACATTTCTTGATAGCGTCCTTCATGCAGTCCAAATACTCGTAATAGGCGATCGCCTAATTGCGCGAATGGATCGAAGACGACATAATAACTCACACTGATAGAAGCATAGTCCCTAAGTTTGCTGCCAAGCTCATTGCCAAACTGATTAGAAACAACCTCGATCGCCACATCTGGCGGCTTACCCATTTCCCAGACGAAGTAAGAGCGATTACTTTTTTGCCGAAAATCTCGATCAACTTCGACATCTAACGATAAGAACATATCAGGCACAATCGGCGGACGTTTGATAGCGCTAAAAATGCCCACATTTGCATCGGCGACAAATTTGCGATCGCAAGTTTGCGCCCATGAGCTATACAAAGTCTCGACAAGTAATCGTTGCAGTTCTGCCGAAAAAAAATTATCCACAGGTGTATCGTCTTCGGTGGCAAGATCGCTAATATCAGGGATTACGCCAATTTCAGCCGCAGTCATCAGCATAGGATTGGATTGGGTTGGGTGTTGATTACTATTCTATCGGTTTTCTTAATAAATATCGCAAATTCGCGATCGCATTCACCCCTTTCTCTTTTGAGATAGCTTCCAATTGAGTTAGCGCCTGTATGATAGTCGGCTCATGCTGAGAAAAGCGATCGCGGAGTTTGATTTGTTCATCAACGAGGTCAAGGGTATACAACCAGCGCGATTTACTCATGTCATTAGCGGCGATCGCCTTAATTTCTTTCTTCAGTATCTTCCGTAATTGGCTCTTCGCGCATTGCTGCACTGTCGTTCGCAGCGCAATTCCAATTTCATTTTTTTCGATCAACAGTCGGCGATTTAATTCGTTTACGGCTGCACCAACTTCATTTCTATCTATCAGAGTTGTCGGGCGATCGCTAAATGCTTCACGAATCTCAGGATAGGGAATCGCTTCATTTTGCAAAGCTAGCCAGTACAAAATTTCTAACTCCAAAGGAGACAATCGAGCAATGATTCCATCAATCTCTTTGCCGAAGTCTCTTGAAAATACGGTGCTAGTCTTTCCGAGATATTCAGCAAGATTGCCATTGTGAAGTTCCAAAATATCTTGAACTGCTAACTTCAATCCCCAAGGAATACCTTCATATTTTTTGATCAGTTCTTGGACTAGCTTTTTGTCAGCATTCGGTGATAGTCCTTCGCTTTGTAATAGGGCGATCGCTTCAAGTTCATCTAAACCCGTTAATGTCACAACTTTAGGACGATAAGCCCAATCGCGATATCCTTTCGGGCAATCACGACAGGTGACAATCACACAACTCTGATGCTTAGTTTCGGCAATCTCTTGTAGTAGTGGAATATATTCTTCATTTTCTAAATCAAGATCATCTAAAATTAGCAAGCAGCGTTCTTGTTTAAGTTTTCCCAAAATGCGGTTATTCGCAGCACCTTCGGAAAAAGAATCTATATATACAGCAATATCTGTTGTAGAACTATCGTCATAAGCGGTAAATCTGATTG
This sequence comes from Cyanobacteria bacterium SOY_65_metabat_81, assembly GCA_031412945.1. Taxonomy (GTDB): domain Bacteria; phylum Cyanobacteriota; class Cyanobacteriia; order Pseudanabaenales; family Pseudanabaenaceae; genus Pseudanabaena. Next base: position 18,979 of record JANODY010000039.1, read on the forward strand.
CCTTTTGAAACTGAAGATGGCGAATATTGTAAAAAGTTTTCGCCAATAAACTTTTGCCAACTCCAACTGTCCCAACAATAAAAATCAATCTTGCTTGCTTGCTATATTCAGTTAAATCGGCAAGTTTGACATTCCCCTCTGGAAAATTTTCAAATTCTTCTATGTCGATATTGGCAATTTGCCCATCAATCTCATCGATAATCTCTTCGTTTGCAACATACGCTTCTACTATCGACTTATTGTTCCCCCAAGCAATAAATTGTAAAAAAGCTTCATCTTCTTCAAAAAATTTAGCAAGATTGTGTAAATTTTTAGGATTTGGTTTTTTAACTTCTCCACGCCGCCATTTGCCAATGAGGGATTTACCAACTCGAATTTTTCTGGCTAGATGTCCATTAGTCAAATCTGTATTGTTAGCAAATTGACTATTGAGCCATTCCCCAAAATCTTGAAATTGTTTTTCTTTGCTCATATATTGATTGGAGAACCACATTTTTTAACCTGTCAAATTATATGGCTGAATTTCTTAAAATGCAAATTACTAGGAGGTGCAGAACGCTATAAAAAATCAGGATACCTGTATCTTGTGAGATACCGATTTACAAGCTACAGGCTGTCAAGCCATGATGTTGAGGTCGTAAAAAACTTAAACGCAAACGAACATGGTTAAACGTTTTATCGCTGCTTCTTTAGCTTTTGGAGTTACTGGCATATCGCTTCTTACTGCTCCATCTGCTTCTTATGCTAATCAGTATTGCCAATGTGTCGGCTATGTCAAAAATGTATTAGGTATCACTCAGGCGATGGGTCATGCGAAAGATATGATCTACTCGCTGCCAAAAAAAGGTTTTCGGCAGATTAGCTCACCCACACCCGGTGCGATCGTGATCATGCAACCTAACTTCCCTGGTTCAGACAGAACTTATGGTCATGTTGGCTTTGTGAATAGTTTCGATTCACGCACAGGCAAAATCACGGTGCGGGGTGCTAATCAAGGAGGCAAGACTTATCGTGATGCTGGTTGCACTAACGTTGCTGTGATTGGGTTTCGCACACCTGTTGTAAATCGCAGTGATATTTCATTTTGGGTACGTTAATTAACAAATATAGAGTGAAGTTATTATGAAAAATAAAGGCTTGCTGATTGCTTCTGGAATCTTTTTGATGCTAGGACTTGGCAGTGTTCAGCTTTCACAAAGGGTGATGTGTATATTTGGTGAATGTATTCTGATCACTTCGGGTGACAATATGTTCAATGCCAAGGGAAGCAAAATTGATTCAGGAACAGCCAGTTTAATTGGTACATTGCCGATGATTACATTTGGAATTAGTGGAGCCTGCTTGATTGCTGGTTTAGTCAAGCCTGAGGCAAAAAGCTAGGTTGTTTCTCTAGTTTGTTTTTTTTAAGAAACTGCGATCGCTAAAATCTATGCTCAAAGTTTCTTTTAAGAACGTCTAGACAAGAAACAGAAGAAACAGAGAAGATGTTCTCATCGTGAAAATAATTTGTAGAGGTAGATAATGGTTACAGTCCGTGTATTACGTTTTGCAGACAGCAAACCAGCTACTGCTGTGAGTGTTGACCTTATTCGAGAAGGTTCTGGCTTTTTGGATATAGGCGGTGTTTTTCGTGGTGAGTATACAAATCGTGATGGCGAAGTTCGCTAAATAAATGCGATCAATTGGAGCAAACTGTTTCCGAAGCTTTGTGTGGCTGTTAAATATTTCCTTCGCATTGCTCTTTCACTATATTTTTTGAAAATAAATTGCCATTATGAACAAATCATTCTTACAATCTATACTTTTGAGTGCAGGACTTTCCATCATTGGAGTTGCGGGAGCGATCGCCGCACCCGCTAGCGCCCCAATTCCCAACCGTTATTATCCCTTCGCGGGAGAATGCCCAAGTCCTTCTGGCGGAAGAATGCGTGTTGATCCTTGGAACTTCTACAAGTGTGAATGCACATCCTATGTGGCAAGCAGACTAAATAGGCGCGGCGTACCCTTCACAAATCAGTATAAAAGTCCTAGATGGGGTAATGCGAGTAATTGGTCAAAGGCTGCCACAGACGCAGGCATCCCTCAAGATGACTCTAACGTAACCCCTAAATGGGGTGATGTGGCTTGGTTCAGATCTGGTCATGTTGCTTATGTTGAGCGAGTTCTGTCGAATGGCACAATTGATATTTCTGAATACAATTATGAGTCGAAACATGGTTATGGCACACGCAATATCAAAATCAGTTCTGTGTCCAAGTTTATTCATTTTTACGCTCCCTAAAGCTATATAGGATTGCACTAAAGAATGTTATGTATGGAAGTTCAATGTGATGCGATAATTCAAGTAATTCTCTCGCCGCGAGAGCAGAGATTGGCGATCGCACAAGGTTTAATGGATGTTTCCCTAATCGGTGATGGCGATCCATCTTCGCCAGATACTGATAAGCTTTGGCGGTTGTGTGGTCGATCGCATATTTCTCTAGCTGACCTTGTATTTGGCGTAACTGTTTCCGCAAATAGCGATCGCCTTGGTTTATTGGGTTGGCTGCAAGAAGAAGTTAAGTCGCAATGTGCGATCGTTAAAGAGAGCTTAAATCAAGGTGGATGCTCTTAAAATCAAGAAAGCATAAAGAATAGCTTAGCCATTCTCTATGCTTTTTTTTGATTGGTTTAACTTAGCGAATTGCTCGAAAATAGAATCGTAAAACCCTCTTGAGTAAAATGATGATCGTCAGTCAATAACGCTATTATTATCTACCTTTCGCCTCCTTTCTGCTAGGGGTACTTAAAAAGCCCTATACATGGCTAGCCAAGAGATATCGGTGTAGATCTCCGCCCAGCATTTGCAATTCTGGACTGGAAACTCTGGACTCGGAGTAGAGCCATTTAATTGGACACATCACTAAACTCCATATACAAATTTTTAAATGCTTCAACCACATGAGGAGATAGTTTCTTGTCCCGATCGCTATAAAATTTTTGAAACTCGATGACTGGATCGAAGCGATCGCAAGCCTTGACTTCAGATGTTCTGCTCGATTCATTCATGATTAACTTTGGCTCAACCATGACCGCTTGAGGACAAATTTTTCGCACCCGATCCGCTAGTCCAATTTGGGGCGTATCGATGGCGATCGCAAATTTCAAATATCCCACATAATCACGATGCGCTTCTAAATGTTCATCAAGGCGATCGAGATGGCATTCCACTCGCTTAAGCGGTTTCTGACAAGTCAACGGCTGAAATTGCACTTTTGCAGGTCGCCCCGTTTCCACTTCAATCACATTAAAACCCTTCTGTTCCCCTACCTCACCAAAATCCACTTGAATTAAAGATCCCGAATAATAAGTCGGCGCAGCATTGGGAATCTGTTGTGGTCGATGAATATGTCCTAAGCCCACATACTGACATTCAGAAGGAATTGTTTGCCCTGAAAAACTATAAACGTCACCACTATAATAAGCAGCCTCCGAGCCTGTAAACTTTGCACCATCAATAGTCATGTGCGCGATCATCACATTCACCGCATCGTTTTTAAAGGCTTGCGCTAGATTTTGCAAAACATAAGTTACTGTGGTTTTGTAATCGTTGCGTTGGGCTAAAGCATCTAAGTTCCAAATATCTTCAGCCATCAACATTCTTCGTTCTGAAGCAAAGGGCATAGCTCCGACACAAAGTTTTCCATTAGCCGTATCGATCGCCACAACGCCGCCTTCTTCCGCAATTCGGGGTCTACCCAAGGCTCTAACGCCCGCTAGAGATAGCAAATGGGCGAGGCTATCAATTCGTGTTGCTGAGTCATGATTTCCCGCGATCGCCACTGATGGAATACTTAGCTGATTAAGTCTATAAAAAAAGTCATAAGCAACTCGTTCTGCTTCCGTTGTCGGATTTGGAACATCAAAAATATCCCCCGCGACCAGCACTGCATCAACTTCAAAGTCTTTGGCATATTTGAGGATTTCCTCTAAGGCTAAGGCAATCTCTGGAGTGCGATCGACTCCTTTTAACTTTCGTCCCAAATGCCAATCAGAAGTATGTATTAAACGCATATCTATTTATATCTTGCTGGGATCTTGTTTGATATAGGCATTTTAGAACAATAGGACTTACGCAAAAATGCCCTAAAAGCCCTATTTTACCGTAGGGGCAATTCATGAATTGCCCCTACATCTCGTTCTTTTGCGTAAGTCCTAAACAAGTCAAAACCCAAAAAGCGAAAAGCGGCGCATCGCGCCGCCTTCTACTTTTTGGATTTAAAAACTGACCTTACATTTGAGGCATAAAGCGCTCTTTTACAGGTACAGCCGTGTACTCAGAGACAATTCGACGAAATTCGTCACCATCTAGAGTTTCATTCTCAACTAGCAGATCGACAACGCGATCGATCGCCGAGCGATTTTCATACACAATTTGCAAGGCAGTTTGATAGCACTTCTGGACGATTTCGCGTACCTGCTGATCGATTTTTGCGGAAATATCTTCAGAAAACTGAGAACCGCCGCCCATGCTGCGTCCAAGAAATACTTCTGAGCTTTGACCTTCAAGGGCAAGTTGTCCGATATTTGACATGCCGTAGCGAGTGACCATTTGACGCGCCAGACCACCAACTTGTTGTAAGTCTCCGCCTGCGCCTGTGGTGACTTCAGCCGAGCCAAATACGGCTTCTTCAGCCGCACGACCACCGAGAGCGGCGGTAATACGGGCGAGGATTTGACCGCGAGAAACTAGAGTTTGTTCTTCGTCGGGAGTGAACCATGTTAAGCCAGCCGCTTGACCTCTAGGAATCAGAGTGACTTTTTGCACAGGATCATGATCTTTTAGCAATGTACCAACGATCGCATGACCAACTTCGTGGTATGCAATCAACCGCTTGTTGCGACTATCAACGAGGGCTTTACCTTCAAGTCCTGCAATCACGCGATCGACAGCATCATCAACTTCTGCCATGGTCATCGCGTCTTTACGGCGACGGGCGGTCAAAATAGCCGCTTCATTCAAGAGGTTCGCTAGATCAGCACCTGCAAATCCGGGGGTGCGACGGGCGATCGCTTCTAGGGATACATCAGGACTAATTTTTTTGTCACGAGCATGAACGTTGAGAACTTGTAAACGACCTTTGATGTCAGGTGGATCAACACCAATTTGGCGATCGAATCTACCTGGACGTAATAGCGCCGAGTCAAGTACATCAGCGCGGTTAGTTGCCGCAATTACGATTACGCCTGCATTTCCTTCAAATCCATCCATTTCGGTGAGGATCTGGTTGAGGGTTTGTTCGCGCTCATCATTACCGCCACCGATACCTGCGCCACGTTGACGACCGACCGCATCAATTTCATCAATAAAGATGATGCAAGGAGCGTTTTCTTTGGCTTTTTTAAACAAATCGCGGACGCGAGATGCACCGACACCGACAAACATTTCCACAAATTCTGATCCAGATACGGAGAAGAAAGGTACACCTGCTTCACCTGCGATCGCCTTGGCTAGTAAGGTTTTACCAGTTCCGGGAGGTCCAATCAATAACACGCCTTTAGGAATCTTCGCGCCCACAGCCGTGAAGCGTTCAGGCTTTTTCAAGAAGGTAACTACTTCTTGCAATTCTTCTTTAGCTTCTTCGATACCCGCGACATCATCAAACATTACGCCAGTTTGAGCATCCATCGCAAAACGGGCCTTAGACTTACCAAAGTCCATGGCTTGTCCCGGTCCACCCATTTGATTGGAACGACGAAACAAGAAAAACAGCCCGCCTAACAGAGCGACAGGGAAAATCAGATTACTCAAAAATCCCCAGATTGCGCCATTGTTGCTAGGAGGGTAGATAGCCAAATCAACACCACCTTGGTTGAGTTTATCCATCAACTCAGGTGCATACATCGGCAAGTCAACTCTAGCGCGTTGCTCTTTACCCTCAATTTGGGGATCGCTTGCTACGATTACCGCCGTGCGTCCACCATCAAAAATATCTACTTTGCGGACTCGATTTTCATCTAGGTATTCCAAAAATCTGCCGTAAGCAATGCGGGTGTTGGCTGCATTCACGGTTGGACGACTAGGTGCAGGACGAGAGATTAATGTCTGCCATGCAAAAAAGCCGATTATGGCGATCGGCAGTAACCACAGCAATGCTGTTCTCCAAGAGGGTTTCATATTCAAAGAGCCTAATATTTAAAAATAATTTCTTAACTAAACTTAACTTACCATGATCCTTAATCAATGTATTGACGCGATCGCAAATATCTATCGCAAGGAAAGCAAGCTCAATACTTTGAACAATATTCTGGAAAATCTTCGGCAAGCAAATGTCCTGTCGCTAAGCCGCAGGCTCGCTTAATTGGGAGGGCGGCGGCTAAGGCAAAAGCGGCTTGACGGGCGATCGCCCCATCGAGGGTCGTTGTCACGACCACATCTAAGCCTGCATTCAAGGCGATCGCCGCTCCGTGGTAAGCGGTTAGAATCCCCCCTAGAGCCATGGGTTTGAGAATAATAATATCGGCGGCTTCAGCTTCGATGACTTTTTGTAATTGAGCAAGACTATTTACCGATTCATCGGCGGCAATAGGGATTGATTGCGATCGCCTGACTTGAGCCATACCTAATAAATCTGACGCAGCCACAGGTTGTTCAACATATTCAATTTGCAGATATTCAAGTTGCTCTAGTTGTTTTAAATTCGCGATCGCCTCACATACTGACCATGCTTGATTGACATCAAGCCGTATCTGGATATGAGGATCAAGTTGATCAACTTGCGATCGCACTGCGGCAACTCTTCGTAAATCTGAACCAAAATCCTCAGTTCCCACCTTGATCTTTAGACAGCGATAGCCTTGTTCTATATATTTTCTGGCGGCGGTTGCGGCAAGTTCAGGGGCGATCGCGCCAATTACAGCATTCATCATCACCGCATTCACAGGAACTACCAACTTACCCCAATTTACTAATAACTGTGAAAGTGATATGTTTTGCACCTGTGCTAATAAATTGAGTAAAGCTAGTTCCAGCCCATGTTTTGCGGCAGGTGTGCGATCGCAGGTTGCCAATAAATTCTCAATGTCACCCACAGTTTGAATTTTGGCATTAATTTTCCCAGTCATTAGCGATCGCTGAAATAGTCTTAAAGTTTTTTCGGTTTCGGCAAGAGATTCCATTCCAAAACCTTCAAGAGGTGCGGATTCTCCTAAGCCAATATATCCATCCATCTCATCATGGCGATCGCTAATCTTGATCATAAAACCTTCTCGATGAGAATATGTTCCCAACGCTGTCTTAAATGGTTGATGGAAAGCAAATCGATAGGGTTGAAATTTAATAGATTGAATAGTAAAAGTCACGATCTGGTATTGCTATAACACTCCTAAATCATTTATGAGAAAAATAGGGCTTCGACTTCGCTCAGCCAACGATATATGCTGGCTGAGCGCGATGTCCTGAGTTTGTCGAAGGCAAGTCGAAGCCTTTCACAACTCATTTCGGATTGCTATAACACTCATTCTTGCGATTTTAGGCTGGAGGCGTAGATTTGAGATATTTGTAGAGCCAGCCGCAGCCACCTAGACAAGTCCGTTTGTCTTCTTCAGAAACATTTATATTGGTTCTCAAATATTCCTGTAACCATTGGCAGCCGCGCATTAGCAGGTTCTCAATATCAAGATTCCACATGATGATTTTGTGATCTTCACCTGTTGACACTAAGATTTTGCCATTGGGACTGAAACAGACACTTCGCACCCGACCTTGATGACCGTTAAAAGTTCGTAACAGAGTGCCATCGCCGCTCCAAAATTGAATTGTGGAATCTTCGCTCGCGGAAACAATCGACTTACCATCGGGACTAAAGCATACGCTAGTTACTTCGGCGCTATGTCCATTTAAAGTTTTAATTAGATGTCCATCTATACTCCAAAGCTTCACGCTTTGATCCATGCTGCCACTGGCAATCATCGTGCCATTTGGATTGAAGCAAACTGTATAGACTTCAGCGCTATGTCCGTCTAGGGTTTTAAGCAGAGTGCCATCCCAACTCCACAGATTAATTAGTTTGTCTTTGCTTGCTGAAGCCAGCATACTGCCATCAGGACTAAAGTCGATGCTGTACACTTCGGCAGTATGTCCAGTGAGCGTTTGTAACCATTTGCCGTCAGCGCTCCAAACACGGACAGTGCCATCAGCACTGCAAGAAGCAAAAACTTGACCATCGCAACGATAAACAACTTTGTAAATTTCGGCACGATGGGCGCTGATGGTATCAATCAGAGTTCCATCGCTTCTCCACATTTTGATACTGGCATCGGCGGCGGCTGTAAGTAGGGTAGAACTATCGGGGCTGAAGGCAACACAGTTTACTTTGTCATTATGGCTTTCTAGCACAGCTTCAAGCGTGCCATTTGCCTTCCAGAGATTAACGGTCTTATCTTTGCAGGCAGAAGCTAAAAACTTAGAATTAGGACTGACCGCGACCGAAAATATTTCATCCGTGTGTCCCATCAGGGTTCTTAATGGAGTGCCGCGAATTGACCAAAATTTAACCGTGGTGTCTCTACTGGCCGAGGCAAGATTTTTACCATCGGGGCTAAAGGCGATGCTATGTACCACATCGCCATGTCCTTGAAATGTATATTGCAAGCCTTGTTCAATATCCCAAATTCGGATGGTGCGATCAAATCCACTAGAAGCGATCGTATGATTGTCATTGCTAAAGGCGACGCTCCACACTTTGTCGGTGTGTCCATGAAAATTTTTGATCAAAACTCCGTCTGATCCCCACATTTTGACGGTGCGATCGCGACTGCCCGAGGCGATCGCCAAGCCGTTAGGGGCATAGGCGACACTTTCGACAAAGCTATCATGTCCGCGCAAATGTCTAATCGGTACACCCTGAATATTCCAAATAATCAAATTGCGATCGGCACTACCTGAAACCAAGGCTTTACTATTGGGATGAAAAGCAACGCAGGTCACCCAGCGATCATGCCCTCCTCGCAAAGTCCGAATGACAGTGCCATCACTTTTCCAAAGACGGATGGTAGTATCTTCACTGGCTGAAGCGATCATTTCACCATCATGGCTGAAGCATACGTCAAGGACTGGGCCTTCATGCCCTTTAAGTGTGGCGATCGGTTGTGGGGCAAAAGCCTCTGTAGATGGATTTCTTCTCCAAAGCTTGATCATGTTGTCTCGGCTACCCGAAACCAGCAGATTTCCGTCAGGGCTAAAGGCGACACTGGTGACCCAATTTGTATGCCCGACTATAGTTTGGAGTAACACACCTGAGACGTTCCAAATTTTAATGGTGCGATCGCTACTTGCCGAAGCGATAAACTGACCATCGCGAGAATAACAAACTTTATTAACCCAAAACCCATGTCCTTCAAGACGGTTATATTCATGAGTGCCATAGACAACTTGCTCTAGAGCCGTAATTGCGCGTATTTGGGTATTGGCGCGGAGATTTTCGAGAGTGCTTTCGTCAACTTGAGTGGTGAGTCGCTTTAGCTGCACGCCACCAATTACGCCTGCGATCATCGCTTCAAGATGATTATTGGAAAGGTATAAGGCTTCAGAAGAAATGGTCAACGCTACAATTTTTTCATTGATTTCGCCCATTTCCGCAATTACGCGTTGGCGGCGCTCAGAGTCTAGACTTTTTTCTAGATCTTGAGTTAGTTTTTCAAGGCGATCGGCATCGGCGGCGCGGGCTAAAACAAGTTGCTCACGCTCGTTGATTCTTTGTGAAGCATCTAAAAAATTAACATCAATTCTAGATAAGTCGGTTTGCCCCTCGGCCCAAGCTAAGGCTTCTTGGAGTCTTGTGCCTCTTAATAGCGCTGACTCATCAATTTCTTCAGAACGCTCCCACGCCTGTAAAGCTTCAACATAGGGACAGTTACGCAGTTCTAAAAAATGAACTTTTTTGTTAAGTTTGATTACCACGATCGAGACATCATCTTCAGGAATTTCTCTTTCTGAAAATTGATCGAGGGCAGTTTTTAGCCCTAGTAAAATGTCTATGGCTGGATATTTTGCCAATTCGATCACGGTCTGACGTAATGGTGAAATATGGTCACTTTCACTTCTGCCAAATTCTTCACCCGATGGACTAGTCGCCTCAAATAGTCCATCGCTAAAAAAAATAGCGATATCTCCTTCATTGAGCGATCGCGAAATAGATCTATAAGCAGCGCTGTCAAAGCGTCCAAGGGCGATCGCAGGATTAACCACTTCTTCGCAAGTATTAGTGTCAGCTCGATAAATCAATGGACCGGGTATGCCCGCATTGCCGAGATGGAGTTGATAGTTTACTAGGTCAAGCGCACCATAGCTTAGGGCGATCGCATCATCAGTACGAGCTTTACAAAGCAATTGATTTAAAGAATTGAGCATGGAGGTAGGATTTTGCAGTCTACCCTGCTGTCCGTAAGCATCAAGCTGTCCTTTAAATAAAGCCGCATGAATTGCCCCAGCGACAGATTTGCCAGAAGAATCGGCGATCGCGATCGCTAATGTTCCTGATTGTTCTAAAAATTGATAATAATCGCCACCAAGATCTACTGCTGTCCAAACTTCCGCAGCAATATCTAGCCCAGAGTGAGTGGGCAAGCTTTGTGGTAATAAGCTTCTTTGAAGTAATCGACCACTTGACAGGTCATTGGAAGTTTCATTTAACTGCATACACTAATAGGCAGGGCGATCCTCAGAACAAATATTCGCAACACAAATATCAAGTATTTGTGAGATTTTGCCCTATGCATTATCATAACTTGTAAAACTTGTAAAAGTAGCATAACTTACAGCAATTTGCTTTCAAACCCGCCACAAATAACAATATAAAACGAATTGCGGGACTTCGCCCTGCGATCCTTATTGTGCCGGGTTTGATCGAATGTTGCTGTAAAGTTGCTGTAAATAAGCTTTTCTTGCAAAAAGAGAGATTCCCAATCAAGAATTGTTGATTAAAAGTCGTCTATCTATTCACATTCAAGGTCTATTCACATTCAAGAGATTCACGAGTCAATCGACCAGTTACAGGATTTTGCCCCTTGGCTACTTTACATAACTTTTGGCGAATTGGTGGTCGCAAGTCTACATCTGTAAAATCTGCTCCATCGATGATCACATTATTAAAAGATGTACCGTAAGCAAACGATCCCTCGATGATGGCATTGGTTAAGTTGGCTTTATCGAGACGGGCATTATCAAGGGTGCTGTAACTTAGATTTGCCCCCGTCAGATTGGCTTCTTTCATGTTGGCGGCAAAAAAACTAACTCCGCGAGCGTCAGCATTGGCAAATGAGGTATTTCGTAGATCTGATTCATTAAATTGATAGCCTTGCAGCGATCGCCCTGAAAAGTCAGCCCCTTGAAGGAAGGCTTTGACATATACATCCGCGAAAACGGGTTCAGCCCCGGTTGCGATCAGTGCTAAGCACAAGATTAAATTGAGGATTTTGAAGATAAACTTGTTTGGAGATAAAATTGCGATTTTCATAATCTTATTTCTAGATGTTATTGAGATTATCACACCCCTATGACAAAACAAATGGGCGATCGCGGGGAGGTTTTGGTAGCAAACCTGCTGCAAGCTAATGGTTGGAAAATCTTAGAAACTCAGTGGCGTTGTCGGTGGGGCGAGTTAGATTTGGTGGCTTGCGATCGCCAATGGTTACTGTTTGTTGAAGTCAAGACCCGCAGCGATCGTAATTGGGATGCGGATGGACTACTGGCGATCACGGCGCAAAAACAAGCTAGGTTGATCAAATCCGCTTCTGCATTTTTAGGTCAATATCCAGAACTGGCGACCCTTGCTTGTCGGTTTGATGTGGCTCTTGTCCACCGAAACTCATCAGATTTTTGGTTGCAAACCTATATTGAACAAGCTTTTGTGGTGATGTAAACCCATTCCTTAGGGCTGTGAATTAACTAAAAATTGGTTGATGTTGGTTGCAACCAATATGAGACAAAGCTTGATCTGTTAATCCCAAAGCCTCAATATATTTGGGGATAGCTTGATCGATTGTGTAACGAAGTTCTAATAATTTGCGGGCATTTTTGCCGAGTTGTTCTTGACTCTGAGGATTGGCCGCTAACCAGCAAATATAATCGGCTAATCCCTGTGCATCACCATTATCAAAACAACTACCACAATCCCCATCTCTGATCATTTCTCGCAAATAGTTATCTTCAGGACAGATCGCGGCGACAGGTCGGCCGGCGGCTAAAATGCCATACATTTTTGAAGGTGCGATCGTATCGCCCACATTGGGTAACATGCTGACTAATGAAAGGTCACAGGCTGTTAAGGAAAATGGTAAAACTTCTTTGTCTTGATATGGCAGCTGGATCGCATTTGATAATTCTCCTGAAGCGATCGCTGATTTAATAATTTTAGATCCTACGCCATTACCAATAAATACGAACTTAATGTCAGAGCGATAACTGAGTAATTGTGCACACTTTAAAATTGTTTGGGTATCATGACAACGCCCCAAATTGCCAGAATAAAGCACCACAAAACTGTCAGTTAAATCATATTGTTTAGCAAACCAATTTTCTGACTTGGCGATCGGAAAAATAAATTTGGGATCAGCCCAGCTATGGATTACATGGATTTTATCAGCAAGATTTTTGTTTTTTTGAACTAATAGCTGTTTCATTGGTTCACTCAAAACAATCAATGATTCGGCTCTGTCCCAAACTTTGAGATTAACAAATTCCCAAAACTTGACTATCCAATGATCGGGAGCAACTACGTTCATCCGAACAGCTACTTCGGGATAAATATCGTAAATAATACAGCTATAAGTATGACCAAAAATTTTGTGATAAAACCACCCAATCAGCCCCAAAAATGGCGGGGCTGAGGTTAAAACTAAGTGAGCTCCGCGCATTCCCCTACGCCGAAACTTAATGACACAACGCATTAAAAACAAGACACTGCCAAAAACCTTATTACGAATTCGCTTAGACATAATATTGACAGAGCCTGTACGCCGTATAAACACCCCATTTTCATTTTCTTGATGTTTCACCTCGGTCTGTCTAAAAGCATATCCCGGCATCCCCGTAAACACACTTACATCAAATCCTTCTTGAACCAACGCACCCGCTAAATCATATACAAACTGTCCAGTTGCGGCATAGTCAGGGGGATAGAATTGAGTAACGATACTGATGGTAGTTTTTAATTTATTTTTACTTGTCATCATGCCTCTCAATAGACCGAAAAATAGTATGTGTGAACAGACCGAAAACATTTTTTTGATCCCTTTGACTAGAAAAAACTCATGAATTGCCCCCTAATTACAAATCATTTATAAATTTCTAGATAGATCAAAATATTATGATTTTATTCTTATGCTTAGTACTACAGCAGTTACCGATCAAATCCACCAGAAACAAGAGTCTTAGGACTTAGCCCCGCAAAGGGTTTTATATCTTCATTTGTGACGGGTTTGAAAGCAAATTGCTGTAATTTAAATCAATTTAACTCTGGCATGAAATAATTATAAAATAATGGCAAAATATGTTTAGAGAATAACTAAAATATTAGTACACCAATACTTTGAGCACTATATCTTAATGTTTATCAATGTGAATCGGCTGAATGTATTATTGCCGAGCCTTCAGAAAAATATATAACATGTTTTGATACTTTTCAGGCTGTGTCTAAAACTACAGGTGACTTTCATTTTGGATCATGCGTTTGTAAGCTAGCCAACCTGAGGCGATCGCCACGATAAAAAAGCCCACCAAAAATCTAACATGTAACACCATATCTGGATTGCTCAGCAGTTTATTGTCAGTTGAAAGGGCGGTGAATGATTCAGTCATGTGATATACAGGATTAAATTGGGTGATCAAAAGTAAATCTTTGGATAAAAAAGTAGTTGGGAAAAAAGCACCACCCAAAATCAATAGTGGGACACCGACTCCCGCGACCAAAGAATTAACATCTTCTGCTCTCCGCGCAAACTTTGTGGCAAGCACAAATCCAATACCCACATAAGAGCCAATGCTTGCCAAAATCACCAAAATACCTAATGGGATAGAGCCGCTAAAGCGGACATTCCAAAACGCGGCAACTGTGTAAATGATTAATGTCTGTCCAGTTCCGATCGCCGCATAGGCGAAGAAAATGCCTAGAAAATAGGAAACCCCATTAATTGGTGAAATTAATAACCGTTTGATGGTGAGACTCTCTCGCTCACTGACAATGGTGGACATAGTGCCACCGAGACAACTAAAAAATAGGGCGGCTCCAATTAATGTCGCTGGAGCGGCCAGCTTAAAGGATTCAGTAGTCGTAATTTTTGAACCCTCGGCAAGGACAAAGCCATTTAGTAACAGCATTGAAATCGGAAATATCACCCACAGCAGGAGCGTTCGGTATGTCCTAAATAGTTCTAATAAAATACGTCGCCCGATCGCGATCGCTTCATAGCCATAGTTCATGTCAGCTTTTTCGGTGATTTGATGCAATTATAGACAGGCGTGGCGCATTGTACTAGCTCAGATTAGATCCCAAAGATAGAATTATCATTGTGTTGAACGGCAAATCTACCCTTAGTAAATATTTAAAACGCATTGCTATTGTGGCGATCGCGGTTTACCTTGCTTTTCGATTGCACCAAACTTTGCAGTTATTGCTAACTAGTTTATTTTTGGCTGGAGCGATCACCCCTATCATTGAGCAAATAGTTAGGTTTCGGATCAAATTTAAGGGTTGGGAAATTGGCTTAAATCGGATCTGGGCGATCGCCTTGCTTTATTTGTTTTTATTAATAGTTGTGGTTTTAGCGATCGCCCCAGCGCCGCAGATTTTACTTGAGCTTGGTCAGTTTTTTATTAAGCTGCCAAATTTATTAGAGCAGATCCAACTACCCAAAGGCGGTTTATTTAATCTCAATCAAGAACAACTCAGCAAAATTTTACAAACACAGCCATTAATCGAGCAGTTACAAACTGTGGGTAAAGATATTGCTAGCCAGACTTTTGGCTTTACTTTACAATTTTTTAATGCGATCGGGGTGGGGATTTTGAGTTTGCTAATCGCCGCGTATATGGTGATTAATTCCAGCAGCTTGATGAGAAGGTGTTTACGTCCTTTTTCTAAAGAAATTTGCCAACAAGTAGAAATGCTGATCCCACCGATTACCCGATGTTTAGGTGCTTATGTGGTCGGTCGAGTTGGCACTTCTAGCTTGCTCGGTTTTTGTACATATTTGACACTTTCGATTTTTGGGATTCCTTACTCAGGCGCATTAGGGCTATTAGTGGCGATCGCCAATTTGGTCCCTTATATCGGCGGGTTAGTGACCCTAATCGCCATTTTTATCGCTGCATGGGGCGTTGACTTTAATAAAGGGGCGATCGCCATATTTATTTGTTTTGGCTTACAACAAATCGAAGCTTTTATCCTGCAACCTTGGCTAGTCGCGCCATATTTAAACCTCGATCCCTTTGAGCTTCTGCTCTCAATAATTGTTGGCGCGGAGCTTTTTGGTGTAGCTGGTGCGATCGTTGCTCCACCGATCGCTGGTACAACCAGAATTTTGTTCAACCATTTTGTGGCTAGCACCAATAATTCAGATTCCGATCAATAAAAGAGAGATGTGCGTCTTGTAACGCTTTGGATTATTTACGACGATCGCTATTCCCAGAAATCAACATTTAACATAGTATCGATATCGCGCCCAAACTGCCATGTATCAGGGATTAGATGCCCTTTAGGTTCGTAATGGTCGCGAACTGAGCCTAAAGCCAGTTCCCAAGCATCATCAAAAATTTCATCCCAACTTGCTCTAAGGCTAGGAGTTTTTCTTAGTCTGAGAGCAATCCGTCTGCGTTGCTCCTTAATTGTGTTCTGCCAACCATTAAAGCAGTAAGGCATATTTACATAAAGCCGTTTGAGACAATGAGCCAACAATGTTTCTAGACGACTTTCTAACTCATCACGGTAGGAACTACCCAAGCTCTCGATCTCCTCTATTAAATTTTTTAAGTCCACATGGTCAAAATCCCTAGCTTTGAGCTTAGCTACGGTGTCTTGAGTCCATAGCAAGAAGTCAGACTCATATAGAGATTTACATGCAATTGCTTGAATCATTTATTTTGCTCCTTTACTATTGGCTCGATCGCTCAATTTGCCCTTTTTACAATTAGTAAACCTGAATCCATTCATGGATTTCATAATCTGTCCAAATGCCATTTTGCCAATAGGGATCAGACTCAACCAACTGCTTCGCCGCCGCCATATCAGGCGCTACATATACTGCAAATACTTTGGTCACATCTTGCGTGGGGCCAACTGTCAGCAATTTCCCCGCCTCATACAAAACCTTGAGATTATCAAGATGCGCTTGACGAAAAGGGACACGCTTTTCTAGAACATTTTCGCAATAACTGCCCCACATCACAAACTTTTTAAGTTCAGTACTCAATTTTTTAGTAACCCCAAATATAAATTAAATATAAAATCTTAAAACCTGTGTGCGCGTGTGCCACAGGTTTTGACCCTGCTTTGTTATGGGTAGGTAGGCACAATCAAATATAAAACCACAATTTTTAGGGTTTTATATTTGATTTTTATATTTGATTCAAGTCCAGTTAATCATATATTAGTTAAAAAACAGGCGATCGACAATTAAAGCAACAGTAGTTGCAAAAATAGTTACACCCACAGCCACAAAAATACTTTGCCCTTGAGCAACGCTAAAACAAGCAACCGCACCTGCTCCTAAGCCTGCTGTAACTGCGGCAACTACAGGATCTTTTGTTGAATTTTTATACATTTTTTTAAAATACCGATTTTTAAAATACTGACTATTGAAAATCAATAGAAATTAGAAACTTTTTTATATGGATCTCAGCCTACAGCAGTCGAGAAAACCCTTTGATAGTTCTCAATAATTCTTGTTGTAAAGCTCTTTTTTCGTAATATTCGGTTACAAAAGCCAGAAAAATAGGATCGGCGATTGTCAAAACTTCGCGATCGCTAATCCCATGTATCAAAAGTTGTCACCAAATATCTGTTAGATTTATATATGTTTACAAAGTCAATTTAATAAAAAAATTTATGAGCTTACTGATCGTTGGTGCGACAGGTACATTAGGTCGTCAAATCACCCGTCACGCACTAGATCGGGGGCTAAAAGTTAAATGTTTTGTGCGTTACCCGAAAAAAGCGGGCTTCCTGCGCGAGTGGGGCGCAGATTTAGTCGCAGGAAATTTGGCTAATCGTGAGAGTATCGATGACGCATTAGAGGGTGTCACTGAGATTATTGATGCCGCCACAACTCGTGCAACTGGCTCACAAAGGATTAAAGATGTCGATTGGCTAGGTAAAGTCTCATTAATCCAAGCTGCCGAACGCGCAAATATTCAACGCTTTGTCTTTTTGTCGATCCTCAATGCTGAGAAATATCCCAATGTGCCATTGATGGACATCAAGCACTGTAACGAAAAATTTCTGGCAAGCACAGATCTCAATTACACGATTCTCCGACCCTGTGGGTTTTTCCAAAATTTGATCGGTGAATACGCGATCCCCATCCTCGAAAATCAAACCATTTGGATTGGTGGCGAATCATCACCGATCGCCTACATGAACACCCAAGACATTGCCAAATTTGCCGTTCGCGCCCTAACCGTCAAAGAAACCGAGCGTCAATCCTTTGCGATCGCGGGACCCAAGGCATGGCAGCCGAGCGAAATTATCAAACTTTGCGAAAGAATGTCAGGACGCACCCGCAGAACTGCCAATATGCCCATCGGTTTACTACGATTTGCGCGTAAAGTCGCTCTTGGCTTTGAATTTGGCTGGAGCTTTGCGGAGCGCATGACCTATGCTGAAGTTCTTGCCAGTGGGATTCCCCTTGATGCCGACATGAAGGAAACTTACAAAATCTTCGGTCTAGAAGAAGAAGACATGACCACACTCGAATCATACATGCAGGATTACTTCAGCCGCATTCTCAAAAAATTGAAAGAATTAGATTACAAAGAGCCAAAAATTAAAGCTCCTTTTTAGCCACAGTCTGTTTAAGGCTTTATAATTAAATACCTAGCGCTCCCAATAATCAACGTAATTAACTACTAATTAACCGAAAATCATGAGCAAATCACCATTAGACGCTTTCTTTATTGGTAGAGCCACTGCTGAGGCTGTAATCGATCGCATTGAAGAAACTGTCCATGACACTCTCAGTGCGTTAGGCAAATTTGATGCTGAACAACGGGAACAAGTTCGCATCTTTGTTGAGACAATTCTAGAAAAAGCTGAACAACAAAAAGGCACAGTCACAACTGAAGACAGCGATATTCCGCCCGATGAGTTACAAGAAACCATCGATAATCTCCGCGCCGAAATCGCTCAACTAAAGTCTGAATTGCAACAATTTCGCGATCGCTAAGTAAAATCACAAAAGTAGAGGCAGTTCATGAACTGCCTCTACTTTTAGGAGAATCAACAAATCTAAACCTTAAACAAAAAAAGCCTCGCATTGCGAGGCTTTTTTCGTAGCGTTTTTATTAACGTAAAGAAGGTGAAGCTTTAGGCGTAAGGCTAGGTGAGGCACTGGGCGAAATGCTGGGTGAAGCCGTAGGCTTAACTTGCACTGGTTCCGCTTTTTTCTTTTCTCCTAAAATACTAGGACTACCATCGTCAAACACCCCTGCAATGCAAGAGATCATCAAAGTTGCCAATGTGCCAACAAACAAAGCTTTCCAGCCCAAATCAGAAATATCGTGACGACGGGATGGGATCAACGCGATCGTGCCGCCGACAAATATCCCAACTGAAGCAAGGTGAGCAAATCCTGACAAGGCATAACTGACAATGATGACGGTGCGATCGCTAATTAAGCCATCTTTAGAAGCTTGAGCCAAAGCCTGATAAGGCGGGATCGCTGTCTCTAACAAGCGCCGACCGATAATCACTGAGGCAATCCAAGAATCATCTAGAGATACACCAGTCAGCAAAGTCAAAGGATAAAATAACGCTCCTTGAATATTTGGTAGATTTACGACCTTAAAAATATCGCTAATTGTCGCCAACCAACCAAAAATTTGATTGACAAGATCGACCAAACCTACGATCAAAATCAAAATTGCGGCGATCGAAGCAGCCATTTTCAAACCGTCCAAAGCGCCAATAATCGTGGCATCCATCGGACTCATCCGCTTCATCGTCTCGCCACCTGCATTCTCTAATTCGCCATCTTCCTTAGCCGACTTGTCTTCTTTAGGAATACCGCCCATCGTCAGAGGCACACCCGTCTCAGGTACAAGAATTTTGGACAGCACAAAACAAGCGGGGATCGCAATAATCGAAGCCGAAACCAAGTGACCTAAAATATTTGGAAATACTGGCTTTAAAAAACTTACATAAATTGCCAAGGTCGAAGAAGCCGCCGTCCCAAAACAACAAGCCAAAATCGCACATAGCTCACTGCGAGTCATTTTTGGCAAATAAGGCTTGACCACGATCGCCGCCTCAATACCCACAAAAATGTTAGCTGCACCGCTCAAAGCCTCTGCACCACTCAGTCGCATCGTCCAGAAAAACAACTTGGCAAATACATCAACAATTATTTGGATAATACCGAGATTTTCGAGCAGCGCCATAAATCCTGAGAAGAAAATCACCGCAGGCAACGCACGGAAAGCAAACACATAAGCCAATCGATTGGTAGTGCAGTATCTTGCGGCTTCATTAGCCACACTAGTTAGATCGTCCAACAAAACTTGTCCTGCGGGGCAGGTACCATCTTTTAACAGAGGTAACAAAACTGAAGGCTCTTGCCCCGATGGCGGTACAAGCAAGCGTCCGAACACAAATCTTGCACCAGTATCAGCAGAAGCAAATAACCCATCTAACAATGCGCTAAATATTCGTAAGCCCTCTCTAGTTTGAGGCTGCTGAAAAACCAGATAACCCAATATTAACTGCAAGCCGATGCCCCAGATAATGACTCGCCAAGGGATGACTCGGCGATCCTCAGAAAAAATCCAAGCTATAAAACACAAGCCAAAAATGCCGAAGAAAGAAACAAAATTCAGGTAGGTCATTGGCGTTTGATGGTGAAATTAGTCAAAGATTACCGCGCTTTGGGCTAAACAAAAGCATTCTGCCCATGATGCAAGCGAGACGCTTGCGCCACGTCGGGTAAGTTAGTTTATACAGCCTATTGATGCTTCAAGCATTACAGAGATTTGTCTCCCCATGCTTCGCTAGACTCGAAAATGCCATAGACGTAAAAATTTGTTTGTTTTTATAGTTGCAAAATTCAACGGAAATGTTAAGATAGTAGACGCTTTAAACCATGTCTAAATTCGTTAAAGGAATAAACTGTGGCAAACATCAAGTCTTCAAAAAAGCGCATTCAGATCGCTGAGCGCAACCGTCTGCATAATAAATCATATAAGTCAGCCGTCAAGACTTTAATGAAAAGCTATTTAGAAGCTGTCGATGCTTATAAAGCAAACCCTAGTCCTGAAGCACTAGAAACCGCTAATGCAAAGCAGTCTTTGGCTTATAGCAAGATCGATCGCGCTGTCAAGCGTGGAGTTCTTCATAGCAACACAGGCGCACGTCGCAAGTCAAAGCTCGCAGTAGCTCTTAAAAAAGTTACAGTCGCAGCTTAAGTAACCAGATATAGCTGTTGGTAAGCTGCGTATTTGGGCAGGTTGTGGAATAATCGCTTTTCCCTACAGCCCATCCGTCTGCGATCTTCTCAGCCTGTCCCGCTTACACCTACTGGCTAAAAGCCCATGTCTGACATTGACAAAGAACAGTTTATGAACCCTAGATCTAGGTATAGGGGCGATTTTTCTCCGCAAAATGTGGCTTTTGATGCTAATTTGCAAGAGTTTACTAACCGTATTTCGATAATTTGTGCTTTAGAGACTGGGGGTAAAATATCTCCAATCGAGGCATACCAGCAGATTAAAGATCTGTGGACAGAGTTAGATAAATCAAAAAGAAATCTTTTAGCTGACGACTAGTTTTGTCTTCAAACTCAGGCTGACTAAAGATCTGCAACTGTCTTACTTCAATTCGTCACCCATTTGGGGCTGCCATACAGCCTACTCAGGCTTCAAGTATTAGTCCAAAAAAAGTTTAAAAGCGCCGCAAGGCGGCTTTTTAGAACTAACTTTTGTTTGGATTTCGGGTCAGCGCAAAGCGCTGTAGTTATAAATTATCGAAAAGATTGTTTACAATCTTTAACATAGGTTTATACTTTATACTAATGAATAGTTAGTTTCATTTCTGTTTGCTGACTTCTCCCATTGCATGACCATCCAAAGCAATCTTAATCTTTGGAAGCTGAGGTTTTCATAAAAAAAGCTTTTTTTAACTGCTTAAAATCTAGGGCAGAGATGTCCTTCGGCTTTGTTAGTGATTGTTTATCGCGTGCGACTGGCAGAATAGGCGAACTGTTCTTAGAACAAATTTGCTGCAAATCTTAAGGATTATCAATGCCCTCATCTTTTCTTTCTCTCGGTATTTCGGAATCACGAGTTGCTAAGCTCGAATCTATTGGTTTTACAGAACCTACGGCGATTCAAGAGCAAGCAATTCCTCAACTGCTCGCTGGAGCAGATGTACTAGGTCAAGCACAGACTGGTACTGGCAAGACAGCCGCTTTTGCACTGCCAATTCTAGAACGTTTGGATCTTAATAGTGACTCCTTACAAGCACTAATTTTGACCCCAACCCGTGAGTTGGCGATTCAAGTTGGACAGGCGCTGCGTAGCTTTAATACGAAGCCTGGGGCCAAAATTCTCACTGTGTATGGCGGATCTGACATCAGTCGTCAGATGATTCAACTCGATCGCGGCGTACATGTAGTCGTGGGTACTCCTGGTCGGGTCATCGATTTAATGGAACGCGGCAAGCTCAAGCTCGAAAAACTGGCTTGGTTTGTGCTTGATGAAGCTGATGAAATGCTCAATATGGGCTTTATTCAAGATGTGGAACGCATTTTGGAAACTACTCCTTCGACCAAGCAGAGTACTTTCTTCTCCGCAACCATGCCTCCTGCGGTTAAGCGGTTGGTGAAGAATTTCTTGAAATCACCTGTCACCGTCAAGGTCGAGAGTCAAGATTCTACGCCGACTCGCATTGATCAACAGATTTATCTAGTTCCCTATCACCTGAGTAAAGAAGAAGCTTTGTTGCCTGTTTTGGAATATGAAGCTCCAACTTCGGCGATTATCTTCGTGCGTACTAAGGATTCGGCTAGTAGATTGACTGAGATTCTGCAAGCTTCAGGACATAGCGTTGATGAGTATCACGGTAATCTATCGCAATCTCAACGTGAGAACTTGTTGCGCCGCTTCCGCAATCAACAGGTGCGTTGGGTCGTGGCAACTGATATTGCGGCGCGTGGTCTAGATATTGATGGATTGACCCATGTATTTAACCTCGATATTCCTGATGATCCTGAGCGCTATGTTCACCGTATCGGTCGGACTGGTCGGGCTGGCAAAAAAGGTATTGCGATTACCTTGATTTCTGGTAAAGAACGCTACAAGTTGCGTCAATTGGAACAGCAAGTTGGGATGCCTCTGCCTCCCCTGCCTTTACCTGACATTGCTCAGATTCAAGAACGTCGCATTGGTCGCTTTACTGAACAAATCCTTCAGGCTTTAGCGGGTGAGCGATTGGCTTCCTTCTTGCCTTTGGTATCGCAGTTGGTTGAGGAGTACGATCCGCAAGCGATCGCGGCGGCAGCATTGCAACTTGCTTATACTCAATTGCAGTCTGACAAGGCTGAGCAAGCAGCCCTGCAAGTTTTGGCGAAACAACCTCACAGCCCTGAAGGTGGTCGTGGTCGCGATCGCGATCGTGGTGGTGATGGCGGCGGTTATGGTGGTGGTAGACCCGTCAAACGTGGTCAAGGCGGTAACGGCTCTCGCTCTGGTCGTGACGGCGGCGGTGGGTATGATTCACGCCGTTCTTCGTCTTCTGGACGCGATCGCGCTCCTATTCCTGCCCCTGTTAAATACTAATTTGGCACTTCCCATCAAAGTATTGGTTTGTAATACTTTGATGGGTTGCGGAAGTAGTCTTCACCCGATCGCCTGATATCCTTAAATCAAGAAATCAAGCGATAACTTCGAGCAAATAATTGCAGCGCATTCCCTTTTTAATAAATTTGTGTCGCATCTTGCAAATAAGCTTGAATTTGATTAGTCTTTGATTGGTCATAGGGGATACACCCAAGTTAATCTTTTAGGTGCATTGGGGTCGATCGCTAGATTTATGGCATAACGCGGATTATCGATCGCTAGTTCGATCGCCTGTTGCATTTCACAAACCCCCCAATGAACTAGATTATTGACTGCATTAATTAGGGGAAGTGTCGTACCTGAGAGCGTGCCATCGGGCAGTCTCGCTGTCCCATTGATAATCGTAATCTGGCGATCGTCCCAAGGATAAGCGCCGTCGGGTAAACCTAGGGGCGCAAGAGCGTCGCTGACTAGAAAAATTTTATTCGTCATCCGATAGAGTAGTTTGATCATTTCGGGCGAAACATGAACTCCATCAGCGATTAGTCCGCACCAAACCCGATCGCTTAATATTGCTTCACCCAATAAACCAACATCGCGATGATGCAAACTTGGCATGGCATTAAAGGCATGAGTGACCATGGTTGCACCTTGGGCGATCGCCATTCTGGTTTGTTCTGCATTTGCGGTAGAGTGACCTAGACTAACGATGATATGGCGATCGCGCAGATATTTAATCGTTTCTCCTGTGGGATCAAGTTCGGGCGCGAGGGTGACAAGTTTAATGATTTCAGTATATTCGCCTACTACTTGCTGCAATGTATCGAGATTAAGCGGTAATAGATGTTGTTGAGGATGTGCGCCGCGTTTGTCAGGATGCAGGAAGGGACCTTCTAAATGAACGCCTAAAATCTTAGCGGTGAGGGGATCAGGATTTTGTTGCTGATTGATAATTGCTTCAGCTAAGAAAAATAGCGATCGATGTATTTGTTCGATGGATGTAGTGACGAGAGTGGGTAAAAATCCATCTAGTCCTTGTTTATATAAAAAACGACAAATTTCTGGCAAGTGGGTAGCGCGATCGCGATTTAAGTCATTAAAGGACACTCCCAAAGCTCCATTAATTTGCAGGTCGATCGCTCCTTGGGAATAACAAATAAATTGCATCTTGAATAATTGTGGTTTAGCTCATATTTGACTTGACAGTAGCAGGCATAATTAGGCTGAGCCATTAATTGTGATAATCAATAAGTAGCTCGGCGTAATTAAATATAAAACCAGAACCGAAACCTGTGGCGCACGCTGCGCGTGCGCCACAGGTTTTAGGATTTTATGTTTAATTAAGCTCACTTACTTATATAGCAAACTCGTACCTCACCAGACTGGGAAACGCTATAGATTTTTATAGTAGGAATAAACATGATTCGATATTTGCCCCTTGTGGTTGGGACATTGGGCGGTTTGGCACTACTCGCCAATCGCATGGTCACGGCTAATCTGACGACTAGTCAGTCCCGCGCTGATGCTTTGGGAGTGTTGTTGAGTGCGGTTTTGATTTTGACGGGTTTACTATGGCAACAAGCTCAGCCCAAAATCCCTGATACTGTGACCCTAATTGGTGAAACAGGTTTTGAGATTGATGACTCGTTGCCCGACGAGGTGAAGACAGAACTGGCTTGGGCTTCGCATATTTTGCTGACTAATACAGTGACTAAGGTGGTGGCGATTTATTACGATCGCCAAACTATTCTGAGACGCGGGATTTTAGGCAAAAGCAATCACATAAATATTGGGGCGATCGCCGAACGGGTGATCAAAACTCAAAAGCCAATTTATTTAGTCAAGTTAGAGCTTTATCCGGGGCGGGTGGAGTTTGATTATTTACCTGAAAATACGCAGGGTGTAATCGTGCAACCTCTAGGCGAAAAAGGAGTCATGGTTTTGGGCGCAAATGTGCCGCGCAGTTATACTAAGCAAGATGAAAATTGGGTTGCGGCGATCGCTGATAAACTCGCTTACAATCTCAATCACTAAAGCGCTTTGCGCTGATATCAAACCCAGAGAAAAGTTTAAAAATGCCGCTTTGCGGCACTTTTAAACTTTTCTCTCAACTACTTGCAATACATCATTTATCCAAAATTATGCTAAATCGCATTTTTGTCACTGTTGCACTATCTTCTTTGTTGGCTTCTTTGCTCACCACTATCGGATTTTTTCCTAAACTGAATGAACCAATGGCGATCGCCCAAGTTCCGATAGAAGAAACTAAACCCGTAATTTCGCCCGAAAAGAAAGCTTTGATTAAAGAACTGCTCGAAATTACAGGGTCGGGTAAAAATGCGGCTCAAATAATGGATGCTATGGTGCGTTCAGAATTACCCAAGCTGGTCTCAACCGTCTTAAAAGCTGTACCTGCGCTCGATAGCGATCGCCCTGAAGTCCAGAAGCAATTCGGCGAGATCGTGTCGCGCATGGCGGTCAAATATCGCGATCGCGTAATTCAAAAAATCGATATCAATCAATTGCTAGAGCAGGTTTCTTATCCTGTTTATGACAAATATTTCACAGAGTCAGAACTGCGCGACATCATCAGCTTTTACAAATCTGAGACAGGCAAAAAGGCGATCGGGATTATGCCACAGATTATTGGGGACTCCATGCGCCGCACTAACGAAGTTTTATTACCTCAAATGTCGAAAATCATGACCGAAGTTATTACTGAAGAGCTATTAAACGCCTTACCAAACAAAAAATAAATTTTTTGAGAGCCGCGCAAAGCGCGGTCTTCAGAAAATCTGGAGGCTTAGCAAATCTGCAAAGCGCTGTATACTTTAAGGCTGTAAGCATTTTGTGGCTTTACCAAACCTTCAACTATATTCCCAACGTCACCTTTAGCAAATACGCATGGCAATTTTAGATCGACAAGGTCGTTTATTTGGCAAACTTAGCGTTCTCGACATTGGGGCGATCGCCACGATCCTGATTGTCCTGATTGGCTTACTCGTTGTCCCTGGCAATAGCGGCAGCTCGATCGCCCAAGTGCTATCTGCCGAAAATAAGTCTGTCCAAGTAGATATGAATGTGCGTGGTTTAAGTGCTGTCAATCCCCAAAACCTGATCAAAGTCGGGGACAAAGTTAAGATCATCATCCGTAACCAACCACGCGGCGAAGTCACGATCAAAAAAGTTGAGATCTCTACCCCAAAAGTTGTGGCGGCTAAGGCTGATGGCACTGCGGTTTATTTTGACGATCCCCGCGCTGTGTCAACATCTCAGTCCGATCTAGCCATCACCCTTGAAGCCACGGCGATCGTCACTAATGAAGGGGTCGTGTTTGGCAATGAAAAAGTCAAGGTCGGTTCGTCAATTGATATTGAGGGACCAAAATATTTGATTAGAGGTAGCGCGATGGCGGTGAGGTACTAATGCAACCCCCATTCCCCCAAGGTTTTGTGCTTAAAAGTCGCTATGCTATCCGATCGACGATTGGACAGGGAGGCATGGGGCGCACCTATTTAGCTCAAGATTTAGAGCGTTTTAATGAGCCTTGCGTACTCAAAGAATTTATTCCACCTCAAGATTCTCAAGAGGTGACTGAAAAAGCGAAGGAACTTTTTCGCCGCGAAGCATCGGTGCTTTATCAAATTCGTCATCCCCAAGTGCCAGAATTTCGGGCAACTTTCGAGTCCGAAGGGCGATTGCTGCTAGTCCAAGACTATGTGGAAGGCAAAAATTACCGTAACATGCTGCTCGATCGCCTCAAGGTGGGGCAGACATTTTCGGAAAATGAGATTTTTACCTTGATGCAGCAACTTTTGCCAGTGCTGAGTTATTTGCATGGACACAACATCATTCACCGCGACATTTCACCCGAAAACCTGATGTTGCGATCGCAAGATAATTTACCCGTGCTAATCGATTTTGGGGTTGTCCAAGAAACTAATGCCAAACTCAACTCCCAGATGGGGATTCCCGCCGCCACGGTTGCAGGTAAAGCGGGCTATGCCCCACCCGAACAATTGCAATCGGGAAATGCCTATGCTAATAGCGATCTCTATGCCTTTGCGGTGACTTCCATCGTGCTGCTCACGGGTAAAGAACCATCGGAACTATTTGACAGCATTAATCTGGCGTGGAATTGGCAACAGTTTACCAATGTGAACCCCGCTTTTGCGCGGGTGATCAATCAAATGTTGAGCTATAAGCCCACCAATCGTTATCGCTCCTCCGATGAGGTGATCCAAGCTTTGCAAGTTGCTCAAGCCTCTTTTTCTGGGGCAAAGACCTATGCGGTCGGGCGGCAAGTAGCGTCAAATGTCATCATCCCTCAAAAAACAGTTGTCGCAGGCGTAAGTAATCGTAACTCTGTAGATTATGACCGTACTAGCTCTAATAGCGCTGATAATAACAACAACATGAACTGGTTGGTTGGAGTCTTAATCATTCTGGTGGCTGGGGTTGGCTCTTGGGCGGTCACATCAATGTTTTTTAGTCGCGATCGTATTACAGCTAGTCCGACTGAGACAGCGATCGCTTCTACTGCCGCCACAACCAACACCACAAATGTAGAAAACATCAATATCAGTTTAGAGATCAAGCCAGTGGCAGAGGGTCTAAGTCGGGGCTTTGTTAGTAATAAAATCACGGCAGGAAAGGTAGTTAATGTCCGTTTTAATGGTGAGAAAGATCAACTTCTCAATGTTTCGCTTGACGGTACGAATTTACAAATGACAATCCAGAGCGATGATCAAGTTGGTTTAGATCGAAAGGCGATCAATAATTCCACAGGCGATTGGCAAGGTAGATTGAAAAAAAGTGGTGTGTACTATATCAAAATCACCACCACTGGTACTAATGAAACCGAGTACAAGCTTGATGTCAAATTGGAAACTCCGATTAAGGAACAACCAACGGCGACTAAAACTGCTACACCCACGCCCACGATTACCCCTACGGTTACGCCGCCCCCCCCAACGACCCCGACCCCAAGCCCTTCATCAACCTCTGGTCAAAACGATCCCACCAGATCGCCTAGTCCATCACCAACTATTACCGAGCCAACGCGATCGCCCGTTCCGACATCTCTCCCTACGCCCATTGAGCCGTCGCGCCCAAACCCGCCCTCAAGCCCAAGCGTTAATCCTAACAACTTTTCTCGATAGTAAAGTGATACACAGCGCTTTGAGCTTTCAGAATAATCAGATAAATTTTTAGAAATGCTGCAAAGCGGTACTTCTAAAAATTTATCTGATAAAAATATTTTTTATATCTTTTAATCAATGCAAACCATAGAAATCAAATTCCAAAAACTCCATCCTGACGCACAAGTGCCTAGCTATGCCCACATTGGCGATGCGGGTGCTGATGTTTGTGGCGTTACCGAAGTCACACTCCAACCCCAAAATCGCGCCGCCATTCCCACAGGATTAGCCGTAGACATTCCTATTGGTTATGAAATACAGGTGCGTCCCAAAAGTGGACTAGCTCTTAAGCACGGACTCGCCGTTCTCAATGCTCCGGGAACGATCGATGCTGGTTATCGCGGCGAGATTCAAATAATTATGATCAATCTTGGGACAGATGCTTACACCTTCGTCAAGGGGCAAAAGATTGCTCAATTAGTTTTGAAACCTGTGATTCAAGCTCGATATATTGAAGGAGAATTAGGCAATAGCGATCGCGGTATTGGTGGTTTTGGCAGTACAGGACTAATGTGAATACAGTGCTTGGCGCTGTAAATTTTTCTTGGCTATTTCGCAATCGACAGGTAATTGCACCGTGAAGGTCGAACCATTACTCAACTTACTTTCCAAGATAATATCGCCACCCATCATCTGACAAAGCCGACGACTAATGGCTAGCCCTAAACCTGTGCCACCATATTGGCGTGTAGTCGAGGTATCAGCTTGATTAAATGGTTGAAATAGCTTTTGAATATGCTCAGGACTAATGCCAATGCCTGTGTCGCTAATCACAAAACAAAAATATTCAGCCTGAGTCAAGTTTTGGCGATATACCTTGACATTGATTTCACCCGACTTGGTAAATTTGCAGGCGTTACTTAAAATGTTTAGCAAGATTTGGCGTAAGCGAGTCATATCTGCCCGAATATGACCAAGTTGGCGATCGCAATCTATATTTAGACGATTATTGTTTTTGATTAATAGTGGTTGAATGGTTGCACTGACATCCCATACCAGCATCGGCACATCAAAATCATCGTAATGAAGTTCTAATTTGCCTGCTTCAATTTTGGACATATCTAGAATGTCATTAATCAAATTCAACAGATGCCGACCAGATTGATAAATTTTCTTCAGATCGTCTTCAATCTCTTCTAGCCCCAACAAAGCTACATCTTCTTGCAACATCTCGCTATAGCCGATGATCGCATTGAGTGGTGTGCGTAACTCATGGCTCATATTGGCGACAAATGAGCTTTTAGTCCGATTTGCTTCTAAGGCGCGATCGCGGGCTAGCGCTAGTTCTTCATTCATCGATCGCAGGGCTTCTTCATCACGTTTGCGTCGCATCAGTGCGCCCAACTGCATGGCGATCGCCCCAATCACACCTAGCAATTGCTGATCGCTATCATTAGGATTCATGGTAAAAAAAGCCATTATCGCTACGACCTGAGTATCCGCACTCACAGGGATCGCCAAACCCGATCGCAAACCACATTCCAAAGCAGGATATTTACGAATAAAGTGCGATTCAGGACTTAGTGAGATATCCCAAATCCATTCTGGACGCTGATGTTCCCAAACTCTCCCCGGAAAACCAATTCCCGAAGCAAAGGAGATTCTTTCGCTACATTTACGGAACTCTTCCAAACCTTCAACACGGCTATACCAAGCAGGGCTACAGACTAAAGCTTGACGATCGCCCGACGATGGTATCCAAGCTTCGCCATAGTGCCATCCTGTAAATTCACAAATCTTGCTGAGGGCGATGGTTAATGCTGATTGAAAATCATTGGCAGCACTGATTTCTAAAGTTAAGCATTGTAATAATTGAGATTCTTCTTCGGCTCGCTTGCGCTGGCTAATGTCTTGAACCGTTCCTTCAAAACCAACTATAGTTCCGTGGCGATCGCGTATCGTCCGTACATTTTCAGAAATCCAAATCTTAGTCCCATTAAGACGATAAACCTGAGATTCAAAATTAGTAATAGTGTCATAAGACTCTAAAAGTTTAATAAACTGTTGGCGACGTTGTGGATTGACGTAGATTTGGCTGCCAATATTCGTGATATTACTAATTAGCGATTCAGGCGAAGGATAACCATAAATTTTGGCAAGCATCAGATTAGCGATTAAATAACGTCCGTCAAGGGTGGTCTGGAAAATTCCCTCAATCGCATTTTCAAAAATACTTTGATATTTAGCCTCAGCACTTTCTAGATCATTCCGCAGCTTGGCAGTTCTTTTTTTCAATAATTTATGAGCTTCGGTCGCTTGCTGCACAACTTGGGCTAACTCTTGAATTTGATAAGGCTTGGTAATATATTTAAAAACCTTGGACTCATTAATCGCTTCGACCAAATCACGCACATCAGTATGCGCCGTTAAAATAATTCGCAAGGTGTCAGGATAGCTCTCGGCAACTTGACTCAAAAGCTCAGTGCCAGTCATCATCGGCATTCTTTGATCGGAGACAATCACCCCAACATCTGGCTGCTGCTCTAAAATCGCTAAAGCCTCAAAGCCACTTTTAGCTCTTAATATGTGATATTCGCGATGAAAAATACGCTGAAGTAAATCTAAGTTATCGGATTCATCATCAACGATTAGTAATTTAGTTTTTTGTGAGCTATCCATTAATGTAATTGCGAACTAGTTTTCGCCTTAAAATAGTTGACTAGTCTTGATTTGATGTATCTAGTAATTAAAGTGAGCATATATGAAGGTTGTAGTGACGGGTGCTACAGGATTTGTTGGGATGAAGTTAGTAGAGCGTTTGCATAGTTTGGGCGATCGCATTGTCGTTCTAGCTCGCAATGTTCAAAAAGCAAATCGTCAATTTCCTAAAGAATTTTTTCCAAATATTGATGTCGTTGGCTATAACCCTCTGATAGTCGGTGATTGGACTGATACCATATCGGGCGCTGATGCCATAATCAATCTTGCGGGTGAACCACTCGCGGGTGTGCGCTGGACGGATCAACGTAAGCAGGAAATTCGCGATAGTCGTATTTTAACCACAAAAGTCTTGGTTCAGGCGATCGCCAAAGCTGATGTCAAGCCCAAGGTGTTAATTAGCGGTTCGGCGATCGGTTATTACGGCGCTAGTCTTGACAAAAACTTTGATGAGTATAGCTATGCAGGTGATGACTTTTTGGCTAATGTTTGCAAAGACTGGGAAGCGGAGGCAGACAAAGTAATGGGTTTAGGATTGCGATTGGTTAAGCTCCGCACAGGAATTGTGTTAGGGCTAGGTGGGGCGATCGCCAAGATGTTACCGATTTTTCAAGTTGGCGGCGGCGGCAAAATTGGCAGTGGCAAGCAATGGTTTTCTTGGATTCATCGCGATGATTTAGTTGATTTAATCATCTCTGCTTTGACTAATCCTCAGATTACAGGTGCTTTAAATGCGACTGCGCCCCAACCTGTCACCAATGCCGATTTTACGGTGGCTTTGGCTAAAGCCCTTAATCGTCCCGCTTTTTTGCCAGTACCTGCGGCGGCGTTGATTTTAATCTTCGGTGAAGGAGCGAGCGTATTGTTAGATGGTCAGCGAGTTTTACCCAAAAAAGCTGAACTCAATAAATTTATCTTCAAATATCCTGATATTGACCGCGCTCTAAGTCAAATCTTGGCATAAGAGAAAAGGGAGCGAACTATGTTCGCCCTCTTTTTTTATCAAGGGCTACGACCTACAAAATACCCAGTGCTACAAGAACCACCACATGAGCAGTATGCCTAAAATCGAACCTGCTACTACTTGCACAGGTGTATGCCCTAATAACTCTTTGAGCGGATCTTGTTCTTCTTCAAAAACTTCTACCATGATTTGATTGAGAACTTTGGCTTGCTTACCTGCGGCGCGGCGGATACCTGCGGCATCATACATGACGATAAATGCGAAAACTGTGGCGATCGCAAATTGCGGTGTATCCCATCCTTGGGTGCGACCGATGCCTGTCGCCAGTGCCGAGACTAAAGCCGAATGAGAGCTAGGCATTCCGCCTGTCTCAAAAATAATCTTAAATCTAAGTTGACGGAATTGGGCTAACTCGATAAATAGCTTGAGTAATTGAGCTATTAGGCTAGAACATAGAGCAATTAGTAGAACTTGGTTATCGAGGATTTCGCCAACGGGATGAAGGTTCATATCAATTGCAGGAATTAAGATCAAGGGATAATTTAAGGGAATAATACGAGCGAGTGATGGTGATTTAGTTTTTGCGAGCCGTGATATAATCAGCGATCGCCATTAAAGGCAGGGCAGCATCACCATAACTGACAAGCTGAGCTTTAGCATTTTCCACCAACTCTTGAGCCTTTTGGTTAGAGGTTTCGATACCCCATAAACTAGGATATGTAACTTTTTGCGCCGCGAGATCCTTGCCTGCGGTTTTGCCAAGCTGCTCAGAGGTGGCGGTGATATCAAGGATGTCATCAATAATTTGAAAAGCTAGCCCGATATTATTAGCATAGATGGATAAACGGGCGATGTCAGTATCATTTGCACCTGCTAACAAAGCTCCGCAGATCACACAAGATTCTAACAAGGCGGCTGTTTTGTGGATGTGAATAAAAGTGAGGGTTTCGGCGGTCACATCCTGTTTACCTTCACATTCTAGATCCACGACTTGACCGCCGACTAAACCTGTCGCCGCTACCGCATGTCCTAAATGGGCGATCGCTTTTAAAATGCGATCGGCAGGGACATTTTTAGTATGTTCGGCAATATATTCAAAGGCATAGGCAAGTAAGGCATCCCCCGCCAAAATCGCGATATCGTCGCCATAAACCTTGTGATTGGTCGGCTTACCCCGCCGAAAATCGTCGTTGTCCATCGCGGGCAGATCGTCATGGATCAATGACATGGTATGTACCATCTCCATGGCGCAAGCTGTGGGCATAGCGGCGGCGCGATCGCCACCAAGTAGCTCTGCCGCCGCGAGGCAAAGAATCGGACGCAACCTCTTGCCCCCAGCCATGAGCGAGTAGCGCATGGATTCGTAAATTTTTTCGGGATAGATGATAGCGATCGAGGCATCAAGGGCGGCTTCGACTTCTTGTTTGCGATCGCCCAGATATGTATTTAGATTAAATGTATCTAAATTGAATGCGACTGTTTGTGGCATGGCTGGCTATGAATGACGCAATAACTCCAGAGTGTACATTATGCAATGTCCCGCGACTTATCAGCAAATTTGCGGCGATAGCTGCAAACTGTATTTTGCAAAAGCATCGTCACGGTCATGGGACCAACTCCACCGGGGACGGGCGTAATATGTGAGGCAACTTGACTCACATTCGCAAAGTCCACATCGCCGACTAATCTAGATTTGCCTTGATCATCGGTGACGCGATTGATCCCCACATCGATCACTACTGCCTCAGGCTTGACCATATCGGCGGTCACAAATTCAGGACGACCGATCGCGGCGATTACAATATCCGCTTGACGGGTAATTTCAGCTAAGTTTTTGGTGCGCGAATGGGCGATCGTGACTGTCGCATTGGCTTCTAGCAACATTAGCGCCACGGGCTTACCGACTAAAATGCTGCGCCCGATTACTACGGCATTTTTGCCAGTCAGATCGATCTGAGCCGAGGCTAATAATTCCATCACGCCTGCGGGGGTACAACTCCGCAAGCCGTCTTCACCACGCGCTAGTTTGCCCAAATTGTAGGGATGCAAGCCATCAGCGTCTTTGTCAGGGGCGAGGCGATTTAATAGGGCGATCGCATCTAGATTTGGGGGTAAAGGTAACTGGATCAAAATGCCATCTACGCGATCGTCGGCATTTAGTTCATCGATAACCCGTTCTAGCTCTGCTTGGGTGACATCGGCTGGAAAATGCTTGCCAAATGAAGTAATCCCTACCTTGTGACAGGCGGTCTCTTTATTTCTGACATAAGCGGCACTGGCGGGATTGTCCCCGACCATCAGCACGGCTAAACCGGGAGGACGACCATATTTTGGTTGTAATTGGGCGATCTCTTCCGCGATCGCGCTTTGCATCTGTTTAGCAAGAGCCTTGCCGTCAATAATTGCTGTCATAAATTTTGGTTGCGGCAGAATTTCAAAAATTTTGAGGAGAGTTGCACAAGCAATTCAAGCATATTGATCGCTTTTTTCCTACTCAAGGATTAGGGTAAGTAGCTGGGCATAATTAAATATAAAACAAATATAAAACAAATATAAAACTCCAAAACCTGTGGCGCACGCTGCGCGTGCGCCACAAGTTTTGGCTCTGGTTTTTAAATACTCCTTTCCCACTCAAGGATCAGTGGGAAGGGAGTATCTGCTAGCAGATCTTCTACTGCTTGTTGACTGAGAGGTTTTGAGAATAGATATCCTTGACCAAACTGATATCCAAGTTCGCGTAATCGTTGTAATTGTGACAATGTTTCAATCCCTTCGGCGATCGCATCAAGTTCTAGTTGTTTGCTGAGGGTGGCGATCGTTTCCACGATCTGATAGTTCTTTTTACCTTCCTGCATTTGATTAACAAAGGAGCGATCGACCTTTAGGTTATCCATTGGTAAGCGGTGAAGATAGTTTAATGATGAATATCCCGTGCCGAAATCATCAAGGCTAATTTGAATCCCGCGTTCTTTTAACTGGCTGAATAGCTTAATCGTAGACTCAACATCTTCAATTAACATACTTTCGGTAATTTCTAAATTCAGACAACGCGCATCTAATTTGGTTTGAGCAAGCACCAAATCGATTTCTGCGAGTAGATCCGATCGCCGTAAATCTTGCACCGAAAGATTTACACTTATTTTTAAATGGGGAAAGTCAGGGAAAGCAATTTGCCAAGTCGCTAATTGCTGACAGGCTGTCCGTAGCGCCCAAGAGCTTAGGGACGTAATCAGTCCAATCTCTTCGGCAACGGGGATAAAGTCGGCTGGATATTTCAACCCCTGACTGGGGTGTTGCCAACGCATCAAGGCTTCAAATCCAATAAAGTATCCACTTTCCAGAGAGACAATCGGTTGATAGTGCAGCACGAATTCTTGGCAATCAATTGCTTGACGCAGATCGTTTTCTAAATGCATCCGTCTCATTGCTTGCCTGTACATTTCCGTGTCAAAAATTTCGTACCTTGCTTTGCCTTTATTTTTGGCGCGATACATGGCAGTATCGGCATCTCGCAATAGGTCAGATGATTGAATGTAGCTTTTTGTACCTAAAACAATGCCAATACTAGAAGTCATATATACTTCCCTTCCTTCAATCACTAAAGGAGTTTGTAACGCGGCAAATATTCTTTCCGCAGCGTGAATCGCTTCCTGAATATCCTTGATTTCATCGAGGAGGATGACAAACTCATCGCCACCTAGACGAGCGACCAGATCGATTTCTCGAAGCGTGCTTTGCAGCTTATGAGCAATGGCAATGAGCAACTGATCGCCTGCTAAATGCCCCAAACTATCATTGATCACTTTGAAGCGATCTAAATCGAGAAATAACACCGCAAAATGATAATCATCAAGACGGTTGGCGCGGTGAATCGATAATTCTAATCGTTCCATTAAGAGATTTCGATTGGGCAATCCTGTGAGCGTGTCATGGAGAGACTCGTGCTCTAACTGGTTTTGAGCTTGGATGCGTTCGGTCACATCGCGGGAAGTAGTTTGAAGTTGAATAACCTGTCCTGTCGCATCCATAATCGGATTAGTCAGGGTTTCAAACCAGATATAGTCTCCAGACTTCTGACGCATCCGATAGGTAATCGGTGTTGCTTTTCCTGCGATCGCGGCTGCATGAGATTCTTGCTGGATGCGATCGCGATCGTCTGGATGAAAGTAAATATATGGATTTTGTCCCAGCATCTCATCGTAACGATAACCCAAAAGAGCTTTACAGGATGGACTGACATAGATATATCGACCGTCAGGATCGTGCAAACAGACTAGATCGTTAATGTTCTCAGCTAATACTCGATAGCGGGATTCGCTCTCTCGCAAAGATAATTCTACTTGTTTGCGACCGGTAATATCTTGCCCAATGCCAATACTTCTGCCATCAGACAGACGAACTTGCGCCCAACTGGTATCGAGGATACGACCATCCCGCGCCTTGGTTTTAAAGTCTTTCCAAGTTGAGTCGGCAGCCACAATATGGTTGATTACCCGCTCGTAGTCATCTAAATTTGGATAGCAGGCTTTCAGAACATCAACCGTTTTATACTCTTCTTCTTTCCAGCCGACGTTCCGTTCTAGCTCTTGATTCATCATCAGAACTTTGCCACTAGTGGAATAAACTCCAATCATGAGAGGGAGATGATCGAAGGCGACTTGTAATAATTCTTTTTGATAATGCAGTTCTTCTTCAACTTTTTTGCGATCGCTCAGGTCAATATCCACGCAATACATTTCCTGCTCCCCTTCAGAATTAATCAGCATGACATGACTGGAATAGACTGTAACTCTAGAGCCATCTTTACGCATTAAGCTCAACTCACCTGCGGGGATAATCTGCCCTACGGTCAGCCAATTTTGAACTGCGTCAATTACTCCTTGCCGCATCTCTGAGGGAATAATTAGATCCTCCAATTGCTGACCCATGGCTTCGGTTTTGCTATAGCCATAAAGCTCTTGGCTAGCATCGTTCCAGTAAATGACTTGACGATGCTGGTTATAACCCTGCACCGAAATTTTAGGGGTTGACTCAAATAAGCTGCGAAATCGCTGTTCACTCTGCTGTAACGCGGCTTCAGCTTGTTTAAGATCGGTAATATCAAGATGCGTACCCACAATTTTAATCGGAATATCCGCTTGATCACGGATTAGCTGAGCGTTACTATGAATCCATCGATAGCTACCATCCCGATGGCGCAAGCGAAAATCTTGGCTATACGCAGCTTCGTTGTTCTTAAAGGCTTGAAAAGCAGTAATCACCCTTGCACGATCATCTGGATGCAGGCGATCGCTCCAATCATCAGGAGAGGCTTCTATTGCTTCAGGTTCATAACCAAGTTGGGTTTTATAGGCTGGAGAAACAATGGAGGTTTCGGTATGAAAATCGGAGATATAGAAGCCAATTTGAGAAGCTTCGACAACTAGATCGAGTTGAGTTTGTTGTTCCCCAAGTTTCGCCTCGACAAATTTGCGATCGCTCACATCCAAGATCAAGGTATCCCAAATAATGTCGTCATTGGCTTGCCTTTCGGGGCGACCAGATGCTTCTAGCCACTTTTGCTGACCTGATGGGGTGATAATTCGCCATGCCCAAGACCAAGGCTGCATGGTTCGCGCCGATTCTATGACCGAGGCATACATCGGCGTTTGATCTTCAGGATGAATCATTTGCCATAGGATCGAGGCATCCTGCATCACTGCTTCAGATTCAACCTCCCAAAGCCTGTAACACCCAGGACTCATATACAAAACCGCATCAGAGCCATCAGGTCGGAGCAGATAGCGAAAAATTGCACCAGGGACATTTGCCGCCATTTTTCGGAAACGATCCTCACTTTGCCGCAAGGCTGCTTCTACTCTCTGGCGTTTGGCTTCATGGTGTTTGCGATCGCTAATATCTGTGAGAAT
Source organism: Cyanobacteria bacterium SOY_65_metabat_81 (assembly GCA_031412945.1). GTDB lineage: Bacteria > Cyanobacteriota > Cyanobacteriia > Pseudanabaenales > Pseudanabaenaceae > Pseudanabaena. The sequence continues at coordinate 56,731 of JANODY010000039.1, forward strand.
TCCATTCCAAATAATCTCTCCACTTGCTTGCTGACGGGGCATAGACTGCCCAAAAATCCACTTGATTTTCTCACTAGCAGTTTGAATGCGAAATTCCAGATACCAAGGTTCTAATGTTTGAGCCGAAATGGCAATGGATTGTTGTAATGATTCCAAATCTTCAGGCAAGATTAAGTCCCAAATAGCTTGGACGTTTTTAATAGCTTGTTCTGGCAAAATTTCCCCTAATTCGCGAATGCCCTGACTCACGAATGGCATAGTGAAGCAACCTTCAGGGCTGAGTCGAAATTGGTAAACAGCACCTGGTATTGCGTCGGTTAGATTGCGTAGTTTGAGTTCACTCTCTTGCAGGGCAATCTTCGCTTGATTTCTTTGGACTTCATGATTTAGGCGATCGCTAATATCCTGAAAAGTGGCGATCGCATAAATAACTTGTCCCTGCTGATCAAAAATAGGTGTGGCGGTTACTTCCAAAGGCACTACGCGATCGGGACGATGAATCTCTAAATCACTAACTTGAACGGTTTCTCCTCTAAAAGCACGATTACTGGGTAAATCTTCAATCGGATAGAGGGTTTCAGTGCCAGCGTGATATAGTTGAAAAAATTCTGAAAGACAATCGGTTTTAGATTCTGGGTAGAGATTATTGCCAAGTAGCGATCGCCCAACACTATTAATATAGACTAACTGTCCCGTTGAGTCATGGACGGCGATGCCAATCAGGGTCGCATCTAAAAATTGAGCTAGACGGCTTTCACTTTCTGACAAAGCTGCATTTGCCAGTAATGAATTAACAAGATGCTTAACATCAGTGGGTGTATTTTCCCAATCTTCTGGAGAAACGCGATCGGACAATATAAGCTGCTGTTTTTCCATAATCACGACAATTTGATTGTTTGACATTCTCCGCGCTAACGGGGATTCCTGATTCAACGAGACAACTTCAAAGCCGCATTGTGGTCACGATCTAACACCGTACCGCAATCTCACAGCAAGAACCTCACAGTATTTATTGAAGTCATATTTGTCGCTATCTTTGTCATCCATCCATAGCCTCAAAGCTTTATTACGCACAAAATCACATCATAATATAAAGCCGTCCTAAATGGTTTGTGAGATTGTGCCACTAAGTGACACAATCTCACAAACCATTTACAGCAAATTATTACAGTAAATTATGAATCATGTATTAATTGGAGTCTCTGGAGGTATTGCCGCTTACAAAGTTTGCGAAGTTGTGTCTAATTTAGCCAAGCGCGGTATGGAAGTGCGTCTGATTTTAACGCGATCGGCGGCTGAGTTTGTAACGCCGCTAACTTTTGCCACTCTTTCGCGATCGCCCACTTATACCGATGCTGATTTTTGGCAACCGACAAATGGTAGACCACTACATATTGAGTTAGCGGAATGGGCTGATCTATTTTTGCTTGCGCCTGTTACTGCCAATACTTTAGCGAAACTCGCCTATGGCATGGCGGACAACTTGCTCACCAATACCGTCTTAGCTTCCAATTGTCCGATCCTATTTGCCCCCGCCATGAATACGACCATGTGGCTACAACCCGCAGTTCAACAAAATTGGCACAAATTATTAGAAGATCATCGCTATACAGCGATCGCCCCTACTGATGGAGTTCTCGCCTGTGACGCTGTGGGAACTGGTCGCATGGCTGAACCAGAAGTGATTTTAGAATATTTGGAATCTTTTCTATTTACCAAAGGCAAGCAAGATTTAAAAGGGAAGCATATTTTAGTCAACGCAGGCGGAACGCGAGAATTTATTGATCCTGTCCGTTTCATCGGCAATCCATCGACAGGTAAACAGGGGCTGGCGATCGCCAAAGCCGCTCTCCATCGTGGCGCACAAGTGACTCTCATCATCGCTACTAACTCACCTATCTCCAGTGAAGATGGGATAGAAGTAAGGACGGTTCGCACTTCGGCAGAAATGCACCAAGCTATGCTCACAGAATTTCCCCTTGCGGATATGGCGATCGCGGCGGCGGCGATCGGTGATGTGCGTTCTAAGTTGCAAAGCGATCGCAAGTTACCGAAATCAGAATTACCGTTAAATCTAGAATTGGAATATATTCCCGATATTGTGGCCGATCTGGCGACTCGGAAGCGCTCTGATCAAGTACTTGTCGGCTTTGCGGCTCAAACTGGAACTGAAACGGAAGTATTAGCTGCCGCAACAGACAAACTAAAACGGAAAGGTCTAGATGCGATCGCCGCAAATGTGGTGAATAGTTCTCAAACTGGATTTGGGACAGATACCAATCAAGCCACATTCATTGATCAAAATGGCAAAACTCTATCAACTCCACTATGTTCAAAATTGGAACTAGCCCATCGTTTATGGGATTTTTTGTTATAGAGCGCTTTGCGCTCTATTTAAAACCAAATTATTTTTTAAAGGTCTTGCGAAGTAAGAACTTTGAAAAATAATTTGTATATATTGCCTTCCCAGTGAATAATTAGCGGTACGCATCCAAATCAAAGTCCAAGAAAATTATGAACCTCGCTCAAAATCCTTGCCCCGATCCGCCATCTTATCAAGTCCATTTTGCGGTGATTACCGTCAGCGATACCCGCACAGCCGAAACTGACAAAAGCGGTAACTTTATCAAACAATCGCTCACTAATGCAGGACATCACCTTGATTATTACACCATAGTCAAAGATGAACCTGACCAGATCCGAGAGGAAATGTATAAATTAGCGGCGATCGCCGATCTTGAGGTGATTATTCTCAATGGTGGGACAGGAATTGCGCCGCGAGATACAACTTATGATGCGATCGCCGCCTTACTTGAGAAAACATTGCCCGGATTTGGGGAGATGTTCCGTTATTTGAGTTGGCAAGAGGTTGGCTCAAGGGCGATCGCCTCGCGATCGGTAGCGGGGATTTATCAAGGTAAGTTAATATTTTCGTTACCCGGTTCAAGTAATGCCGTGAAATTGGCGATCGAGCAGCTAATTTTGCCTGAGATGATCCATCTTGTGCGCCAGTTAAAAGGCTTGCATTAAAAATCAACTAAAAAAGGGCGATCGATATCTATCTGTTTAAGGTTTTCAATGATGTAGAAACTATGACAGGTCGCCCCTTTAATCTCTATGTAAGTACAGAATTATTTGTCTTAAGACAGGCGTGTAGCAACTTGTCCTTTCTGCCCTATTGCTTGCCAAAATGAGGACTTATTCTTAGATATACTCTTCACCTGTAACGATCTTAATTAGCCAGTAGTCCTTTAGCTCTTGGCTAAGAACCCGTAACCCTGTTGCTATATCCGTATCCAAGTCTTGATTTTTAATATCAATAATCAAATCATATATTGAATCAAAATTTAGGCGATCGCCTTTATCCATAATCTGAAAATCACCATTTTGGGTATAGCGGAGCTTTTCCATTTCTTCTTTACCAACTTTGCCCATAATAGCTGGTTCTCTGGCATCTCGTAACAGATAAAATTTTGTGCGGGGATGATTGACCACCAATTCATTGAAATTCTTAATGCGCGTAGTAAATGCGCCACCGCTAATATGGAGAAAGCCAATCACATATTCTTGATCTTTAATTTTGAATTGGAAGTGTTCAGGCAAAACCCTTTTACCTAAACGCAGTTGATCGATCGCAAAATGTTGTAACAACTGGAATGATTCTAAAATCTGCGAAAGTTTACCTAAATCGTCAGCATCAAAAATAATATGGGGACGATCATAATCCTTTGCTAATTCACTTTGTTTGCGTTGAATATATTTCCTAACTTCATGATGCTGTGGTATTTTAGGCTGAGATGGTAGTTGGGGGTTTTGATTAACTGGTTGAGAAATATTTTCGGTTTGATTATTGTTGTTCTCCAACGGCTGAATTGATGAAATATTGCCGATGGTTTGTTGGATTTGGGCGATCGCCTGTTTTAGTTGCGCTATTTCCTGTTCCATATAATTCCATCTAGACTCTTTAAGATCGGGGTCATTGGGAATCAGAAGCGCGGATGAGAGTGAAATCGTGGGTAAGGGAATATCACTAACTTTGTACCGATAGTAATCAGCAGCCCGATTAAGAACTGCCCGAATTGATTTTTGGCTAAGGATATCTTCTTGTTCTTTTGAGTCAAAAATCTCCCCTAGATCAAGGGTTGTATTTTGAAGTTTGGCTTGGAGAATATCGCTGAGAGTGCTGTGGTTGGGGCGTGGCAAATGCACTTGATCGGGAAAGCGATCGATGACAGCATTATCAAAAACCGTTTGAAATTGTTGCCAACGATCGGGGAAAAGATTAAGAATGACTAAACTATTGGGAACAACGGTCAAGATTTCTTTAACGGCATCGCCAAAACTAGATAGAATTGCGGGCTTGTCATTGAGTCCTTCTAATTGGTCAAACACAATAATTAAAGGCTCATCTAAGGTTGATAACCTGCCAAAAACAGCGATCGCTTCAAGGGCAAATTCCTCTCGACTAATTTCTTCATCCCAATTTTCTAAATTAACCTTTTGAGCCTCTTCTTCGGCAATTTCCAGCCCTCCTAACCACCGCCTGACAATACTTTTGAGATTGGGATCAACATAGCTACAAAATTTAAGAATTCCCTTGAGAATACTTCCCGAATGTCCTGCGGCATTATATTTTTTCTCCCACCAACGCACAATATTTAATTCAATCGACTTCCACTGTGGCGAACCCGCACGAAATTTGTAAAGTCTGAGAGGATCTTCGCGGAGAATCGTTAATGTTTTTCGCCCCGTTTCAGTGGATACAAACTCTTGACTTTGGCTAAGAATATTAACGAAACTATTTGCCACTAAAAGCTCTAATTGGGTATGCTCAGTTTCAGGGATTTTTTCAGCAAAAGACTCCAAAATACGAGCATAAGTATGGTAAATCACCGTACTCGCATTATTGGGCTGGCGAATGAATAGTAATCGATTAGTTTTCAGTAAATCCATCGCCAAGCGCATCATCAAGTGGGTTTTACCTGTCCCCGCCTCACCAATTACCACCGCCCCGCGACTTTGTTGGTTTGCGTCCCGCTTGATATCGAATAGGATAGATTTTAATCGCTCATATTCATGGTGATAGAGTGCTTGTAAATCAATATGATGCTGAAAAGGATTATCAACGCGGCTACTGGTAAAGGGATTGGGAATGGCTTGCAAGCGATCCTTGAGCATATTCATTGCTGATTGTGATTGAAGTTTGAGATATAGTTGATAGGTGAAAATAGCATCATAGCGCGATGCATGGGCAAATCTCGCATTAAATAATTTATTGTCTACTAACAGCCGAAAGTACCTACTCAGATGGGCAAGGGAATAGTTTGCGAGTCTAGGAAATAAGCGCTGCGATCGCTCAACGGTACAGACAAAAGCTAGCTCCTTCCATGTTATTCCTGCTTGCCGACAGCTATTTTTTAAAATCTGACGATCATGTTCGGCAAAATGACAAACGATGATTTTAGGCTGTGAGGTATAGGCGATCGCGAAGAAATCCTCTAAGATTTGCGCTAAGGGCTTACTGTGCAGTTTAGGTTTGCTGTCTGCGGTTTGTGTATAGGCTTCATAAATCAGTTGTCCTTGATGATTAATAATGGCAATCTCACTGAGAATATTTTTCCCTTCCGTATCTAAAACAATAAAATTTGGAGAAAAGAGAGACATCATAAAATTAAGTTTCAAAGCATCTATGGCAGTGAGAGCTTCTCGAAATAGAGATGTTTTTAAAGCTTGACTAATAGGATTATTTATGAAAGTTTACTCTATAATCTCGGTTGTCATTATACTTCAGAAAAAAGCGATCGCCTTTACTGCGCTTGCTCAAATAACGATTTAGCGAAAATCTCATAAACCAAGTAATTGTTTAACATCATTTAAAGCGATCATCGCGGTTTTACTTTTAGCAAATAGCGATCGCCTTGTGATTTGATTATTTGAGAAGCGATCGCTGGGTATGGGATGGATAGGCGATCGCTCCAAACCATTCAAGACAGATATGTTACTCTAGCAATACGTTACTGGTGCTGTAAAACTATGAAACTACAAATTCAAGGCATTAAATCAGGGCAAACGATTCAACTGCTAGATATAGTTAATATTCCTGATGGAACTGTATTTCTAGAAATTGAAGTAGACAAACCGAAAGATAAAAACGCAAGACTAGCAAGACTAAATCGTATATTCGGCGCATGGCGCAACCAGCAAGACATTGATCTAATATTTGCGGATATTGACACACAACGCCATCGTGACTATGGCAGAAAAATCGACTCCTTTGACTTCTAATTATCCATGTATTTACTTGACACCAACATCTGTATTGCACTGCTAAAAGGCAATCCCCAAGTTATTTCATCTTTTAACACTTGTGCGGATGAATGCTATATTTCCACGATTAATGTTGCTGAACTTTATAAGGGAGTTTACTGCTCACAGCGAATAGAACAGAACCTTGCATCACTTGAGCTTTTTCTCCAAGATATGTCAATTGTCAGTTTCGATCTATTAGCTGCCGAAGAATTTGGCAAAATCCAATCAGAACTTAGACAAATCGGTAAACCCACAGGCGAACTAGACACCATGATTGCTGCTATAGCGCGATCGCGTCATGATCGAGTAGTTACGAATAACACAAAAGATTTCATCAATATTTCTGGTTTAGGTTTAGAAAATTGGATCGTTTAGCGATCGCCTTGTGATGTGATTATTTGAGAAGCGATCGCTGGTGAGCGAAAATCAAACACAACTATTGGAGGCTTGGAATGAGTACTTTGGCGATTAAGACGGATGAGAGAGTCAAGAATGTTAGCTTTACTGAAGATACGATCGCTGTCAATCTGATGGATGGAAGGACGATTATAGTTCCGTTGGTATGGTATCCAAGGTTATTGAGTGGAACTAGTGAGCAGCTTGCTAATTGGGAAGTTTGCGGCGGCGGCTATGGTATTCATTGGGAAGATCTTGATGAGGATCTGAGTACTGAAGGTATGTTGCGTGGTGCGCCTGCTCCGAGAAGGTCAAGAGCAATTAATTAAGGCGATCGCCTCTTTAGTCTCTGTGAAGGTAAAGGGCGATCGCTAATTTCTTACAAGCGTCAAATTAATATTGACAATTGAGCTTTAAAGTGTGACGATCAAAATAACAAAACCCGCCGAGGCTATGCGAAAGTACCCTGAAACTGTGCGGGTTCCTTAGTATATAGAGATATTTTTTGTATTAATTAATGGCACGCGATTTTGCTAAGCCTGCTAAGACGTTTGAAGAGCAGGTGCAATTGCTTCAGTCAAGGGGAATGATCATTGATGATGTACAAGACGCAACATTTTATCTTCAGCATCTTAACTACTATCGAGATCGCGGCTTCTCAAGTTACTTTCTGATCATCCAGAGAGATTGGTTGCTATGGGTTTTCCTGTTGATTGGTGGCAGATGGGTATTTGGCTAGATGTTGTATAGCGCCTCTTTAATCTCTGTGAAGGTAAAGGGCGATCGCTACGGAGCTTATTCTCTTATCCTAATTTTTCCCTCTTCAGCGATCCATAGGTGTCCTTTTAGTGAATGCTGACTAATCGCTGGGATTAATTTCTGAAAGAAGGAGAGCAGATATGGCTTATCTTGTCTGTAAGGTCTTAATACGATAATTCCTGCATAGTTTTGTGGTGGATAGGTCTTAATATCAGCAAAATCTAAATCTAGCGTAACCAGAACCCTCTGCTCGTCTTGACATACAGCAATGACGGTCGGATCTTTTGCTCCTTTTAAAGATTCTGAATAGATTGTGGAAGCATCATATCCTTCGTCTTGCAAAAGGTCGGCAAGTTCTATGGGTAGATTTTCATCTATTTTAAATTTCATGCTGTTGCTGGGGCTGGCAATAATACAACTTGCTCACGGGCTAACTCAGCAGCATAGTTGATCGCGGCAAAAATATCTGCGGAGGTGAGAGTGGGATAACTTTGCAAAATTTCTGCCTCGCTGACTCTTGCCGCTAGGTTGTCGAGAATGACTGACACCATGATTCTTGTGCCTTTAATGCAGGCTCTACCATGACAAACAGATAAATCTGTAGTGATTCGATCTTGCCATCCCATATATACTTGACTCAGCTTTACAAGTTTTATTAGTTATTATTTTATTTTAGTTTTCGCAAGTTGACCACGATTCTATGCAAAAGCGCGATCGCCTCTTTAATCTCAGTGAAGGTAAAGGGCGATCGCTAGAAATAATGTGGTAGGCTACTTCACAGCAATATTTTAGAATTTATGCCACTAGAGGATGGAGACAAACGCAAGCCACCGAGAGGACTTAATTTAGCTGAAAGACACGTTCAGAAGCATTTACCTGTACGCCCCGTGAATATCATGTCATTCCACGCACAAAACCAAGCGAAGTTATCTAGTTGGAAATTTATTGAAATGTGGGTCGATCCTAGTTCTGATCTGCCCTATGTGTTGATGTTGGTTGGTGATGTGGATGGAAGCTATACACTTTATGACCCAACTGAGGGGTATCAAGTGGTTTATGCGGCGCGGGACTATGAGAAGGTGAAAGATTTTCTGTTGGAGGATGAGTATGTGCAGGTTCGTGGCAGGTATCAAGAAAATGCTGAAGCACGAAAATCTGAGCCTGTACTTGTTTAGGCGCGATCGCCTCTGTAATCTCTGTGAAAGTAAGGTGCAATTTAATTTTAGAGAGATGGATCTTTTTAGCCATGACATTAAAAGAAACTACAGTTAATCAAATCCTCAATGCTTATGCAAAGATTTGCCAAGAATTACAGGAATCGGGGAGAATTACTGGCACAAATTTGAATAGGCTCAAATTTATTGATAACTGTATTGCTGGGAAACAAGAAACTATCCAAGAACTTTGGGGTAATACTTTTGTCGATGTTTATGCCCTTTTAGATATGCCTGCAATTCATTCAATTCTCACAAAAGAGAGGCTTAATGATCAAAAAACAAAAGAACAAATTAGAGAAAAAGAAAGAATTCAAAAGAAAGCAATTCAAGAAAAAAGAGAACTAAAAGAATATATGAGAAATTACATCCTTCAAGAAGAACGGATAAGGAAATCTAGTTCAAACAAAACACAGTCTCTATTTGCTAAAGGAACTGCTTCCAGTATCCTAAAATCCTATAATAAATTTTTTAGATCCTATAAAGAAGGAGATGTTATTAGCAACGTTAATGTTTTCAGATTAAGGGCAATTAGTAATAGACTAAATCACAAAAAGGAGCAAGTAAAAAAACGTTATGGCAATATGTTTGATAAAATTTATGCATTTATAGAAAGACCCGAAATAGCAAGCCTCCTTTTAGATGAGACAATTGTTATAAAAGGAGGTTCAATTAATATCTCTAATTCCAAAAAACTATTAAATATTGAAGAAGAAACAGACGGTGAAGAATTAGACAAAAATTACTCTCAAGACAATGAATTATCTTTATTGAATACTAATATTAGCCGAACAGAAGTATTGGCACAAGATAATGTTGATGAGTACACAGATTGGCTAGATCAGTCAACATCTGAAGTCATGTCAACCATTATAAAGCCTTTACTGGAGAAAAATCTGGAAAAAGAATCTCTTGAAAGTCCTGAAAATACTCTTAATACAAATACACATACAAAGTCAAAAAATAAATCAAGCGCACTTAATTCACTTATAAAAGATTTAGAAGAAATTGCAATTGACAGAGAAAATATTGAGTCTAAGTTAGACTTTAATCCAGAAAATTTAACGGATGCTAGGGAGCGCACCAATAGAGCGATTGTTCAGCGTCAGGGACAGTCAAAATTTCGTTCTGAGTTATTAAAAGCCTATGGTGGAAAATGTGCAATTACTGACTGTGATGCAGAAGCAGCCCTAGAAGCAGCACATATATTTCCCTATCTTGGCGCTGACACAAATCACGTTAAAAATGGTTTACTACTTCGTGCTGATATTCATACCCTGTTTGACCTTTACCTAATTTCGATTGATCCAGATACCAACAAAGTTGTTATTTCATCTACTCTACTCAATACATGTTACAAGGAGCTAAACGGCAGATCCCTAAAATCTCCCCAAGATTACGCTGCGAGTCCATCGCCGCAAGCATTAGCCCGTCACTATGAAACATTTTTGCTTAAACAAAATAAGTAGCGATCGCCTTTACTGTACTTATTCAAATAGCGATTTAGCTATAATCTCATAAACCAAGCAATTGTTTGACATCATTTAAGGCGCTCATCGCGGTTTTACATTTAGCAAATAGCGATCTACCTATAATAGCAACTATATAACCTCTATAATAGGTAGATAGTCTTAGACTTAAAACCCATGCTAAAAGAACTTTTTGGCGGTAAAACACCCGAACAGGTTTTGCTATATCTCGAAAATTATGAAGAAGGCTACGGCAAAGCGATCGCCGATACCTTTGAGATATCCTTAAGTTCAGTACAGAAACAACTGCAAAAATTTGAAGACTCAGGCTTATTAGTTAGTCGCTTAGTTGGCAAAACTCGCCTCTATACATGGAACCCGCGATCGCCCTTTGTAACACCAGTTAGAAATCTACTAGCCCAACGACTCAAAGTCACCCCACCCGAAGAAATCAAAACCTACTACCGCCAACGTCGTCGCCCTCGCAAAGCTGATAAACCCCTTGGAAATACACAAAACCTCATCCCTAGTTGAAATCGCGGCGATCGTTTCAGATACGCTTACCAAAGCAAACATTATCGCCGTGCTAACAGGTGGCGGAGTCGTTACAGTGTACTCAGAAAACGAATATCAATCTGACGATCTCGATTTTATTTCTCCCGCTAGTTCTCAAAAGCTAGAAGAAGCAATGTCTCAGATAGGATTTAGCAAGGAAGGTAGATATTTCATTCATCCAAATACAAACTATTATGTTGAGTTCCCTCCATCCCCCCTGATGATTGGGGAACAGTACATTGATTACAAAGAATGCAATGTGCAGAAAATTGGTGAATTAGAATTACACATTCTGACCCCGACTTTATGCGTCATGGATCGCCTTGCAGGTTTCTATCACTGGAACGATCGTCAAAGTCTCGATCAAGCAGTCATGGTTGCAAAACGTCATCCGATAGATTTTAAAAGAGTGAAGTTATGGTCAACGAAAGAAAATCAACAGAAAAAATATCAAGACTTTTTAGATAGGCTGCAAGATTAGCGATCGCCTTGTGATTTGATTATTTGAGAAGCGATCGCAATTTGTCTCTTATAACTCTTCCCAGAAATCAACATTTAGCATCGTGTCAATATCACTCCCAAATTGCCATTTATCAGGAAATTGGTAATCAGGATATTCAATCTTGATCCGATTTAGAGAAGTTTCAAAGCACTCATCAAACATTTTTAAGAAGTGACGTTTGAGGCTTGGAGATTGGCGAAAAAGCTTGTTAATATCCCTGCGTTGATCGAATATTGTCAATAACCAACCTCGATAACATTCTTGCCTATTCACATAGCAGCGCTTGAGAATATGCTCGATCAAACGCTCCAACCTATGCTCTATCTCGCGCTTGTTACTACCTGACAAACCCTCTAACTCCTCTATTAAATTTTCGACATCAAGATTATGAAAGTCACCGACTTTTAATTGCGCGATCGCAGTCTCTAACCACAGATCAAGATCGCGATCGTAAAGTGAAGTATTTCGTGCAATTGTTTGAGTCATTGATGTTGCTCCTGCGATTGCTCATCTCAATTTGTGCTAAATCTTGATTTAATTATAAGCGATCGCCTTTACTGCACTTATTCAAATAGCGATTTAGCTAAAATCTCATAAACCAAGCATTTGTTTGACATCATTTAAAGCGATCATCGTGGTTTTAGGTTTAGTAAATAGCGATCGCCGATTGAGGTAAAAGCTATAATCGGTAACAATCTAGCAAGCAATAGCAGATCGACAACTTTATGAATGCAATTTCTTATGTTGATGCACAGAGCAACTTGGCAAGAATGATCGATCAAGTATGCGATCAACACGATCCTGTGATCATTACGCGCCATCAACAACCATCAGCAGTACTTCTATCTCTTGAAGATTATGAATCTCTTACAGAAACTGCTTACCTCTTAAAGAGTCGTAATAATGCTAAACGGATTTTTGAGGCGATCGCTGAATTAGAATCTGGCGGCGGTACTATACGGAAACTAATCGAGTGAAGATACTTTTCTCAGAACGTGCTTGGGAAGATTATCTTTACTGGCAACAAACAGACAAAAAAATTCTCAATCGAGTTAACAACCTTATCAAAGATATCCAACGCAATCCCCATAGTGGTATAGGCAAACCCGAACCATTAAAACATGGATTATCAGGATATTGGTCTAGGCGAATTGACGACGAGCATAGGATTCTTTACAAAATCGAGGACGATACACTTTTGTTAGTTCAAATTCTTTACCATTATTAACTCACCTTACGCAGAAGGTTCTAAGACCCTCACCCCTAGCTCCTCTCCCAAAAAGGGAGAGGGGAACAAGAAAAATTCAAAAGCAACTCTTGCTCCCCTTCTCCCGCTCTGGGAGAAGGGGATGAGGGTAGATCTTCGCTCTGCGTAACATGAGTTATTAAAATTTCAAGAAACTATCCAAATAGCGATTTATCTAAAATCTCATAAATCGAGTATTTGTTTCACGTCATTTGAAGCGATCGCCTTGTGATGTAGTTATTTGAGAAGCGATCCCTGTTTATGGATTGGCATGGTGTACTTGAAAGCAAAGCCTTAGAACTGGCTCATAAATATTTCCATTGAACAGTGTCAAGCGATCGCTATTTCAAATGCGGCACAAACTGAGGGAATGGAAAACTTAGTTTGCGCTTGTGTATAGGCTCTCTCCACCATTATTTGCGTAGCATCGCGATCGCCCAAAATTTGGTCAATCGCCTTGGCCAGTAATTGCGGATCGTTGGGTGGAATTAATAAACCTGTCACCCCATCCTCAATAATTTCATTAGTCCCGCCGCCGATCGTGGCGATCGCAGGGCGTTTAGCTAATTGCGCCTCCACGATGACTCTGCCAAAGGGTTCAGGCGCAGTCGAACAATGGGCGATCGCGTCACAAGCTTTCATTAATGCTGGGATATCTTGACGAAAGCCTAGCCAATGCACACGCCCTTGCAAACTTTCCCTTGCTGCAATACTTTTCAGTTTTTCGGTATATTCAGCCTCACCAAACAGCGCATCACCGACCAGTAACACATGCACATCGGGCAGTTTGCTCGCCGCCTCTAACAAAATATGTTGCCCTTTCCAATAAGACAGACGGCTAAACATGCCGATTAAAGGGCGATCGCGCGGAAGCCCTAATTCGTCTCGCAGCCATGTTTGATTGTCATCAAGGCGATCGAATACGGCACTATCAAAGCCGTTATAAACGATCCGTAATTTTTCGCGCTGACCACCTGCGGCAACAAAGGCTTCACCCGTTGCTTTTGAGTTGACGATTACGCGTTTTGCCAACCAATTGGCTAGGGTCACGGCAATCAGACGGTTAATGGGACTAAAAATATCGGCGGTTAAGATATCGTGCAAGTGCCAAACGACTGGCGCACCACCCCATAATCTGGCGATCGCCGACACCACAAATCCTTTTTGGTTATTGGCATGAATCAAGTCAAAATCTTTACTTTTTTGAGCAATTTGTCTCCCAAGTCGCCATAAATCACCGATAGATTTCAGCGAAGCTAATCCGCTCGATACTTTCACATCCGCCAGCGATCGCGAGGCTTTTAAAACTTCAACCTTCACGCCCAAATCTTCAAGTCGATTTCTTAAAACGCCATCGGTTAATAATATGACCTGACTGCGATCGCGATAAGCATAGGCAAAATCAAGCAAACATAGTTCACCGCCGCCCAGCACAGCAGTATAACTCACAAACAAAACTCGCTTTTCTCTCATGTTTAGTGATGTAGTCAATGTTGATCAGGGCTTTGCCATACAAAAATTTTAGGATGTATAAGGCTCTTTTTGTCTAGTTCTCTCTTTTTGGGCTGATTAGTTACGCAAGCAGATTATTTCAGGTTGCTATAAATAGTCTGTAAGGATGTCTCACGGTGTTTAATCAGCGTCTCTATAGGTAAGGCGATGCGAAGATGTTGCCAAGGTAGAACTTGATCGATCGCCCAATTTTCATGCACATACCAAGCTAAAGGTGGTAACTGCCCCTTTAATTCTTTAAAAGCTCGCTTATAAGAGCCATCGCTAGGAACACCGCCATCACTGTAACTGCAAGCCAGAATTAATAGCTGGGTCAAACGGCGATCGCCGCGAGAAATCAGCCCTTGCACCAGCGAATCTTTATAACTTTCAGGACGAAAATCAATCCCTTTAGGCAGTAACTTCTTACGGAAATACTGCATTTTCTTTTCAGCCGTTGTGCTGATCCCCTGCCACTGCCAAGGGGTATGTGCTTTAGGAACGAAGGTGCTGCAACCAAAAGTAACCTTCAGCTTTGGCGCAATTTTACGCAGAGAAACTAACATCTCAATCGTCTGCTCGATATCGTCATCATTTTCCATTGGCACACCCGCCATGCCATAGAGCTTCAGCGCTTTTAAGCCACCTGCTTGAGCATTAATCGCCGCTTGACTGATTTCATCATTGTGCAGCTTCTTATTAATAATTTCGCGCAATCGTTCTGAACCACTTTCGATGGCGATCGTGATTGAGCGACTATCACGAGTAGATAGAATTCGGGCTAACTTTTCAGTTAGCGTATTAGTCCGAACTGAAGCCAGACTCAAGCGCACATCGTCAAACTGTGGCTGCGCTAGATGATCGAGCAATGTATCAAACTCAGGATGTTGGGTGATCGATGCGCCGAGTAATCCTAAGCGCTTAGTAACTGCTAATCCTTTAGCGATCGCCGGGATCAGACTTGATTCAAGATCGGCAGTGCGGAATGGAAGCGTTAAATAACTAGCCAGACAAAAGCGACACATCTCAGGGCAGCTTCGCACCACTTCCACCATAAAAATGCTCTCCCATGCCGCTTTTTCGGTGACGACAGTAGAAGCTGAGAGGGTATTCCCTTTGTAGGTTTGTTTATGGATAGTGGCAGGAATATCGCCATCAATAGGTTGAATTGTGGCGATCGCCCCATCTGCGGATAGATAAGTAACGTCATAGAGCGCGGGTACATAGATTCCATCTATGTTAGCTAGATGACGCAGTTGCTCTGGTCGGCTCGCTTCGCGGACTTCTTGATAGGCTTTTAAGAAGTTCCCAATTAGTTCTTCACCATCACCCAACAACACAATATCAAACCAAGCCGCAAAGGGTTCAGGATTTGCGGTCAAAACTGGTCCCCCGCCAAATACTAATGGATGGTCATCAGTGCGATCGCCGCTATTAGTAGGAATATCAAATTTTTTCAGCGCCGCCAGAATATTCACATAATCGAGTTCCCAAGAGAATGAGAAGCCGAAGATATCAATTTTTCTCGGTAAATCTTCATGGGCATCGGTAAACCATCGGCTTACACTTACCTGCGATCGCGTGGCAAGATTTGCCCAAACCCCTTGATAGCCTAGGCTAGTAATCCCCACTGTGTAAGTATTTGGGAAGGCAAACACAATTTCCACCGCATCATGATCGGGAGTTGCGGGTTCAAACAATAAATGTTCTGATTGAAAATAAGATTGATTCAAGGCTTAAATGATTTATAGATTCCTAAGATCTGAGAGAAGAATACCCTGCGGGTGCGCTTCTCATAATTTTTTTGAGATTGCTATAGCTATTATGCCATGTTAAATGAGTTGTGAGAGGCTTCGACTTCGCTCAGACAGCGTATATCGTTGGCTGAGCGAAGTCGAAGCTCTATTGCTCTCATATAAATGCAAGAGGCGTTTTTGAGTTTTTCTTGTTTCGCTCTCCTGTTTTGGGAGCTACCGTGTACACACAAATCTCAAAACCCCCTTTAATTCTCCCTTGCAAGAGGGGAAGACTAGAAATTCGTTCCCTCCTACAAGGGGAGGGTTAGGGAGGGGTTATTTCTGGGATTTTAGAAATTAATTTACTTGTGTGTACACGGTAGCTTTTTGGGAGAGGGGCTAGGGGTGAGGGTCTTAGAACCTTCTGCGTAACCTTAATTATCTAGTTGTAGCTTGCTTATCAAAAGCAAACTGTTTGAGAATGCGATCGCAAATTTGTCCACTCGATAGACCGAGAGCTGCAAAAGACTGCTCAGGAGAAGCATGTTCGACTAATAGATCGGGAACACCCACGCGATAAACGGGAACAAGGATATTTGCATCACTCAAAGCTTCGAGAACGGCGCTACCAAATCCACCCATTAAGCAACCCTCCTCGACGGTGACGACTTTACCCATCTGCTGAGCAAGGGGCAAGATTAGGTCGGTATCTAACGGCTTGGCAAATCTGGCATTAACGACAGTGGCGCTGATCCCATGCTCATTCAGTAGTTCCGCAACTTGCAATGAAGGATAAACCATAGAGCCGTAGGCTAGTAGCAAAATATCTTTGCCTTCGCGCAATACTTCGGCTTTCCCAATTGGCAATGGTTCCCAATCTTCATCTTCCATCGGTACGCCGATACCATTACCACGAGGATAACGCATGGCGATCGGACCATTGTGGGTGATACCTGTGACGATCATATTTTGCATTTCAGCTTCATCTTTAGGAGCCATCAACACCATATTGGGAATGAACCGCAAGTAAGCGATGTCATACATGCCTTGGTGGGTGGGACCATCTGCGCCGACAATGCCTGCGCGGTCTAAGCACAAAAAGACGGGCAAGTTCTGGATGCACACATCATGGATAATTTGGTCAAAAGCACGTTGTAAAAATGTCGAATAAATGGCGGCGACGGGGCGCATTCCTTGACAGGCTAGTCCTGCGGCAACGGTGAGCGCATGTTGCTCAGCAATACCGACATCGACAAATTGATTGGGCAAGGCGGCTTGAAACTTATCAAGTCCAGTACCCGTAGACATGGCGGCTGTAATTGCCACAATCCGATGATCATGTTCAGCAAGTTTAATCAGCGTATCCGCAAAAACTTTGGAATAACTAGGAGGTTTGGGCTTGGTGGAAGTTGAGGCTTTGGCTTTGCCTGTAGACAAGTCGAAAGAGTTTTGGGCATGATATCCGACGCGATCGGCTTCGGCATAGCTGTAGCCTTTGCCCTTGGTGGT
Organism: Cyanobacteria bacterium SOY_65_metabat_81; assembly: GCA_031412945.1. Taxonomy (GTDB): domain Bacteria; phylum Cyanobacteriota; class Cyanobacteriia; order Pseudanabaenales; family Pseudanabaenaceae; genus Pseudanabaena. Next base: position 73,917 of record JANODY010000039.1, read on the forward strand.
AGCAACATGCACGATGACAGGACCCGTGAGGGTATGCGCCATTTTGAAGGTGTCGATCAATTCGCGGAGGTTATGACCATCAACGGGACCAATGTAGGTGAATCCAAGTTCTTCAAATACCGCCCCCAGCTTATTTTGTACCATCGTCAAAATCTTGACATTATCCTTGATGCGCTCAATTTCAGGGCTGATTTGTTCACCAACAAAGGGAATATTGCGAATCTGCTCCTCAAGGTTATTGGTAATAAATTTCATCGGTGGGCTGAGGCGCATACGGTTGAGGTAGCGAGGGATTGCGCCAACGTTTGCCGAAATTGACATTTCATTGTCGTTCAGGACAACCAATAAATTCGTTTTGGGAAGATGTCCTGCATGATTAATTGCTTCGAGCGCCATGCCGCCTGTTAATGCACCATCGCCAATAATTGCCACAGTCTTGTAATTTTCGCCTTGCAAGTCACGGGCGATCGCCATACCTAGAGCCGCCGAAATACTGGTGGATGCGTGTCCTGCCCCAAAATGGTCAAATTCACTTTCGCGACGATTAAGATAACCCGCGATGCCATCTTTTTGGCGCAATGTATGAAAACTGTTATAGCGACCTGTAATCAGTTTATGTGGATAGGCTTGATGCCCCACATCCCAAACTACTTTGTCGCGATCTAAATCTAGGGTTTGGTATAAGCCGAGGGTTAGTTCGACTACGCCTAAACCTGGTCCAAGATGTCCGCCTGTCGCGGCGATCGTTTCTAGATGTTTTTGACGAATTTCACGAGCTATAGACTCCAATTGGGCGATCGTTAAACCATGTAGTTGGTTGGGATGTGTGACTTCACTCAAGCGCATATTGGCTTATTTCCATAAAAATGACTTCTTTTAGTTTAGCCGAACCATTTACTAACGTTCGTCGCGATCGCATTTCTTAAAAATCAAAAGATAAATGGCAGCGCTTTACGCCGCTAATTATTCGTTTTGTAAGACCTCTCTTTTTGGTGATTTCTACTATAATTAATCAATGACTAAAAGTCTAAATTAGTTGTACAGCAAAATTATCTTCGTGGGGTAAATTATGTTTCTCACCATGCCTAAGCCCGATCGCCAAATTCTGGAAAATTCTACCCCTCAAGATCTGTTCAGCGCGATCGCTGATCTCAAAAAAGATCTCAATGCGGTAATTTTGGCGCATTACTATCAAGATCCCGACCTGCAAGACATAGCCGACTATATTGGCGACTCTCTGGGACTAGCTCAAGCCGCCGCTAATTGTCAAGCTGATGCGATCGTGTTTTTGGGCGTACATTTTATGGCGGAGACCGCCAAAATCTTGAATCCCAGTAAATTGGTACTATTGCCAGATCTAGATGCAGGTTGCTCGCTTGCCGATAGTTGTCCCCCCGATCGCTTTGCTGAGTTTAAAGCTATGCATCCCGATCATTTGGTAATTTCTTACATAAACTGCTCGGCGGCGATCAAAGCGATGAGCGATATTATTTGTACTAGTGCCAATGCGGTGGCGATCGTTAATCAAATTCCTCACGATCAACCCATTATTTTTGCTCCCGATCGCAACCTTGGACGTTATGTGATGGAGCAGTCAGGGCGGGATATGTTGCTATGGGATGGAGCTTGCATCGTCCATGAGATATTTTCAGAGCGTAAGCTGATTGACCTGAAGCTAATTCACCCTGAAGCGGAAATTATTGCCCATCCCGAATGCGAGGCGAATGTATTGCGCCATGCTGATTTTATCGGCTCGACCACGGGCTTATTAAAATATGTGCAGCAGAGCGATCGCCAAGCATTTATTGTGGTTACGGAGTCGGGCGTGATTCATCAAATGCAAAAAGCAACTCCATTCAAAAAGTTTATCCCTGCGCCCCCGACTAGCAATTGTTCCTGCAATGAATGTCCATATATGCGCCTAAACACTCTAGAAAAAGTATATTTGGCGATGAAACGGCGATCGCCCGAAATCATTCTTGACGAACAAATTCGTCAAGCGGCGCTCAAACCGATGTTACGCATGTTAGAGATGTCAAGATGAATTATTTATAAAGAGAGATATTTTCTTTAATTGCAAACTGCTTATATTCTTGATGATGCGTCATTAATTCATCTAAAAGCTGCTGGACTAAGTTCCAGTCAGCAAAGCCATGACGAGTTTCAGTAATAATTTGTTGGCGTAGATCTTGAACTCGGCGCAGATTAGTTTGTGTCATATTTTTGTCTAATAGCCCAACACAAACAAATCTACATTCTTTAATATTAAATATTCAGTATCGTAGAATTCATAAAACAAAATAAACTCAAAAATATGTGCGTTTAGCTATATATCTGTAGTCACTATGATTAGGACAATATAAAACCCAAGAAGCGAGTGGCGGCGCTTCTTCTGGTTTTATGTCCTAATGCAGATGGCTATATATAGCTATAGCCAGTGAAGTTAGGACGCAGCAAGAGCAAGAACAGAGTCGATAGCATCATGAAGATTAGCCGAATTGCGTAGGAGTTTACGTATGCGAGATTTCAGCCAAGCCCAACATTTTTC
>JANODY010000040.1:0-11919 GCA_031412945.1 Cyanobacteria bacterium SOY_65_metabat_81
CTCAAGCACGGCAGCGAGGCCAGCAATCGTCGGCTGCCAGCCCAGGCTGGCGGCGTGAGCGCGGGCCCTTCGGGGCGCAACTCTATGGGTTTGGGTAATTTATTTTGTACAAGTACTTACTTAGCAAGGATCAAAAATGTAATATAGCGCTTTTCAATCAAGATCGTTACAGAAGTTTGTTTCTTTGGCGGGGAAACAAACCCGTAGCTCTCTAGACTGGGAAACGCTATAGTTGCCATTAGTTGTTAAAATGGAAGAGCGTGTTTACCAAAGACATATCAATCTGAAAAAAGTTATAGCAATTCACTTCGCCTAAATTTAAGATGAATATAGATAAAGATTTGCAAAAAGATTATCCAAATGTTGAAGAAATTCCAGAAGAATTACTCGGTGACAATATCAGTCTCAAAAAGATATTACACCTCATCGGCAACGGTAAAAAAGTTGTTGATTTTGGTTGTGCCACAGGTTATTTAGCAAATTTGCTTCAAAAGAGAGACTGTGTAGTTACAGGAGTTGAAATAAATCCAGACGCGGCAAAAGTGGCTGAGAAATATTGTGAACAGGTGATAGTAGCCAATCTAGATTTTGTATCTGTTCAAGAAATCTTGCCTAATCAAAAATTTGATGTGGTCGTGTTTGGCGACACTTTGGAGCATCTGAGAAATCCTTGGAAAGTATTAGCAGAGACTAAGCAAATCTTAAACGAAGATGGCTATGTGGTTGCTTCAATTCCTAATATTGCTCATGGAGCAATTCGGTTGTCTTTGCTACAAGGGCGATTTGATTATATGGATTTTGGAATTCTAGACAATACCCATCTCAGATTTTTTACCAGAAAGACGGTTAATAGTTTATTTGAGCAAGCTGGGTACCTAGCCGATATTGTGGACTGCACGAAGTTAGACTGTTTTGCCGAGAGTCGTTTAATTCCTAAAAATAATAGAGATGAATTTGATCCTAATACAATTAAAAAAATTGAAGAAGATTCAGACTCTGACACCTTGCAGTTTATTATTCGATCATATTCATCGCCAGAGTCGCAACTAGAATATACCCAGTCGCAACTATAGGAATCTGCAAATAGTTATGAGAAGCGCATCGGGTGCGCTTCTCATCCAGCAGTGTTCGATCGAACCCGCCATAAGAAGGGTCGACCGCAATGGGTTTTATATTGTTATTTGTGGCGGATTTGAAAGCAAATTGCTGTAACTCTTAAAAATGGACAAATCATGATACTGCTGCAATCTATCGATTCTCTTGTCCGATCGCTTCCAACTTGGTTTTATCAATTAGAACAATGGGCTGATGCATCAGTAAATAGTCAACTCGATCACGCTTCATGGGCAAGCGTGGGCGTGGTATTTTTGGCGGGGCTAGTCACTAGTCTTACCCCCTGCACCCTATCGATGTTGCCGCTCACCATTGGCTATATTGGCGGCTATGAATCAAAAAGTACATGGAAGGCGGCGCTACAATCAGCTTGGTTTTGTTTGGGCTTTGCGATCGCCCTGACGGGTTTTGGGCTAGCCGCCGCCCTGATCGGCAAAATTTACGGACAGTCAGCATGGGGCTGGTCAGTGGTGATGGGTCTAATCGCGATCGCTATGGGATTGCAACTATTGGAAGTAATTTCGCTCCGTTTACCCAGCTTTAACAATTGGGAAATCTCGTCAAGTCTACCCACAGGGTGGCGATCGCTATTTGTTGGCTTATCCTTTGGATTTGTGGCTTCACCTTGCAGTACTCCCGTCTTAGTGACTCTTCTAGCTTGGGTTTCAGGCTCAGGGAACTTGGTTGTCGGCACAGAATTTTTGTTAGCCTATGCCCTCGGCTCAGTATTACCATTGGCGATCGCGGGTACATTTACGGGCTTTATCAAAAAATTTTTAGAATTACGCCGTTGGTCAAGTTGGCTAAATTGGGGAAGCGGAATTATTTTGATTGGGTTCGGCACATTATCTATTTTGAGTAAAATTGCTTAATTCCCCTTACCAAAAATAAAATCCATTACGCTCCTTCCTGTGACGGGTTTGCTCGAACACTGCTGTAATTACAAAATATAAAGATTTGTTACTGAGTTCTTAAGTATGGATATGAGTTTTCTAGGTAAGAATTTTTAAATGAGCAGTTGGAGCGATCTTCTAATTATTAATTCTCTTATTACGCCCTTGGCTCGATTATTTAATCGTTCATCCGATCGCCTGATTTGGCTGTCAGAGCAGCCTGTATATGGAGTCATGGCGATCGCCCTAATTGCATTTGCCACCCGCTTTTGGAATTTGGACGGTACAGCCGATATCGTGTTTGATGAGGTTTATTACCCCAAATTTGCTCAAAATTATCTACGGGGTGAGCCACTTTTTGACGCGCATCCGCCATTAGGGAAGTACATCATTGCGCTGGGCCTCCAGATCTTTGGTTATGCCCCCTTTGGCTATCGCTGCATGACGGCTCTAGCGGGTTCACTGTTGCCATTAGTTACCTATGAATTAATTTGGCAATTGAGCGATCGCCGTAGTTGGGCTTGGCTGACGGGTTGGTTTATGGCGATGGACGGTTTGCTATTGGTGGAGTCGCGATTTGGCTTAATTAATATCTATATTTTGCTATTTGGGATGCTCAGTCAGCTATGTATGGTCTTAGCGCTGAAGCGATCGCGCCAACGATGGTTTTGGATAATCATCACAGGTCTGATGTTAGGTGCATCAATCAGCGTCAAATGGACAGGATTGGCTTATATGGTCGGACTAGTGGCGATCGCGGGCTATGCATGGTCACGCTATCGCCAAACCTTGAATGCAACCCAAATTATAATTGGGTTAATAATTGTCCCGATCGCCTTCTATTTTGTGGACTGGATTCCGCATTTAATGCTTAATCCCGATCGCGATATTTGGGAACTGCACCGACAGATTCTTGGCTTTCATCAAAATTTAGGACTTGGCAAAACTGAACCGATTCATCCCTATTGTTCGCCTTGGTGGAGTTGGGTGTTATTAATTCGCCCGATCGCTTATTTTTTTGAAACCCGCCCCCATAGCATGGTGGAATTTGTTCATGCTATGGGCAACCCAATTTTATATTGGCTCAGCGCGATCGCCTTGCTAATTTGCCTAACTTGTTTAATCACCTCAAAGTTCAGATTTCCGCCCAAGATATTAACCAGAGCATTAGCCAAAATTTCTCCCCAAGAGCGATCGCCATTATTCTGGTTTACCCTCTATGTGACGGCTAGTTTCTTCGCCCATTGGTTGCCTTGGAGCCTAAGTAGGCGCTGTATATTTTTGTATCACTACATGCCCGCCTCAGTGTTTGCCTTCGCGGCTCTTGCCCTGTTGGTGTCGCTGATGTGGCGATCGTATTCAAAAAATATCAGGGCGATCGGCACAGGGCTTTTTGTAGTTGTGGCGATCGCTTTTATCTTCTGGTTGCCAATTTATATCGGTTTACCGATCTCCTCTGGCTATTTGCCCGTGCTAATGTGGTTGCGTAGCTGGATCTAAAGCCTAGATATTTAGAGATATTGCTTCGCACTGCCTCTAAATATCTAGGTTTGAAGATTGCTATAGGTTAAGCTAAGTAATCTCCATGTTTGCAGTTCGGGAAATATGCAAAATTTTCGCAATTATTATGAAATCCTCGGTGTGCCGAAAACATCAACGGCTGACGAAATCAAGCGCTCCTATCGCAGGTTAGCGCGAAAATATCATCCCGACCTCAACCCTGGAGATAAGGCTGCCGAAGAGCGATTCAAAGATATTGGTGAAGCTTACGAAGTCCTGTCCGACACTACCAAACGTCAACAATACGATCGCTTTGGACAATACTGGAAACAAGGCGGTTTTCAAGGTCAAGGCGGGCGACCACCATCCCCTCGTGAGCAGTACACGCCCGACTTTGAGCGCGGCTCTACAGGCGATGTGGACTTTAGCCAATATAACGACTTCCAAGAATTCGTTGATCAATTATTGGGCAAATTTCGGACTAATGAACGCGCCCAAGATACAGGCGGCGCATCGTCATATCGCACTACTACTCAAGCCCCCCCACGCCCCAGCCCTCGTCGCGATTCCGAAGCCGTATTAGAGTTACCTCTCGACCGCGCCTATGTCGGCGGTCGCGAACGGATCCGCCTCGAAGATGGGCGATCGCTAGAAGTAAACATGCCCGCAGGTGTGCTGTCAGGTCAAAGAATCAGGCTCAAAGGGCAGGGCGCATCAGGTGGCGATCTCTATCTCAAAATCACCCTCAAGCCGCACACCTTTTTTACCCTCGAAGGTTCCGATATTCGTTGTCAATTACCGATTTCGCCGAGCGAGTCCGTTTTGGGCGTACAAGTAGAAGTTCCCACCTTAAGTGGTTTAGTCAAGCTGACAATTCCCCCTGGAGTCAAGTCTGGACAACAATTACGCCTGTCGGGCAAAGGATTCCCTAAAGATGCGCGAACCTTTGGTGATCAGTATGTAGAAGTTCAAATTGTAGTTCCGAAGCATCCTAGCAATCGCGAAAGGGAACTTTATGAACAGCTTCTTAAAGTCCAATCTTTCGACCCTCGCGAAAACCTACCCAAAAAATAAAAAACATTAGGGCGGCGCATGTGCCGCCCTGATTTAATTCTATCTAAAAGCCATAATGTCTAACGTTATCTATATCAATCAAGCCTGTATCGAGTCCCTTGACATTACCCCTGCCAAAATTGCGATCGAGAAGTTGTTAGCCAATTGGGATGAAACTCCCGAAGGCGATCGCGCCTTTCAAATCGAACTTGTTTGGGATAAGGAAGATGGCGACCCTCGCGAACTGTCAGAAATCTCAGAAGTCCGTCTCTGGTTTGTGCGTCTCGATGCCACATATCCTTGGTTTAGCTATCTCCTCGATTGGCGATCGGAACTCAGTCGCTATGCCGCCATGCTAGTTCCCCATGAGTTTAAGCGCGAAGGTGATGGCTATGTGTTGCAATACAATCCTGAATCTTTGGAGCTTTTTGTGATGCAGAAAGTATTCACGATTTCGCTCTGGCTCAAGTCTCGCGGTATTGAAAGCACTGCTAAGTTACAGCAAATGACTCAAAGTTTAGGCTACGAGATCGATTCAGCATTTTTTAATCTTTTGTAGATCTTTAAGATTATTCGTTGTTTGGAGGATGGAGTCCTGCCATAAGTAGCAATTTTCTCATATTGACCACTCCAGAACGATTCATTTGTAAGGCGTTTATAGTGGCTCTGCCAACCGATGTCAAGCCAACTACTTGAAGGAAATCATCACTCCAAACAAAGTTGTCTAGCCATTTTTGAGTTCTGGGATTGTAAAGAGACACTAATTCGCGACTAACTGGATCTAATGCTTGAACTTTTGTGTATTTATGACCGTTACATCCACCACAGGCAAAGGCTAAGTTTTCCATCGTTGTTGTTCCACCTTCAGCGATCGGCACAATATGATCGATGACAAATGGCTGTGCAGAGTAGTCCATCGAACATCGACAATATTCACAAAGCCGATTAGCTCTTTCTATAATTTGACTCTCTTCTGTAGCTGTGATGTATCGTCTAGACATGGACTGGTTGAGGATGAATCTGTAGTTGCTGCATCAATTCGGTTAACAGAATATTTCGCAACTGTGATAACTGGATAAGATGTTGGAGGCGATCGCCATCAGCTTTCTCGACAATATCAATCAGCTTGAGTAAGTCTTGGTGTTCTTCAGGAGTGATAGTTTGCGATCGCATTTTTGCGCTTAGATCGTTGTATTTCTGTTGTATTTCTTCTGGTAATGCTTGATTGATTTTTTGCAGTAATTCTAGTTCTATTGCAGGAAGACTAGAATTTTGGCGATGGGCAAGTACTTGTTGAATTTGAATGAGTAATTGCTCTAAATCAGGCGTGTCTAGCTGGGCTACTCCAGTGAGTAGTTGATCGAGTTCGATGCTAATTTCTGATTTAAATTGAACTGTAGTCATGTGTAGTACCTTAGCAAGGTTGTGAATTAAACATTCTTGAAAATAAGGCGATCGCTAATTTCACCAAAATATATGACAAAAGTGCGATCGCCACATTCTCATGAAATGCAATTACAAATTCAAAATTGACTTTACGGAATCAATTAGGGGTTTAGCAATTCCAGAGAAACTAGCAAATTTACCAACAATGCCTATTAACGCATCTAAAGCATCTTCAGCTTTTTCGCGCAAAGTCGCATCATTTTGCTTGCTGCCAAGTTTGCCAATTGATTCAATGTGTTTCAATGCCTTGGCTTTATCCTTGTCATCTAATCCACTATCTTCAGAATTAACGGCTGATTGCAATTGTGTGAGCAAGTCTGCTAGTTCTGATTTATTGGGAGATTGCGAATCACTCAGTTGGTTAATGGTGTTAGTGACATTTCCATTAATTTCTCCAAGATTGACAACAGAGTTGATAATATCTCTAGCGGTAAGGTTTGTTGATTTTTCAAGCATAAATTCTCCATGATTAATAAATTTTTCAACATAAACGCTGGGATCTCTAGATGTGTATGCTTCTCCTTGAAGTACATTGTCAAGTCTTTTCCGAAGAGTTACTGGATGAGTACCTAATTCTTCTAGGAAATCTACAAATTCTATACCTCCTGTATCAAGTAATCCTAACAAAAGATGCTCTAAACTAACATGATTATGCATTAGTCTTTGAGATTCCTCTATAGCCAACTTTAAAGCCTCCACTGATTCATCAGAAAACTTTATTTTCCAAGCCTCCTTTACAAATATATGCTCGAAAATCTCCCAAGTATCAGGAGCAATTCTTGCTTGTAATGAGCTAATTCTTTTTTTAATATCGTTCTCTCGCTCTTGCAATTGAGATGCCATATCAAAATCATTTCTAACTTCCGCATTTTCTCTATTAGTAATGGCTTTACAGAGTTCTAAATTTAGTTTTTTAGTTGAGGTTAGTAAAAACTCTAAAAGCATTGATTCTTCGCAAGAAAAATATCTAGAGTTAATTTTTTTCTCTATTATATTTGTAGCATTTTCTACAGTTATTCCCATTGCGTTAAGAAATTTAGCAGCAACAGATGTTTTGTCTTTAATCAGCCCTAGGAGAATCATCTCTAAGCTTATCTCCCTTTGCTTTAAATTAGAGGCTTCTTGAGAAGAAAGAAGAAATCGTCAAGTGTATTTTTCTCAGCAATCTGAGTCAACATACCAATGACTTTAGATCGGACTTTTGATAAATCAACGTGAAGATTTTCTAAAACCCTAGCGCCAACGCCTTCGCCTTCGCGAACTAGTCCTAGCAATAGATGCTCAGTGCCGATATAGTTATGTCCCAACTGGCGAGATTCTTCTAAGGATAACTCTAGGACTCTTTTGACTCTAGGTGTGAAAGGTATGTCGGCAGCGACAAAACCAGAGCCACGTCCGATGATTTTTTCCACCTCAATCCGTGCATATTTGAGATTTACACCCAATCGCTTCAGTACTTTGGCGGCAACGTCAGTTCCTTCTTCGATCAGACCCAATAGGATTTGCTCAGTTCCAACAAAGTTATGACCGAGGCGGCGAGATTCCTCTTGAGCCAGCATAATTACTTTAATTGCTTTTTCTGTAAAGCGCTCAAACATAAGATTTATCTTTATTGGCTAAAATAGCATAAATATGAGTATTTTACTGTAATTTCATTTGTATTTCAAGATCAAAATATTGTTCCGATCCTTCTCTCAAAAGGAATGCGAATCCAGCAAATCAATCATCTCACGCTCTTTAAATTTACCGATGAACTAGGCGATCTCGTTCAAAACTTATGGGCAAAAAGCAGATATAATCTTCGTATATTATCATTTTTTAGTAATTGATATTCTATTTCCTTCCTAAAAATTCACGAAAGTGCTATTTATTTTCCTATGTCACAACAGTTAACCATTCATCAATTTGGTCCAATTTCAGGCATCAAGCTTGATCTGAATGACATCCTTGTATTCATTGGCTCTCAAGCTAGTGGAAAAAGTACCGTCAGCAAAGCAATCTTCTTTTTTAAATCTTTGAAAAATGATTTATATCGATATTATCTTGATTGCTATAACCAAAATAAATTTGATGATTGTATTTCTAGGTTTAGCCGACTGGCAAATCAGAAATTTATAAAAATCTATGGTGCTACACTACTGCAATCTCCCAATACTAAACTAACTTACATATACAGCGCCCAAAATGAGATATTAATTGGGACTGAACTAAATGGTCGAGTTAACTATATTGAATTTAGTTCAGCATTCACAATAAGTTTTGATGAAACAATCAACAAATTAAAAGATTTGCGAAATGAGCTACATGGAAAAACATCTAATTTTTCTTCTTCAAAAGAATCTATTACCATTAAATCAAAAGAATTTGCTCTGTTTGAAGAAATAAATATTCAGCTTAATAGTCTTTTTGGAGATGAGAGAGAAGTTATATATTTACCTGCTGGACGAAGTTTGATTACAACACTATCTCAGCAAAGATATAATATTGATATGGGAGATGATTTGTTATCTGATAACAAATTACAATCAGATAATTTAATTAAGCTAGATTATCTCATGCGAGAATTTATTGATCTTATTGATCAAGCTAAACTTGTCTGTAAAAATGGTATAGATGCTTTAATTCAAGATTATATTTCAGAAAAAAATAGCCCCAATGATACATCCATAAAAACAATTGAGCTTGCTCAAGGTCTTATTAATTCAATCTTAAAAGGATCATATAGTTATCAAAATGGAATTGAAAAAATTGAATTTGCTGATGGCAAGAGTACTGAAATAAATTTTGCGTCTTCGGGGCAACAAGAAGTTGTTTGGATTTTACTAATTATTTTTCTTTTAATTCTTAACGATAGTAAAGCTTTTCTAATTATTGAGGAGCCTGAAGCGCATCTTTTCCCAGTAGCCCAAAAGCAAATTATTGACCTAATATCACTTTTTGCTAACTATAGTAAAAATCAAATCCTTTTAACCACGCATAGCCCCTACATCCTTTCATCATTTAACAATCTACTTTATGCTCATAAGATAGGTATGGATAAAGCCGAAGAAGTCGCCGCAGTTGTAGATCCTCACTTGTGGATTAGAGCAAGTAGATTGGATGCTTATATCTTAGAAGATGGTACTGCTCGAACTATTGTCGATCGCGAAATGGGACTAATTCAATCAGCAGAAATCGATAGAGCCTCAAATATTATCGTTGATACCTTTAATCAACTGTTCGATCTTGAGGATTGAGGCATGAAATTTAATTGTCAAGATTTTCAAGAAAATTATCGAGACTGTACCAATTGTTCTGAAGGAAAACTAGTTGTTGCAGAAGAGAATAAAAGAAAATATATTCTCCAGAATCCCTCCAAAAAGAAAGTATGTAAAGTAAGAATTGATGGCTGCGTAATTCCTAGCCAAAGCCAAAGAAAATGCGATTATCTCATGATCGTTTGTGAGTCTAAATCTGCGAATGAACAAGAATCGGATATATACTTTATCGAACTGAAAGGGCGAGATTTGATTTCTGCTGTCGAGCAACTAACTCAGACAATTACATATTTTCAAACTGAAAAATATCAATTTACGGGGAAAGTCTTTGCTAGATTGGTTTTGAGCAAAGTTGTCGATCCAAAATCCATCGAAGTAGACTCAAGAGTGATCGCTCTAAGAAAGTTGCTTAAAAAATTTGGTGGTGATTTTGCCTATGGCTCAAAACAATTTGAGAAAGATCGCATCTAATCATTATGAGTACACCGATCGCTGAACTGGACAAAATTTTTAGCTATATTAATGGGGCGATCGCCATAAAACCCCTAAAAATGAACTGATTGACGATAAATTTGTAATTGTTCCATTAATTCAGCCAGCGAAATATTCCGTAATTGCGACAACTGGATAAGATTTTGAAGGCGATCGCCATCAGCTTTTTCGACAATATCAATCAGCTTGAGTAAGTCTTGATGTTCTTCGGGAGTGATAGTTTGCGATCGCATTTTTGCGCTTAAATCATTGTATTGTTGCCGCAATTCGACTGGTAAAGCTTGCTTGATTTTTTGCAATAGTTTTACTTCTGCAATCCCTCCTTAACCTGAACTGTAGGCATGTGTAGTGACCATTGCAACCTACATTCAGCAGGTGTTTTTTGAGACCCAGCATTTATTGAGAAAACTTTAAAACCCAAAAAAGTTGGGGCGGGCGAAGCCCGCCCCAACTTTTTTGGGTTAGAGTAAAAGCCTCGCAGCGCGAGGCTTTTGTTGTTTAGCCTAAAGCCTCGATCGCCGCTTTCACACCCGCACCATAGGTGAAATTAGTGTAGCCGAGCGCCGAGATTGACGCTTCTAATGCGGCAATTGCCGTGAGAATATCGCGATCGCCCACAAAGCCCAAATGACCAATACGGAAAATTTTGCCATTGAGATGATCTTGTCCGCCTGCCATGACAATATCGAACTTCTTCTTGATGGTGGCGCGAATCTTTTCGGCATCTAAGCCTTCAGGGGGAACTACTGAAGTAATCGAGGCACTCGCCGCATCATCAGGAGCAAGCAAACCCAGATTAAGCGCTTTCATGGCAGCGCGAGTCGCCTCACGATGGCGGAGATGACGGGCAAAAATATTTTCTAAACCTTCGCGCTGCATCATGTCGAGCGAAGCTTGCAAAGCCATCACCATATTTACAGAAGTCGTAAAAGGAGTGGAATTTTTCAGTGCATCTTTACGAGCCTTACCTAAATCCAGATAGAATCTTGGTAAGTCCGCAGTTTTGTATGCTTCCCATGCCTTGGGACTGACGGCGACAAACCCTAAACCAGGGGGGATCATGTAACCCTTTTGAGATCCAGAACCGACTACATCTAAGCCCAGTTCATCCATCGGGACATTCATCGCGCCCAAACTGGTGACCGCATCCACAATGATCAAGGCTTTTTCATGCGCTTTGACGTGACGATTAATCGTCACAAGATCGTTGAGAACGCCTGTCGAAGTTTCGCTATGGGTGATGATGACAGCCTTGATTACTTTATTGGTGTCAGCTTCGAGCTTGACCCGAAAATCTTCAGGATCGAGGGCTTTACCCCATTCAGCTTTGATGACTTCAGCATTGATGCCATAGGCTTGACAGACTTCGACCCAACGCTCGCCAAACTTGCCATTGTCACCAACTAGGACGCGATCGCCTTTGCTCAAAAAATTAATGATACCTGCTTCCATCGCGCCCGTACCACTCACGGTGAGCATCAGTACATCATTAGTTGTTTGGTGCAGCCACTTTAGTTTTGCGGTCACATCAGCCATGACCTTACTAAAATCACCGCTACGGTGTCCGATGGGAGCTTTTGCCAGTGCCAACAGCGCCTGTTCAGGCACAGGTGTTGGACCCGGGATCATTAACATCAACTTATCTTCCATGAGTCGAAATACTTTGGTTAAATACTAGGTCTAGCTATTCTATAGCACTTACGGTTCGCTGATTTTTAGGGATGGTGATCAGATTTCTGGGTTAGTGTTGGTTACTGCGTTTACCCCAAATTTATTAACCCTGAAGACCACATTAAGCGCAAAAATCCTTTTCTGTTTTTCCTTGATCACTCTGAACATGTACAACTCCAAAGGAGGAAACAAAGGTCAGAAGGCGATCGCTTACGTTTTTTAATCTAAGAGCAAAAAACAAGAATTTGAAAATACTATCCCCATCGTCAAGCATTACAGGCGATCGCCTTCTATAAAATCGATACCAACAAAAAAGCCTCTCCATTCGGAGAGGCTATTTTGTTTCGAGGTGACTAGGTTAAAGTATTAACCGTTGATAGCAGGAGCAGCCATGGCTACAGGTGCTACATCAACAGCAGCCAAGTCGAGAGGGAAGTTGTGAGCGTTGCGCTCGTGCATTACTTCCATACCCAAGTTAGCGCGGTTGATTACGT
>JANODY010000041.1:0-67611 GCA_031412945.1 Cyanobacteria bacterium SOY_65_metabat_81
AATCGAACAAATTTCCGATAAACAAGTACAAAGCAACGTCGCCGCGTCCACCGCTATAATATCGGGTATAGCCCTAAATAAAGAAATCATTCAAAGACTCTTGAGGAGCGACATCATGAAAGAATCAGTGATTTATCAAGAAATACTGCTGGAAGGTAAGGCTGAAGGTCTAGCTGAAGGTCTAGCTAAAGCTTCTAACAAGATCGCCCAGAATATGTTGCGCTCCGACATTTCCGTAGAACTTGTCGCTCAATTTACAGGATTAAGCCTAAAACAAGTGGAAAAACTTCAGAAACTTATTGCACAAAAAAGCAAAATGCCGAAGTCATCAAAATCTTAGCGATCGCCAAAATCTTAATTATAGGTATAGCTATAAATGTAGGATGCGTTAGTGCAACCTAAGGTATAAAAACGTAACGCATAAAAACCCTATTACCTCAAACCGCCCGCTAAGTGGGCGGTTTCAGGTTTTGTCCTCGCTTGACTGGCGATCGTGATGCTACAAATTGGCGATCGCCTCGATCAAAAAAGGCACAGCGATCGCCTCCCAAATTCCTTCCAGTCGCCGCCCAGTTAATAGCTGTAAGTACAAACTAAATGCATGAGGATAGCCACTAGCTTCAAGGCTAAAATCATCAGTTTCTAATGTACAAGAAATTTTTTCGCAATCAGATAGCTCAGCCGCCATTAATTTCATCGCCTCCGCAAGTTGCACCGCAAGTTTGCAAAAATCTTTAAACTCGTTTTCAGTTAGCTCGATCGCCCAACTGTCCGCCCCCACAAGTCCTTTATACACATCCACATCTGAGCGAAGCCCAATCCGCCAGCCTTGACCGCGCAATAGTTGTTTAGATGACTGCTTAGATGTTTTCATAATATTCACAAAAAAAGTAGCGGCGCATTGCGCCGCTACTTTTTTATAGCTCTCAGTCGCTCAAAATTTCAGGCTGTGACATTTCGTCATACATTTCCATAATGGCGCGTAAAATCGGCTTCATCATGCGATCGTCATAATCATCGTCTTCATAGCGTCTAAGCTTAGCTCGGTTAGCGACTTGTACAGTAATGCGATAGCGATTAGAAGAAGCATTGATCAGTTCCTCGACACGACGAGTGACTTGTGCTGAATCAATAGCGTAGCGTTTTGCCATAAATCCAAAAGAAAATGAGTTTACCTAGTCTAACGCGATCGCGCCCACCAAATCTAAAAAATCTAAGGGTTTTTTATTTTGTGCATTATGGCGATTGTTGTAAATGGCGATTGTTGTAATATGATGGTGTCGCATAGCTATTTGGGCGGATTCTTAAGATCCATGACTGCAAAGAAAGTACTCGTAATTGACGACAGCATCATGATCCGCAAAATGGTTAAAAGCATTTTGTCAGGCAAATATGATGTCTTAGAAGCAAGTGATGGCAAATCAGGGCTAGACGCAGCTCGGAGATCTTTTCCTGATCTGATTTTGCTGGATTTCGTGATGCCCAAATATAATGGCTATCAAACCTTACAGGCGATCCGTAGGGTCGAAGGATTGCAAAACGTGCCTGTAATCATGATTTCAGGACTCAAAGAACAAGTCACTGAGCATGTACCTGAGCCATTTACGGAGTTTGATTTCCTCGAAAAGCCCTTTGAAGCCGATGTGCTGGTTTCGCGCATCCAAAACTTTTTAACGCCCGAACCAGCCCAGCCAGTCTCGGCGGCAAATCTGCGATCAACGCCTTCGACAACAATACAGGCTGAACATGTCGATGAGCCTAGTCTTCAGATGATTATCAATCGACTCACTTCGACCGAGACGTTGTTAGTCCAAGGCATCGAGAACTTGATCCAGCGTGAAGTTGTGGCGCGATTTAACGAGTTGACAACCCGCATCGATCATCAAGATCATGCTATTAAGTCTTTAAGTGAACGCATGGACAAAATTTCAGAGCAGATCGATCATCAAAACAAAGGTTTAATGGTGATTTTGCGAGAATTAAAGAGTTTGCAAAACAAATAATCAGAATCATAAAGATATGGCGCACGCGCAGCGTGTACCGCATGTTTTGGCTTTTATGTGAATGTCGGCAGCTTGTCTCCCAGTAATGCCACAGACAGGCGATAATTGACGAATATCGTTTAAATTTGGATATAAAAATTATGAAGATTGGCGATCGCGTTCGTATCAAAACAGCATTAAATATTTTTCATCATCCTGAACACAAAGGCAAAGCTTTTGATATCGCAGGATTGGAAGGGGAAATTGTGCGGGTGCATACAGAGTGGAATGGTCGTTCGATCAGTCCCAACTATCCCTACGAGGTGCGATTTACACCTAAGTTTGTCACCCATCTTGGCAGTCATGAAATAGAATCAGCTAGCTAATTTGAATTTAAAAATGATCTGTGCTTGGCATAGATCATTTTGCTACAGGAGGTTTGGACGTGGAAGTAGCCCTTTTTAGTATTCTTTTTGCGCTTTTGAGTGGTACTTATATCGCCCGCTCAGTACGGATCGTCAAAGAAGGCGACATCGCGCTTGTAGAAAGGTTTGGGAAATATCAAAAGACCCTCGCTCCTGGGATCAACTTTGTCTTGCCAATAGATCGCGTTGCCTTAACTAAAAGCGTCCGTGAACAAGTATTAGAACTTAAACCGCAACCATGCATGACATCTGACAACGTTAGTGTCAATGTTAGTGGATCGATGTATTGGCAAATTACCGATCTCGAAAAAGCTTCCTATAAAATTAATGATATTGATAGATCTTTGATTGGTTCACTCACGACCCAAATCCAAACCCAGATTGGTCGTTGCGAATTAGATAATGTGATCGGGGGTCAAATTCATATTAATGAAGATGTTTTAACAGGGATCGCCAGTGACACAAAGGATTGGGGAATTAAGGTGTTGCGGGTGCGATTAGGTGAAATTACGATTCCGCCTTCGGTATTGCAATCGATGGAAAAGCAAAAAGCTGCCGAAATCGATAAGAAAGCGATGATTTCGCTGTCTGAGGGTGAAAAAACATCGGAAATCAAAAAAGCTGAAGCGGTGGCGCTCTCCAATAAGGTATTGGCTGAGTCCGATCGCCAAGTGCGTTTGGAACAGACTGAAGCCATGGCTTTGGCGATCGAGCGGGTTGCTGAGGCGATCGCCAATCATCCCAATGGCAAGGAGGCGGTGCAGTATTTGTTAGCCCAAAAATATTTAGAAATGGGACAGGCGATCGGGCAGAGTGCTAGTAGCAAGGTTTTGTTTATGGATCCTCAATCGATCCCTGGGGCAATTCAGTCTTTGTTGGCGATGAATGATAGCAAGCTGGGCGAGAAAGCAACAGAACCCAAACAACCTTTTGGGGCTACGGGCAACATTTCTCCATTGTTACGCAATTTACCTGACATCAAAACTGCCAAGCCTCCAGCAACTGAACCCAAAAAATTAGATCCCCCCCAGCCCCCCTTGTAAAGGGGGGAGAATTAATTCTTCCCCCTTTTTAAGGGGGATTGAGGGGGATCTCTTAAAATTTTTAATCGCAGAAGTCAATTCTTAAATGGTTTCCAACTTTGCTTGTTTAAATTGAAAATATGCTGCTAAGCCTAAAAATCGAAAATTTTGCGCTGATCGATCGCCTAGAGCTTGAGCTATATGCTGGGCTAAATATCTTGACAGGCGAAACGGGGGCGGGTAAGTCTATTGTGCTAGACGCGCTTGATGCGGCTCTTGGAGGCAAAGTGTCAGCACGGATGATCAGGACGGGGGCGACTCGTGCCAATATCGAAGCTAGCTTTTCGACCAATGAGGCGATCGCCCAATGGTTAGAGCTTCAAGAAATTGATGCGTTGGATGCGGAAACCTTGATTTGTAGTCGTGAAATTACGGCGCGGAGCAATCGCACTCGCATTAATGGTGTGGTTGTAAATAAGCAGCAAATTCAAGAGTTGCGCGATCGCCTTGTGGAGATTACGGCGCAGGGACAGACGATTTTGCTCAGTCAAGCCGCGCAACAACGGGAATGGCTAGATAATTTTGGCGATCGCGATTTGTTATTGCAACGTCAAAAGGTGGTCAAACTTTTTGAGATCAAAGAGCGATCGCGTAAAGCTTTATTCGATCGCCAACAAAATGAGCGCAATCGACTACAGCATTTAGATATGTTGCGCTATCAATTAAAAGAATTAGAATCAGCAAATTTAGATGATCCCGATGAGTTAGAAAATCTAGAAAGCGATCGCAATCGCTTAGCCTATAGTGTGGAATTGCAAAAGCAGGGTTATGCAGTTTATGAAGCGCTGTATCAAAAAGAAGGTGGCGAGGCTTGCGCTGATCTGTTAGGACAAGCGGAGACGATGCTCACGGAGATGATCAATCTCGATCGCGAAGCTGAAGGCATTCTGGAGTTAGTCGCTAGCGCCCTTGCTCAAGTTGAAGAAGCGGGGCGACAAATCAACACCTATGTTAATCGTCTGGAATCTGATCCTGAACAATTGGAAGCGATCGAGCAACGGATTAATCAAATCAAACAAATCTGTCGCAAATATGGCTCGACTCTGCCTGAAGCGATCGCCTACACCGAAAAGTTACAAATGGAACTGGCGGAGCTAACCGATCAAAGTGTTTCCCTCGAAGACTTAGAGCGTAAAGCTGATCAAGATTTACAAGCTCTGCTCAAAGCTTGCAAAAAACTAACCGAATTGCGTCGTCAAGCGGCGATCGCCCTTGAACAGGTGCAAATCAATGCTCTCAAAATGTTAGCTATGGAAAAAGTCCGCTTTCAAGTTGGGATTTATGCGATCGAGCCAACATCCTTAGGCGGCGATCGCATTGTATTTGAGTTTAGTCCCAACCTTGGCGAACCTTTGCAACCCATCGCTGAGACTGCATCGGGCGGTGAAATGAGCCGTTTTTTATTAGCTCTAAAAACCTGTTTTGTGAAGCAAAAAACACCTGAACTCAACCAATCAGCCTCGGCTGAATTTAATTACGCTAATGTCGGCACGATGGTATTTGATGAAATTGATGCGGGAGTATCAGGACGGGTTGCTCAGGCGATCGCCACTCAACTTTGGCAACTGAGCCGCAGTTCTCAAGTCCTATGCGTGACCCACCAGCCCTTAATCGCGGCGATCGCCGATCGCCATTTTCAGGTCAGCAAGCAAGTTGTGGAAGACCGCACTCAAGTCCAAATCCGCCTTTTAGAATTGGAAGAGCGCAAACAAGAACTGGCTCAGATTGCATCGGGCAAGACTTTTGAAGAGAACAAAAATCAAGGCAAAAGTCAAAGTAAAGGGAAAAAAGAAAAAGGAAAAAGTGGGGATCAGGAGGTTGTAAATAGTATGGGAATGGAGGCGATCGCATTTGCGGAGTCGCTACTTGAGCAAGCGGCGCTGATCAAATCAAGCTTCTAGCAAAGCTTTGTCACGAATTCGACAGGAATCGCACACCCCACAAGGCACTTCGCCGCCTTGATAGCAAGACCATGTTAGGGCGATCGGCACACCCAACCGCCGCGCCCGTCGCACAATATCGGTTTTAGAATCCATCACCAAAGGTGCAACTAATTGCGGCGCATGTCCTTCTACGCCAACTTTAGAAGACAGCATCGCTAATTTTTGAAATGCTGCCAAATAGTCAGGACGGCAATCGGGATAGCCCGAATAGTCAACTGCATTAATTCCTAAATAAATTGCCTCAGCGCCTTTCGTTTCTGCTAGAGATAGGGCGATCGCAATAAATACGGTGTTGCGCCCTGGCACATAAGTGATCGGAATCTCTCCCGATTGCACCCCTTCAATCGGCATGGTAATACTCGCATCGGTCAGCGCCGAGCCGCCCCACTGCGCCAAATTCACATCAACGATAAAATGCTCACGAATATTTAAGGCGATCGCCACCTGTTGCGCCGCCACTAACTCGCGTTCATGGCGTTGACCATAGCGGAAGGATAGGGCGATCGCTTCATATCCATCGGCGATCGCCTGAGCCGCCACCGTTGCCGAATCTAGTCCGCCCGACAATAAAATAATGGCTTTCTTTGTAGAATTAGTCGCATCTTGAGAATCTTTTTGCATCTTAGAAATTTTTTATTTTCATTAATTTAATCACAGCCGAAGCACCGCCACTTGATGCTTGATTTTTATCTTACGCCCAATAACTTATGGGTCTGGATGCTCACCCGCCAATCTGGATGACTCAACACATATTGCAGTACCAAATCTTTGCTGCTAAAAGTTTCCCACTCGGCTTGTAAATATTGCAATACATGAGAACTGACATGAGAGGCAACTCGCGCCGCTTGCTGTTCTGCAAAAATCAAATCTGACTCGTCCTTAATCACGACTTTGAGTTCGTTCACTTGTGCATAAATGCTGTCATGGGGCTGCTTAAACTGCTTTGGCGAAAAAGTTATCCAATCAAAATCACCACTAAATGGATGAGAACCTGATGTCTCTAAATGTACGCGCAAACCTTGGGCTTTTAACTGGCGGGTCAACTCAGTTAAATCATGCATCAATGGCTCACCGCCCGTGATCACCACGATCGCAGGTTTGGCATTTAGAGCCGTCATCACTAGATCGGCGATCGCTATGTGAGGATGTTTTTTGACATTCCAAGAAATTTTAGTGTCGCACCAAGGACAACCGACATCACAACCCGCCAAACGGATAAAAAACGCATTAGTTCCCATCCATGCACCTTCTCCCTGCACCGAATGGAAGGTTTCAACGATTGGTAAATATTCTGGTTGCATAGAGACGATTTCAGAGATTTCCATCTGCGTAAGGTGAGTTAATAAAAATTGGTTAAGCTATACTAAAAAGCGGACTTATTGTGGAGTGCTGCAATGGTTTTACTCAATGTCGATCGCTCATCTATCAGTGAACAAATCACAGACGAGGCTAGGAGAAGTCTATATGACTTAGATTATCTGCTTTGGACTCAAGAGACAATAGCAAAACTCAAGGCTAGAGACTTTGACCATGTAGACATGGAAAACTTAATAGAGGAGATAGAAGGCTTGGGGAAATCTCAGAAAAAGGAGATAAGAAGCCGCTTAATAACTTTGCTGGAGCATTTACTCAAGCGGATATATGTGCATAAGCCCGGCTGCTTCAATGGTTGGGAAAACACGATCAGAGTCCAAAGGACGGAGCTAGAACTAACCCTGCTAGACTCTCCCAGTCTAAAAACTTTGTGGGCTGAGACGTTTGATATTTCGTTTAGACTGGCTTTGCGAAATGTTCGAGATGAATATTCAAAAAAAGGTTTTGCTTTCCCTGATACATGGGAGTTAGGGCGTGACATTACCCCAATGTTAAACGTTAAATTTTGGGAATAGCGATAATTTACAATTGGTCAGCCTTAACCATAAACAAACGCATCGCCATAATCGCAAATAACGCCGCCGCGATCGCCTTTAATAATCTTGTTGGCAAAAATAGCGAGATGCTATCACCCAAAAACACGCCGATCGCACTCGCAAACAGCAAAGCCGCCGCCGAACCGATAAACACAAACCTCGGCGCAGTCGAGCTACCACTCAAACTCAGGGTTGCCAACTGGCTCTTGTCACCTAACTCTGACAAAAAGATTGTCCCAAAGCTCAGAAATAATAACGGGAAGTCCATATTTGTTGTTTAGATTGAACGGGCTAAGACTTGCTATCTGCTTCTACATTCTATCGCGCCTTGTGACTTAGGTTAGCTTTGCAAGACCTCCAAAATACCCTAAAGTTGATTACAAAAGCCTTTGCAATCAACTTTTATAAACATATCTTCGGATCACACTCCTATGAAAATCGCACATAACATCACAGAATTAGTCGGTCATACCCCCCTAGTCGAGTTGCAACGCATTCCCAAGGCTGAAGGCTGCGTGGCGCGGATTATCGTCAAACTAGAGGGCATGAATCCCGCCGCCTCAGTCAAAGATCGCATCGGCGTGAATATGATCCAAGAAGCCGAAAACCAAGGCTTAATTTCACCAAACAAGACTATTTTAGTCGAGCCAACTTCAGGAAATACAGGCATTGCCTTAGCAATGGTTGCGGCGGCGAAGGGTTATCAATTGATCTTGACTATGCCCGAAACAATGAGCATGGAAAGGCGATCGATGTTACGAGCTTATGGCGCTAAGCTAGAACTGACCGTAGGTAGCGAAGGTATGGGTGGCGCAATCCGTCGGGCTAAAGAGATTACGGACAGTACACCTAATGCCTATATGTTGCAACAGTTTCGCAACCCTTCTAACCCCGCGATTCATCGCATGACTACAGCCGAAGAGATTTGGGAAGATACCGATGGACAGGTTGATTTTCTGATTTCTGGAGTTGGCACGGGCGGCACGATTACAGGCATTGCCGAAGTGATCAAGGCGCGTAAACCGACATTTAAGGCGATCGCGGTTGAGCCAGCCAACAGCCCCGTATTGTCTGGCGGTCGCCCCGGTCCTCACAAAATTCAAGGCATCGGCGCAGGATTTGTGCCTGAAGTTTTAAAAGCAGAACTGATTGATGAGATTATCTCTGTGACCGATGATCAGGCGATCGCCTTTGGACGCAGACTGGCGAGAGAAGAAGGGTTGCTATCAGGAATTTCGAGTGGAGCGGCGCTTTATGCGGCGATCCAGATTGCTAAGCGTCCTGAAAATGCGGGCAAAATGGTGGTGATGATTCAGCCTAGTTTTGGCGAACGTTACTTGAGTACCGCACTATTTCAAGATCCTGAACCAATGGCGCTTTAATTCTCAATGTCACCTTAGCGATCGCCCAAACTAGATATCATCTGCTCGGCGGCGATCGCGATTAGGGGGCGCGAAAAGAAATAGCCTTGACCAAGCTCGCATTTTAATTCTTTGAGTATATTCGCTTGCTCGAAAGTTTCTACACCTTCTGCTACTACACTCATATTTAAAGCATGGGCAAGGATGATAATCGTGCGGATGATTTCTAGATTTTGTCCACCGAAGGTCATTAGCTCGACAAAGGTGCGATCGATTTTGAGCGTATTGACAGGAAAGCGATGTAAATAGCTAAGCGAAGAGTAACCCTGTCCAAAGTCATCAATGCTCAGTTGGATATCGCGAGCGCGTAATTGTTCTAGTTTGGCGATCGTGTCTTCGCTTTGATCCATCATGGAGCTTTCGGTGATTTCTAGACGGAGAGTATGACCGTTAATGCCTGTCTGTGCCAACACATTATCTAGTTTGTCTAACAGGTCTCTTTCGCGTATTTGCTGACAAGTGAGGTTGACACTCATTTTAAGAGATACGGCTTCAGGGAATTTGGTTTGCCAAATATACATTTGTTGACAAGCTTGATAGAGAACCCAATCACCGATCGCAATGATTAAACCTGTCTCTTCAGCAATGGGAATGAACTCACTGGGTGGAACTAAGCCGCGTTCAGGATGTTGCCAACGGATTAGAGCCTCAAAGCCAGCTAATTCACCCGATGATAGATGCACGATGGGTTGATAATGTAGCTCAAATTCTGCTCGCTCTAGGGCATAACGCAAATCATTATCGAGTTGAACCGTCTTAAGATTCTGGGCATACATTTCCTTATCAAAAATTGTGTACCGCCCTTTACCGAGAGACTTAGAGCGATACATGGCAATGTCAGCATCTCTAAGTAAATCATCGGCAATCTCATATCCTTGATTGCTGATCACCAGCCCAATACTGACACTACCAAAGATTGTGTGGGTAGCTAGCTCAATCGGCTGTAAAAAATTATGGAGAATGCGATCGGCGATCGCCACAGCCTCATCAGCATCTTGAATATCGTTAATCAGAATAGTGAATTCATCTCCACCAATACGCGCTACGGTGTCATCTGGACGGATACAGCTTCTTAATAAGTGGGCGATCGCTTGCAAAAATTGATCCCCAACTAGATGTCCAAGGCTATCATTAATCATTTTGAATCGATCTAAATCGATAAACATGATCGCAAACATAGATTGCAGATGGCGTTTACTATATTTGAGAGTTTGTTCCACTCTCTCCATAAATAGATTGCGATTGGGCAAGCCTGTCAGTGCATCATGGAAAGCATCATGAACTAGTTGCTGCTGGGCTTTTTTCTGAGCAGTGATATCACGAACAATGCCATCAACGCGAATGAGATTGCCATCGCGATCGTAAATACAATGTCCTTGATTGCTGACCCAGCGAACTTCGCGATCGGGGCGTAAAATTCGATATTCTTCGCTAAAACTACCTGTGATCAAAATAGTGTGATTGATATTCTTAACGCGATCGCGATCTTCAGGATGAATTATCTTTAACCAGAAATGATGATCTTCCAAGAAATCAGACATAGGATATCCGTAGATTCTTTCTACAGCCGCATTGAGATAGAAAGTCTTAGACATGGTGCTATCCATTGACCAGACAACATGCTCGATCGCCCCTAAAATACTATCTAAACGCTCTTCACTAACTTTTAAAGTTTGTTCTATAAGTTGTCGCTCGATAATTTCTAACTGTAATTCTTGGTTAATCGCTTCTAATTCTTCAGTTCGTTGTTTAACATGCTGTTCAAGTTGTTGATTGAGTTGACGAATTTCCGCTTCCGCAACTCTGAGCGATAGTTGATGTTTAACTCGGATTAAGATTTCTTCTATTTGAAAAGGTTTGGTAATGTAATCAGCAGCACCAACGTTAAAAGCTTTAACCTTATCAAAAACATCATCTAAGGCGCTCAAAAATATAATGGGAATATTGCGCGTAACTTCCAATGCTTTGAGTTGTTGACAAACTTCATAGCCATCCATATCGGGCATTCTGACATCTAGTAAGATCAAATCTGGATAAGTTTCTGTAATCAACATCAGGGCGATCGCACCGCTTTTAGCGCAACTAATTTGATATCCTTGATCTGACAGGGCGGCGGATAAAAGATGGAGGTTGTCGGGTAAATCATCAACAATGAGAATTGATTTTTTTGGATGGACTTCTTTGTTAATGGAATTATTGTTAATGGAATTGTTGGATGTTTGTAGAGACTTGTTTTGCATAGGATTAAGATAGCAATTCATATCAAAATAGCCTCACACACTAAAATAACAATTTTATCAAAGTCATAAAATAGCTGATTATTAGAGAAACCGCACATATTTTCCAACAAATTAGCAAACATTTTAGGGCGATCGCACATGTTTTTTAGTAAAAAAAATACATTTTGCAACAATCAGTAAAACTCAGAAAATCGGCTTCATTAAACTCAATATCAACTATCAGCATAATGATCTGGGGATGATGATTTGTTTTTTACTTTAAAATCTTATTATCCTCTTTTCCTAAAAATTTATCTTTTCTTAGCTTCAATTTTGTCCAAAGTCCAACAACATACTAAAATGACTCTGGAGAGGAAATTTTTAAATTTTTTAATCTCTATATATTTCATCAGTAAATCCTTATTCTAGACAAACTCAAGGGCAAAAAATTCATGGTCGCAACCCCTACAAACACAGCCACTCCCGCCTTCAAAGATGACTTTCGCGAAGGGATTCAATATTTTGGCGAACCATTGGAGGGGTTCGATGAGCTAGGACGATCGCCCGTGCTTAGCCCCGACAAATCTGGCGTAACTGACCCTAGCGATCGCGCCGCCGTATTTCAAACCTTACTCGCAGCCGATGCATTGCGCTATCTAACTCTACAAGTCACCGCCAGTAAAGCATCAGGACACCCAGGGGGATTTGCTAGCAGCGCCGAAGCCGTAGCCGCCTTCTACATGTTGGGACACAAAAATATGCCCACCGAAGTTGGACATCATGCCCCCGGTTACTACAGCGCCATGTTTCTCGATCGCTCTCTCGAAGACATGGGCATTAGCACTGTGACTCAAATGCGCGATCGCTATCGCGAAAAACATGGTTTGCTCGGTCACTTATCAGGCTTCATCCCTGGGATTCTAGCTCCTGCGGGTCCCCTTGGACAGGGACAACACTTTGCGATGGCGGCGGCGCTACTACATCGCGACAAACTTTTTCCAGTCACAATGGGTGACGGCGGATTGGGTGAACCCTATCCGATTAGCTCGATCGCCCATTTTCATACCGCTTATCCTGAAGTCACAAATTTCATTCCGATTCTAGTTTGGAACGGCTACAGCCAAGAGCATCACAGCATGGTTTCCACCAAGACCAATGCCGAAATGATTGCCTTCTGGAAAGGGAACGGTTTTGATGAAGTGATTCTCATTGACGCGAAAGATTTTGATGACCAAAGTCAACCAGAAGCCTATGTCAACAGCACAATTTTCTCTTTCAAACAGCGTCTTGCCTTCACAGAGGCAGTTCTTGTTGGTGCAGATGAAGCCGCAAAACTCGCTTTTGGCGGTAAGCTGACCGTATTTATCATCAAGCAACTCAAGGGCGCAGGCGTTCATGCAAGTGGTGCAAAATCTCACAATCTTTATGCTCATCACACCATTGAGAATCCTGATGTAATCGCAGCCTTAAAAACCCGTGCGCTTAATCCTGAAGCATGGCAAACCGTTCGCACTAATCTCGAATGGGCGGGAGGCGGTTCTTCTTCTAAAACCGCAGTTACTGAATCGGTATTACCCTTAACTGATTTGGGAACTTTACCTCTCGAAGAATATGCGATCGCCGAATCAAAAATCTCCACAACTGCAATGGGACGTTTAGTCGGCTATGTTGGACAGACTGATAAGAGCTATATTGTCACCAATGCTGATGGCAACGAAGCTTCAGGAATTGCCAATATTAACCAAGCTCTCAAAATCAAACATCCCACAGTAGATGCTCTCTACAATCAACAGCCCGATGGTCAAGTTTATGAACCGCTCAGCGAAGATGCTTGTGCGGGACTCGCCGTTGGTTTAGCCCTGATGGGTAGTCGCACTCTCTGGTGTTCTTACGAATCCTTCGCAATTAATGGACTTCCAATTTGGCAGACGGTGACGCAAGCGATGGCGGAACTACGTCGTCCCACCCCTGCAACGGTTTGTCTGTTCACCGCAGGCGCTCTGGAGCAAGGTCGCAACGGTTGGACACATCAACGTCCTGAAATCGAAGGTTACTTCGCTTCCATGATGCGAAATGGAAATATCTTCCCTCTCTTCCCACTTGATGCCAATAGCATTCAAGTTTGCTATGATTGGGCGCTGAAGGCAGTGAATAAAGGCGTAGTGATTACCGCAAGTAAATCACCCCTTGCGATTCGGACTACTTTCGAGCAGACTAGACAAGCTCTTAAAGATGGCGCAATTATTCTACAAGAAATCGAGGGGCAAGAAATTGCTGGCAACAAGAAAGTTGTCTTCGCTGTAATTGGTGACTTGATGTTGGTTCCCGTTTATGAAGCGGCTCAAAAGCTAGCCGAACAGGGGATTGGTTCTAAAATCGTCTCAATTATCAGCCCTCGTCGCCTTTACCGTGCATCCGATGTCGCTTGGGATACTTGCTCAGAGCCTGATGGGAAGTTCCTCAGTGATGTTGATTTTGAAGCGTTCTTTGGTGGTGATGCGTTAATTGGTGTCGTTGGTGGCGCTTCGGCAATGCTAGAACCTGTGATGTTGCGTAGTAACAGCAAGCGCGATGTGTTTGCATGGAAACGTGGTGAAACTACGGCTTCGGCAAGTCAATTGTTTGACTTTAATGGCATGAATGCTGAGGCGATCGCCAATCGCGCCAAGCAGTTAATCGACTAATTAAATTCAAAAGGGACGCTTTGCGTCCCTTGAAAATATTAAGCTATAGCAATCCGAAATGATTTATAGCTTTTTAGGAGTTGTGAGAAAAATAGGGCTTCGACTTCGCTCAGCCAACGATATACGCTGGCTGAGCGAAGCGATGCACTGAGCTTGTCGAAGTGTCGAAGCCTCTCACAATTGATTTTGGATTGCTATATAGTGAAGTAAATTCAGTCTTTAGCCAAAATTATGACGCTTACTGTTGTAGAAGAAGTAATCGATAATTCAGAAGCTCGGCAAAAGTTAACCCTAGAGGAATTTTTGTGTTTGCCAGAGTTCGACGAGAGTTGTGAACTAGTCGATGGGGAAGTAGTACTAAAGATGTCGCCGAAATTTTTTCATTCTCGATTAACAAGTGTTTTCTGGTCTGAATTATCCAGTTGGTCTAGTGGTATCGGACAAGTAGCGATCGAGTGGTCGGTCGTGTTAAAACGAAGAGGTCAAGATTGGGTTCCTGTCCCCGATTTACTCTATGTGTCTTACGATCGCCTTGCAGCAGATTGGCGAGAGGATTCACCTTGTCCTGTACTGCCTGAGTTAGCGATCGAGATTGTGTCCCCTGAGCAGACATTCAATCAGATAGTCCACAAAGCAACAGATTATTTGAGTGCTGGGCTAGATCGCGTATGGATAGTTTATCCACCGATGCGAAGTATTACCGTGTTTTATCCCGATCGCCCTCCAGAAACCTATCAAGGCGATCGCTTATTGACTGATGAAATATTCTCGAATTTGGCTGTGACGGCGGAACAGTTTTTTGTGAAAGCAGGAATTTAAGAATTAACTATAAGGGCGGAATCTTGCGATCGGGCATGATGTATCACTGAATTTTTCTGGGTTGTGCAGTTATAAAATAGCCGTATTATATTTATAATTTACGGACATTATTTTTGCATTAATGATTGACAAAATGTCTGCTTTGATTTATATTTATCTCTTAGTTGTCTTGCAAAATCAGAGTTAGGTCAGGACTTGGGTAAGCTTCAATCCTTTAAAATAGATGGCTTAGATCTGTTTTTTAACTCTAATGATCATAGACCAGAACACTTTCATGTCCGTAAGTCAGGTGCATGGGAGATTCGTGTTTACTTCTTGCTTTGTAGTAAGGGTAAAGAATTAGTTTGTGATATTAAATATCCACCTAACGCTCAAATATCAAGCAAAGAGAAAAATAAAATTTTAAAACTCGTTTTAGAAAATCGGTCTAAGCTTCTCATCGAATGGGAACAAAAAGTATGTATTAAGGAGCATCAGTAATGTCTAGGCAACAGACAATGACTGTTCTTATTCAAGATAGCGCGAACAAACATCTTGTGACCCGTTCTAAGTCAGTAAAAGTTCTACAGCCATCTGACTCTCAAGACTTAGAATCAGCCCTAAATTTATTTGTATTAGCTTCTGCAACTGGTTTACCAGAGATTGCGGATATTGTGCGATCGGCAAATCAGAAACATCACTTGCGGGTGCTATTTATTAGAGAAGATAGTGATCCCAATTGGTTGCCTCAAATGTTCGATCGCGCCAACCTCCGAGTGATGCGAAATACACTTGTTCATACTAATTCCGTTATACCTAAAAGGGTGATGAATGCTTGGACTATGGGAGCGCAAGAACAACTAATTGCTGATGCAACAGTGATCGGCGATCGCTTATTAGTTCTTAGCTGTGCGATGGAAAAGTTAGAGGTTCCTTTTGATTCGTTACCAGCATTAAAACGTATTTCTATTAATGATCGTAGTAACTTTACTATTGATGATGATGGTAGCTGTCTATATTGGGAAGATGCTGATATTCATCTCGATCTTGACTCTTTTCGTTATGCCACTGATCCTGCATGGAAGCAGAAGTTTGAAGCTCTTAAGTCAGAGCATAATCAAGTTTTTGGCAAGGCGATCGCCACTTTACGAAAGCAATATAAACTCCGTCAGTCGGATATTATTGGTTTAAGCGATCGTCAGGTGCGGCGGATTGAGCAGGGAGATGGTAGTACAAAGGTTGATACGCTGAGGTTATTTGCTAAGGCTCATGGTATGGAGTTGGATGCTTATCTTGATGCTGTTGCTAATGCGATCATGTGATCTATTCTAATGTCTAGATAAAAACCAAATTTGATTGTTCTCAAAGTTAAGTACACACGCTTAAAGACGCAGAAAACTTTTTGATGTCTTAATTTGAGATTTTATTTTGGTAAAGTAGCATCCTGAAATAGCGTATTTACAAGACTTTGAATGAAAACCGACAAAAACTATCTTAAGTTGAGATTACGACATAATGCGAGTTTCTGCACCACTAAGGATTTTTGTGATACAAAGGTTAGACGAACTCACATCTCTAGCTTGTTGAAAACAGCATGTATGTCTAATATGGATCATCAAAACGGGAAACGGCAGATCAAAATTTATCAACGAACCTATTTTTTACCTGTACTAGGTGGGGGAAAATTAGATAGCTTGCAAACTGCTATCCGTAATGGAAGTGAGAATTTGCAGAGGGGATACATGATTAAAAAAGTGCATAAGGAGATAATAGTCGAAGAGAAAGGGTTTTTCTTCGGTAAAAAGCTTGTTCCTAAAGTTGTAGAAGAATTGGTAGAGCAAAAATTAAAATTTGAGGAACGATTTCAAGAATTAGATAATTTAGTCAGAAATTACGATGCTGTTATCGAGGCACTACATGAGCATCAAGGTGAATATCAACAATTTTTTGAAGCTTTTGCAGATGAAATCAAGGAAATGGTCACACTTAAATGCCAAGAAATTACATCAGTAGAACAGGAGCGTTTGGAAGTGGAGTCTCTAGCTCAGATAGATAAGGACAATGATTTGTTGCAAATTGCCGTACAGCAGAAGGTGGAAATTTTAGAGACGGCAAAATCGTTTGGTTATGCAGCGATCCTTATGCTAAAAAAATTAGATCTCATGAGTGCCAGTTTAGGGAAAATTGCTAATGATCAGCAAACACAGCGAGAAGTACTGGAAAGTATGGTCAAGAAGTTGACTGGTCAGAAAAAAGCCTATGAGGTTCAACTTAAAATTAGGCGTTTACAGGCTGAGGCATCTGAATTAACCCAAATTGCTCTAAATTTTGAGGGCTACATGGAAAAATTCATAGGGTCTTTTCAGACTCTATTAGGAAACGTTTCTATGGTTGATAAGGATTTGTCAGGAGCTATGGAAGAAATTAAGCAAATTGCTGAACTGGCAATGAGTAAACAGCCGAATACTATTGAGATGAATGATCAATCCTCGCAAAAGATTCTTGATTTTCTAGTAGCGAGCGACTTAAAGAAAGAGCGTTTGATGGATGCTTTAGAAAAAACTCGTGACGCTAATAGCGAGGTTGAATTTGATTACAACTTAAGAAATGAGGGGATAGAGACCTCTTTGGTAGATTGCTTAGAAAATATCCAAGCCTATGTACAGTTTGAGCTAAATCCTATTCTGACAGCTAAGAAAGAATGGGGAAAAGATGAGACTGAATCATTAGTTTGCAATGAACCAGAGGAAAAGAAATATGAGAGGGAAAAAAGCCTAGCTGAGTTTGATCTGGAATTTGTAGATATTCCTGCTGGCAATTTTATGATGGGAGACAATAATGGTGATGAGGACGAAAAACCAGCTCATTTAGTAAATCTTAATGCTTTTAAGATGAGTAAGTATCCAATCACTCAATCTCAATATCAAATAGTCATGGGTAACAATCCTGCCCACTTTCAAAGTGACAGTAATTGTCCAGTTGAAAATGTTTCATGGAATGATGCTAAAAAATTCTGTGAGAAGTTGTCCCAGATGACTGGACAAATTGTACAGTTACCTAGTGAATCTCAATGGGAATATGCTTGTCGCGCTGGTGGTAATGGTAAATATGGATTTGGCTATAGTGCTGGTCAATTAGGTAGATATGCGTGGACTGAGAATAACTCAGAAGGTACAACCCACCCTGTAGGTCAAAAGTCTGCTAATAGATGGGGAATACACGATATGCACGGCAATGTATGGGAATGGTGTGAAGATGTCTGGCATGATAGTTATAATGATGCTCCTAACGATGCTTCTGCTTGGGTGAATGGTGGTGAACAATCACAACGTGTTTTAAGAGGAGGTTCTTGGAACATCAGTATTAAATTATGTCGTTCGGCAAATCGTGGCAGGAGTATTGCAGTCAATAGTGGTAAAAACGTGGGATTTCGTATTATTTTATATTGATTTCTCTTCTGTTTACCACGTTAACCAAACTACTAAATTGCTTACATCTTTAATAGTTTTTCTCTAAAATAACATACATATATCTAATTTTAAAAAGAGGTAAGTATGATTGGTAAAATCCTAAAATAATTGACATTTTACTCAAATGAAAAAATGCTATAAACTATCTGTCTGTGCAGGAATATACGTGTTAAGAGGGGAGTAAAATTTATATCTACTTCTTTTTCTTGCAAATTCTTTACTTAGTTTCTTCCTTTGAATTGTTACATATTTTTTTGCATTTCTTTTTTTCACACTATTGTGTTCAAAGTACATTGTAGTTATGTTATGACCGAGAGCTTCTATTGCTTCTAGTGCAGCTAAAATCACATTCTCATTTGTTTCCTTGTTAAGCATTTTAATGATTTCTGAAGTTGATGCTTGAGCGTATATTCCCATTCTGCCTAATGCATATACAGCATACGCTCGAATACCAGCCTCTACATTATTTAATCTTTTTATAAGTATAGAAATTGCATCTTTAGCTGGTTTACCTATCTTGCCAATTGCAAAAACACTATACCAAACTACTTCATTATCTGAATCTTCCATAGCTACAATTAACTGAGGAATTACTGCTGAAGATTCTTTCCCAATTCGCGCCAAAGTTCTAGAAGATCTTCTACGTACTGCTATTTTGTTATGACTAAGTAATTGAGAAAGTGGAATAACTGAAGCTGCTCCAATTTCACTTAAAATATGTTCAATATGAGATTGAGAAGAAAGTGGATCATTTATGTTGCCCATAATTTCAATTAGACAAGGAACTGCTGGCAAAGCTTTTTGTTTCAATCGACTTAATTCTAGAATAGCTTTGTAGCGAAATTCGTTTTCTAAATCAGTTAGCTCCATGATATAAAATTCTACACGGCGCTCAATTCTGTATTCTTTTTGTTCTTTATTTATTGACTCTTCAGTATTTTTGAGATTTAGCGTGTCTCGCAGATCACCATATTCAGAAGGAGTAATTATTTTTAACTCCATTATCTCCAACCATTCTTTGATAGATTGAGGGCGATTATTAGCCTGTAACTCTAATCCCTTTAAAATCCCTGCTTCGATTACATCACTTATATTAGGGTTGAGTTGTTTGGGAGATTTCAATTCACATCCACACATTCTAGAAGGTGCTGCTTCTGGCTCTTTACAAGTCAGTATCTTATAAAGAGTTGCTGCTAAAGAATATATATCTGAAGATGCCGATCTTTCTGTCCTTTCGTTGTACTGTTCAGGAGAAGCATAAAAAGGAGTCCAAAGTGGTGTTTGTGTCTGTATGATTTTTGCAGTAAATTCACGGGCAATTCCAAAATCAACCAGAATAGCCTCGTTAGTTTCATTTCTCACCAGTATGTTGCTGGGCTTGATATCTCTATGTAGTAGTCCCTTTTCATGAACTTCCGATAATGCAGAAGAGATTTGTTGTATGTAAACTATAGCTAATTCTTCGGAGATGATTCCAATATTATCTA
This sequence comes from Cyanobacteria bacterium SOY_65_metabat_81, assembly GCA_031412945.1. Lineage (GTDB taxonomy): Bacteria > Cyanobacteriota > Cyanobacteriia > Pseudanabaenales > Pseudanabaenaceae > Pseudanabaena. The sequence continues at coordinate 19,422 of JANODY010000041.1, forward strand.
GATTTTTGCCATCAACATACTCCATTACAATCCCCCATGTATCTCCTTCTTTAATCACCTCATAAATACTTACAATAAAAGGAAGATGACTAAACCCTGCTAATCGTCTAGCTTCATTCATGAAATCTTGCTCAAACCTGTCATAATCTTCATTTTCTCTTAGATGCTCATGTAGAGTTTTGATTGCAACATATCTCGCTTTATGATCATCACGAGCAAGATAGACAGTCCCATATCCCCCTTGTCCCAGTTTTCTCTTGATTTCGTATTTCCCTTCTTTGATAAGCTGCCCTTTTTGCCAAGCCATAGTTACTATCAATAACAATAAATATATACTTTGAATTATACCTTTACTTAAAATATTTAGATCGCCCTATACCGATTACCAACATCATTAACCAACCTGCTAAATTACTCACACCTGTTCGCGGCGATCGCTGATAGCATAAATGCAAAATGAAATATTTGACGATCCTTACAGATTCTCCAAAACTCAAAGCCAATTTCTGGTTAGAGGCAAAATAACTGATTAAAATAGATCGCAAACATTTGGGTCAACGAAATCTGAGCAACAATCGAGATTTCCATCCATTTGTCCAGATTTTGTGATTGAGATGATGTCCCCTAGCGATCGCCAGTCGCGCCAAGCAGTTAATTGATTAATCACGACTACCCAACATTTGAGTGGGCGCGAAGCGCCCACTTAAATATTGCTAGAAAACCTGTTCGATTTCGTCAATTTCAGGAATCTCTTCCTTCAACTTACGCTCAATTCCCATTCTCAAAGTCATCGCCGAACTAGGGCAAGAACCGCAAGCACCTTGCAAGCGCAATCTGACAATTGGTCCTTCAATTTCAACTAGTTCCACATTGCCACCATCTGACATCAAATAGGGGCGCAACTCATCCAAAACATTTTCTACATTTTCTGTGGTTAGAGTCAGACTCATATTTTTTCCTGTGTTTATCTCAAAAATCTAGTCGTTAAAGAGTGTGATGCAAAGCGCCATAGCCTTTAACGAACATAAGTACTAATATCTATGCTAGTCGAATAGTTACTATTTGTGAACGACAAGCTACTTAGCCGCTAAACTTTGTATCAAATATCCACAACGATGCTCGCCATCAACCATCCAGTGAGTACGTTCCACAGGGCAATCTAGCACCGTAGCAAACATTTCTAGCTCATGTCCACACACACTAGGAAATGACTCCGCAACATGGGCGATCGCGCAGTTATATTCCGTAAGCACAAAGTTTGAGGTTGCCTCAACAGGAAACCACTCCGTCACATAACCTTCAGCCCGGCGTATTTCGGCTAATTTTTCTAGTCGTTGTTTGAGCGCACCAACTCCAAGTTGCGACTTATAATGCTGAGCTTTGCGTTGCCATTGCTTGTGCAGCACCTCAGATACTTGCTCTTTGCCTAACGTATCTATTAATGTATCTAAGAAATTCACGGCGAACTGGTTATAACTATCAGGAAAGCGATCGCGCCCCGCCGCCGTCAATGCATAAATAAACTGGGGACGACCCATGCCCACTTGCTCAGCCGTATGATAGATCAGCCCCTCAGTTTCTAAATCTTTTAAATGTTTACGAATTGCTTGCGGACTAATATCAAATTTTTCTGCAAATTCTTGGGCTTTCACCTCGCCGCGCTTGAGCAAATGCTGCAAAATATCTTGCTTAGTCTCATGCTTCGCATCACTTTTAATATCTAGCTTAATATCTGGCTTTCGTTCAGACTTACTTGAAACCTTCTCAATAATACCGATGGGAGTTTTCATAAAAACAAGCTCCTGATGGCAAGAAACTCTGCGAAGAGTCAAAATTCGATAAAGCTGCTAAAAATTGATTTTGACAACCTATGTGTTGTTAATGTAACCTAGAATGAGTAAAGAAACAAGCAAGTTGTTTTAATAGCAATTTTCAATTAAGTACAGTGCCAAGTATGGCGCTTACTGCCCAACTACTAGGAGCCTTAACGGACATGACTGCAACGGTTCAAGCACTTGTCAACCAACCATACAAATATGGATTTGTTACATCCATTGAGTCGGATACGATTCCTCGCGGGCTGAGCGAAGATGTTGTCCGTATGATTTCGGCGAAAAAAAATGAGCCAGAATATATGCTGGAATTTCGGCTCAAAGCGTATCGTCAATGGTTAAAGATGCAAGAACCGACATGGGCGCACGTTGAATATCCTGCGATCGATTTCCAAAATATCGTTTATTATTCCGCGCCCAAGCAGTCAAAGAAGAAGGCAAGCCTTGATGAAGTCGATCCTGAATTGCTAGACACTTTCGAGAAATTGGGTATTTCTATTAACGAACAAAAGCGCCTCACCAATGTCGCCGTTGATGTCATTTTTGATAGCGTTTCGATCGCCACAACTTTTAAAAAGGATTTAGCCAAAGTTGGGGTAATCTTCTGCTCGATCACCGAAGCAATGTACGAATATCCCGAACTTATCAAAAAGTATTTAGGAAGCGTCGTCCCGATCGCCGACAACTATTATTCAGCGCTCAACGCCGCCGTATTCACCGATGGCTCTTTTGTTTATATTCCCAAAGGTGTGAAATGTCCGATGGACTTATCTACTTATTTTCGGATCAATAATGGCGATTCTGGACAGTTTGAGCGCACCTTGATCATTGCTGAAGAGGGCGCTTATGTCAGCTATCTCGAAGGCTGTACTGCACCAATGTTTGACACCAATCAACTTCATGCAGCCGTAGTCGAGCTAGTCGCGCTAGATGATGCCGAAATCAAATATTCCACCGTGCAGAACTGGTTTGCTGGCGATAAGAATGGCAAAGGCGGCATCTATAACTTTGTGACTAAGCGCGGTTTGTGTCAGGGCAAAAACTCCAAAATCTCTTGGACTCAAGTGGAAACAGGCTCCGCAATCACTTGGAAATATCCCAGTTGCGTCTTAGTTGGTGAAAACTCAGTTGGGGAGTTTTATTCTGTGGCGCTAACTAACAACAAGCAGCAAGCCGACACAGGCTCCAAAATGGTGCATATTGGCAAAAATACCCGCAGCAAAATTGTTTCTAAAGGTATTTCGGCAGGTGGCTCTCAAAATAGCTATCGTGGGCTAGTCAAGATCTCCCCTAACGCTGAAGGCGCGAGAAATTATTCTCAATGCGATTCAATGCTGATTGGTGATTGCTCTCAGGCAAATACTTTTCCATATATTCAAGTTCAAAACAATACCGCCCAAGTCGAGCATGAAGCCTCCACTTCTAAAATTGGCGAGGAGCAGTTGTTCTATTTCCAACAACGCGGGATTGCCGTTGAAGATGCAGTTTCGATGATCATTAGCGGCTTTTGTAAGGAAGTGTTTAACGCTTTGCCTATGGAGTTTGCCGTTGAAGCTGACAAGCTCTTGGCTTTGAAGTTAGAGAACAGTGTGGGTTAGACAAGGAATTATCAATCATGTTTAACAGAAAAACACACTGGCAAAATATCTATCAAGAAAAATCTCCCGCCGACGTAAGTTGGTATCAGAAAGAGCCAAAGCTATCATTGGAACTAATTCTTAGTACTCAAATTGCTAAAAACGAAGCAATTATTGATATTGGCGGTGGTGCATCAGTCTTAGTGGATTATCTATACAAAAATAACTTCACAAACTTATCGGTTTTAGATATATCTGAAAATGCACTAGCGAGTGCTAAGAGAAGACTGGGTGATTTAGCTAAGCAAGTAGAGTGGATTGAGGCTGATATTACTCAGTTTAAACCACCACATCAGTTTTCTCTTTGGCATGATCGTGCTGTTTTTCATTTCCTAACAGAAGCGTCTGATAGACAGCTTTATGTGAATGTTTTGAGAAATAGTCTAAGAGCAGGTGGTCATCTCCTTATTGCAGCATTTGCAATTGGAGGTGCTATAAAATGTAGTGGACTAGAAATCGTGCAATATGACTCAGAGAAAATGATTGCAGAACTAGGAGAAGATTTTAAGTTAATAGCAGAGAGAAGCGAAGTTCACATTACGCCAGCTAACAAGGAGCAAAAGTTTGCTTATTTTTATTTCACTAAAAGATCAAATGATAACTAGTAACTATTGTTTAAGCAATCGCGCCTTAGACAATGCCCGACTAGAGGCTTTTGGTGGTGCTTAGGGACGAGCGATTTAATAATGTACCAAAAAAGTAAATCTGGAAATCTGAGGCTTCGTTAACTTAGTGGTACTTTATTTTTCCGCTCGTCCCTTATGATGCGATCGCGATCGGCAAAATGGTCAACCAAACTGAAATTCTTGAACTTGCCATGCAAATGTTAAACACCTCTCTCTAATTTATTTAGATTATTTAGATATTTAATGGAGATATTGCGATGCTAGCAAATCCAAAAACAAACTGGGATATGATGGCGGTCAATTCCCAGTTTCAAACAGCCGAAGCCGCCCAATCTTTGCTCGATCGCGGACAAACGGAAGAAGCAAAAGCTGCCCTGCAATCTCTAGTTGAGGCTATGTCGAGATCAGAACGTCAAGCACTTAAAAGTCAATTAATTCGCTTAATGATGCATATTATTAAGTGGAAAACTCAACCAGAAAAGCGTAGTCGTAGCTGGATTATTACGATTTTTGATGCTCGTGATGCGATCGAAGAAAGTCAAGAAGAAATGCCTAGTCTCAATCGTGACTTTATCGAATCGCTTTGGGATCAGGCTTTTATCAAAGCAAAGCGTAAAGCTGAAGCTGAAATGAATTGTAAGTCAAGTATTTCTTCGCTAACTTGGAAAGAAGTTTTTGAACATGACTATTTATTAGACTAGCTATTTGACTAGATCTGGGTTACACATCCATGCCAAAGCATTTAGTAACCAATCTACAGGAGGGACTACATATTCTTCTAAATCTATGGTTAAGTTTTGCTCTTTTAGTTGCAAAAATAGCCAACGATTACCACTAGTTACACAGCCATAAATAATGTCAATAGTATTCTCTCTATTCAAGTTAAATCTCTGTGCAGCGACCATTTCGGCAATACATTGACCTAACCCTGATTTTAGATCATCCTTTTTCGCTTCAACGATCGCTACTACAGGAGATTCCACAAAAAGCTGTTCGGTTGAACGACTAATCAAGAAGTCACAAACCCCATTTAAGCCAATGCTTTCATCAACATTAAACTCTTCCCCTGAGAAAAAACTAATTTGACGATTAAGTTGTTTTCTAACTTCAAATAGAATCGGTGAAATAATCAGTTCTGATCGGGCTTTTTCTGATCCCATCGCGATCGCTAGAGGAATGCTTTCCTGTAGAAACTCGATCAAGTTGGGGCTAGGGGTAATTACATTTAAGTCAGGTAAAAATCTTACACCTTCGATAAAATTGAGATTTAATTCTTCCTTAGCTTTGCGTAGCGTAAAAGCACTATAAGACATAGTTTCGCGCCTTTCTCATACTAATACCTGTCCACTACATATTACAATACTCAATAACTGTTAAAAATAAATAAATGATTGTCGAAAATAGTGAAGTGATTTTATCAGTCAAAGACTTGACTGCGGAAGTTGGTGGAGTCCAGATTCTTAAAGGACTAAATCTAGAAATTAAGGCGGGTGAAGTCCATGCGATTATGGGGCCAAACGGCTCTGGCAAAAGCACTTTCTCGAAAGTCCTAGCGGGGCATCCTGCTTATACCGTAACAGGCGGCGAAGTTATTTATAAGGATAAAAACTTATTGGATTTAGCGCCTGAAATTAGATCTAGAGAAGGTATATTTTTGGCTTTTCAATATCCTCTGGAAATCCCAGGGGTGACTAATTCTGATTTTTTGCGATTGTCCTACAACAATTTACGCAAGCATAAAGGGCTGGAAGAATTAGATATTATTGATTTTGATGACTTTATTCAAGAAAAGTTGGAAATCGTGGAAATGAATCCTAGCTTTTTGAGCCGCAGTGTCAATGAAGGATTTTCGGGCGGTGAGAAAAAGCGCAATGAGATTTTGCAAATGGCAATTCTCGATCCGACTTTGGCAATTCTCGATGAGACAGATTCGGGCTTAGATATTGATGCTTTGCGAATTGTGGCAAGTGGCGTAAATAAGTTGTCCACACCTCAAAATTCTTCGCTGGTCATTACTCACTATCAGCGTTTGCTTAACTACATCATTCCTGATTTCATTCATGTGATGGAAAATGGCAAAATCATTCTTACAGGTGGTAAAGACTTGGCTCTAGAATTGGAAGAGAAGGGCTATGACTGGCTCAAAGAAGAAGAGGCAGCGTTAGTATAATGTCTACTCAAATTTCTGGACAATCGGAAGAGCAACAAGAGTTAAAAGGTGCATTGAGTAATCGTAGTAAAGTGGTTGTCAACAGCCAGCAGTTTGTTGATCAAGTTGTGAGTTTGCAGTCATTTACTAGTCTTGAAAAGGATACTAATGACTTTGTGAGCGAGTTGCGTCAATTGGCTCACGATCGCCTAGCTAGTCTTTCTTTCCCAAACACCAAAGACGAAGAATGGAAATACACCGATGTTTCGACATTAGGAAGTTTGACATTTGCTAATCAAGAAACGATCGCCTCGCGTAACGCCCATATTGAAGGATTAATTGCTAGACATATTGTGCCAGAATCTTTAGGTAATTGTCTTGTATTTTTAAATGGGCGTTATCGCCAAGATCTCTCAGATACTAGTGATGCAGCAGAGGGTTTAGTCATCGGGACATTAGCCACCCTTGGCGATCGCATTTTGCCGAAGTTGCGATCGCATCTCGCCCAACACCCTGATGCCAATGACTATTTTGCTAGTCTCAATACTGCTTGTATGGGCGATGTGGCGATCGTTCTGGTTCCAAAAGATCTATTGGTTAGAGACCCGATTCAACTTCTGTTTATTTCTGTTCCTCAATCAGAGGACAGGATTCTATTAACACAGCCCCGTTGTTTAGTAATTGCGGAAAGTCATAGCAATTTAACCTTTGTCCAAACCTTTGTGGGAGAGGACAATCAAGCTTATTTGACTAACACCGTCACCGAAGTTTGGCTTGCCGAAGGCGCACAGGTCAATCATACCAAGGTGCAGTGGCAAGGCAATCAGTCGGTACATATCAATACAACGGCGATCGCCCAAGCCAAAAATAGCGTCTATAAAAATCAATCAATTAGCATCGGTGCGAAGATTTCACGCCAAAATTTGATTGTGCAGCAAATGGCTGAGCAGACAGAAACTTCACTAACGGGGCTAGCCTTTATTGATGGCGATCAATTAGCGGATACCCATTCGGTCATTGCCCATAACTACCCTCATGGATCTAGTAAGCAATTGCACAAGTGTATTGCCAATGGACGCTCCCATGCGGTGTTTAATGGCAAAATCCAAGTGGCGAAATTAGCTCAACAAACTGATTCGGCACAGCTAAGCCGTAATTTGTTGCTATCAAGCAAAGCGCGAGTGGACACAAAGCCGCAGTTAGAAATTTTTGCGGATAATGTCAAGTGCGCTCACGGTGCGACAGTTAGCCAACTTAATGCCGATGAGATTTTTTATCTGCAAAGTCGGGCGATCGATGCTGAGAGTGCCGCAAATCTGCTGACCTATGCCTTTGCCACCGAGGCGATCGCCCAAATTCCGATTGTGTCTGTACAGCGATCGCTAAGTAATTTCGTGCTTGAAAAAACCAAAGCATAACCAACAAAAAATAGATTAGGCGGCGCAAAGCGCCGCTTAACTTTTGTTAGACTTTGGTTAGCCAGTGCTGATATGCGGGTAATAAACCTTGGACAGCTTTACTGTATAAATCACGCAATTTCTTGGTGATTTCTCCCACATTTCCATCGCCGACAGGACGATGATCGATGCTGGTAATCGGAGTTACTTCCGCCGCCGTACCCACAAAAAATGCTTCGTCACAGATATATAGTTCTGTGCGATCGATCGTGCGCGATACCGTCTCCACACCTAACTCCTTAGCCGCTAATTCCATTATTGAATTGCGCGTAATCCCTTCGAGAATGTTGTCCGTAACGGCACTAGTGACTAGCTTTCCATCTCTTACTAAAAAGAGATTCATCGCACTTCCCTCGGCAACATGACCATCATTCGTCAAAACGATCACATCATCATACCCAGAGGCATAGCCATCGGTCTTCGCCAGAGCCGTATTTACATAAGCGCCATTTACCTTAGCGCGGGCGGGAATTGCATTGTCATCTAAACGTCGCCATGAAGATACACCCACTTTGATGCCGTTGCTAGTGTCGAGATAGCCATCCATCGGCACACTGAATAAACAAAAATCATCATGGGTATGGGGAACTTTGAGAATTGGTCCAATCCGCAGATCAGATTTATAAATAATTGGACGGAGATAGGTCGATGAGTTGCATTGATTGCGGCGCAATAACTCAGTGGTAATATCTACCATCGCGTCAACACCAAGTTGATTTTGCAAACCGATAATGCGACAACTTTGGATGAGCCGTTGGTAATGCTCTTTTAGCCGAAAAGCCGCTATACGGTTTTCTTCGGGTAGCCAATACGCCTTTACCCCTTCAAATACAGCCGTACCATATAAAAATGCGTGGGTGCGGATATTAATGGTGGCATCTTCGAGAGGGACAAATGTTCCGCGTATATAGGCATACTGTAAGGTCATGGTTTAACACATTTTGATCAATTATTTTTCTATCATATATCCATAGCGTTTTTCAAATATGGCTAATTGGTAATCATAATGGGTTCTTGTCTATTCCGATGTGCTGGAAAATATCTGTCTAGCAGTTCTTGCACTCCCATTCGCTTCAGTTGGGCAGTGGTATATCATTACGTTTACTCATTCTCTAACTTTAACCCTGTTTTTTCGTCTCTTTTAACAATCAGTAAACTTTCTCTTGCAATCTGATCCCCATCCGTAAAAATCAGCAAACCGTATGAGTTAGATGATTTAAGAGATATGGCAAGTTTTAAAAATATCTTTGAGCGAATAACAGCGAATAACATAGAGCGATCGCGCTAAACTATACTTTACGTTCACAAACAACTCAGTCATGGCACTTTTTACACTGCGATCGCTCAAAAAAGATTTTGGCATTAAAGAAATTCTCAAAGATGCTAGTTTTAGCCTTGATGAAGGCGACAAAGTTGGGCTAATCGGCACAAATGGATCGGGCAAATCCACATTACTCAAAATGATCGCGGGCATCGAACATAGTGATAGCGGCGAACTATGGGTGAATTCTAGCGCCAAAATCATTTATTTACCACAGCAACCAGACTTAAACGAAGAACTCACGGTTTTAGAGCAGGTGTTTGCGGATAGCGGCGAGCAGATGTCGCTGGTAAAGGAATACGAAGAAATTTCGGATAAGTTATCTCATGGACATGGCGATGTCGATCGCCTATTAGCGCAGTTATCTAGCGTGTCAGAGCGCATGGATTTAACTAATGCTTGGGATTTGGAAACCAATGCCAAAATTATCTTAACTAAGTTAGGCGTTGACGATTTAGAAGCGAAAATTGGCAGTTTGTCAGGTGGATATCGTAAACGCATTGCGATCGCCTCGGCGTTACTTTCTGCGCCCGATGTTTTGCTGATGGATGAGCCGACCAACCACCTTGACGCTCTCTCGGTGGAATGGTTACAGAGCTATCTCAATCGTTATCGCGGCGCATTGTTATTGATTACCCACGATCGCTATTTTCTGGATAAAGTCACTAATCGCATTATCGAAATCGATCGCGGCGATCTGTACAACTATTCAGGAAATTATTCCTATTATTTAGAGAAAAAAGCCGAAGCAGAAGACTCGTCTTTGAGTACCCAGCGCAAACATGCGGGACTCTTGCGGCGGGAATTGGAATGGCTAAAAAAAGGGCCCAAAGCGCGAAGTACTAAGCAAAAAGCTCGCATCGATCGCGCCCATGCTTTGCAAGCCACTGAATTTAAACAAGTTAATGCCAAAGTCGATATCACCACATCGGGGCGGCGCATCGGCAAAAAAGTGGTCGAACTCGATCGCATTGGTAAATCCTATGGCGATCGCACCCTGATCAAAGACTTCTCTTATAACTTCACCCCCGAAGATCGGATTGGCATCATCGGCGCAAATGGCGCGGGTAAATCAACGCTGATGAACATGATCATCGGCAAATTACAGCCTGACGAAGGCACTGTGGAAATCGGGACGACTATCCATTTTGGCTATTTCGATCAACATTCTGACGACCTCTCCGAACATGGTAATCAGCGCGTCATCGACTATCTCAAAAATGTATCAGAACTGATCAAAACCTCCGATGGTAGTGTAATTACCGCTTCGCAAATGTTGGAGCGATTCCTGTTCCCTGGTAATACGCAATATGCCCCGATCGAGAAACTTTCTGGTGGCGAAAAGCGACGCTTATTCTTGCTGAAAGTGTTGATGGAAGCTCCAAATGTCTTGATTTTGGATGAACCGACTAACGATCTTGATGTGCAAACTCTGGCGGTTTTAGAAGAATATCTCGAAGACTTTAACGGCTGTGTCATCGTAGTTTCGCACGATCGCTATTTCCTCGATCGCACTGTGGATATGGTGTTCTCTTTCGAGCCTGCTGGCGAAGTTCGTCTATATCCGGGTAATTATTCTATTTATTTGGAACATAAAAAAGACGAAGCCGAGAAAGTGGTGATTCAAGCCAAAGAGCAAGCAAATAAAGGCTCAAAGGAGCAGAAAATCAGTAACTCAGGATTAATTGCTCCTGAAGCGGCCAAGCCAACTACCGAAGCCAAAAAAACAACCAAGGCTTCTTATAAAGAGAAGCGCGAGTATGAAGATTTGGAAGCAAAAATCCCTAAATTGGAAGCCGAAAAAGTCCAAGTAGAGAGAAAACTCTATCAGAATCCCCCCAGTGGTCATACAGAAGTGCAGAAGCTAAACGATCGCCTAGTTGAACTAAATCAAGCGATCGAAAAATCGACTGCGCGTTGGCTCGAATTGTCAGAACGAGTTTAGTAATCAAGCCTCCATGTCAAACCATCAAGTACCCGCTCAAGCATCGCTTAACTCAAAATGGAATCTCGCCCGCCTTGGGCTAGACTTCAAAAATCCGCATTGGTGGGCTGAAATCACCACGATCGCCATCGCCTATATCGCTATCTGTTGGATCGTAAAGTATGGCATCAACATCCATCCTTTTTTACCCTCTCCTGTTTGGCCGGCTGTAGGCGTTACTGTCGGATTACTATTAGTTTGGGGGCGATCGCGGTGGTTGGGTGTCTTTTTGGGGCGACTTATTTTTACCTTGTTTTTTAGAGCTGTTTCTCCCAAATTAAGTGCGGGGAGTTTAGCGGCTTTACTCCCTCCATTAGGAGCAAGTGTTGGTTCAACTCTTGGAGCATTGATCACTGTTTCTCTGATTTTACATTTCACACGCACTAATTATCCCTTCCGCAAAGTTCGCCATATTGTCATTTTCGCAATTTGCGCCCTATTTACTGGAGTTGTATTTCAGACGGCGATCGGTATACTTTCCTATACTTCGCTAATGCAAAATGTTTGGCAAAATTTTACCAAAGCCTTTTTTAATTGGTGGCTTGGTGATGCCATTGGTATTTTGATATTTGCGCCCTTAGTCATTGCATGGATGCGATCGCCACGCGATTCTAAACTCAAAACTTGGCTAAATTGGGAAGTGATGATAGTTATATCCAGCTTAACTATTGTCGCCTATCTCGCATTTTACAAGAGCCAACCTATCGAATACTTACTCTTGCCACCATTGCTTTGGTCAGCTTTTCGGTTTGGGGCAATGTTGACTACCTCGATGGTAATGGTTGTTTCGATGATTGCCTCAATCGCTACGTCTAATGAATACGGGATTTTTTATAAGCCCCAAACTGATGGCAATTCAGTTTTATTACTACAAATATTTATGGGCGTAATTGCGCTGACGACGATGTTGGTGCTTGCCATAGTTTCTGAAAACGATCGCGCCAAGTTACGCCTACAAAGAGCCAATCTTGACCTAGAACAGCGCGTCATAGAACGCACTCAAAAGCTACAAACTAGTGAAGCCAATGCAAGGGAACTTGCCATCAAAGCTGAAGCGGCTAACCAAGCCAAAAGCACTTTTATTGCAAACATGAGTCACGAGTTGCGATCGCCACTCAATGCCATAATCGGCTTTTCGCAATTGATGATGCGAACCAAAGATTTACCCATAGATCATTATGAAAATGCCAATACTATTAATCGCAGTGGTGATTATTTATTAACATTAATTAATAACATTCTCGATCTATCAAAAATAGAAGCTGGCAAAACAACGTTAAATATTCAAAACTTAGATCTATATCGTTTGTTAAATGACATAGAAGATATGTTGCATCTAAAAGCTACTAATGCAGGACTAAATTTAATCTTCGAGCGAGATATTAATACACCGCGCTACATCATCACAGACGAAATTAAGCTGCGTCAAGTCTTAATCAATTTACTTGGTAATGCCATCAAGTTTACGCCAATAGGTACAGTATGTTTGAGATTAATGAATGTAAGCACCGATGATAATAGTCTAAATAATTCTTGTGATTTACATTTCAGCATTAGTGATACTGGCGTAGGCATTGCCGCCGAAGAAATAGATAACTTATTTGTCTCCTTTGCTCAGGCTCAAGCAGGCAAAGAAAAGCAAGAAGGCACAGGTTTAGGTTTAGCGCTAAGTCGTAAGTTTGTGCAGTTGATGGGGGGCGATATTTCTGTCACTAGTGAGCTTGGTAAAGGTACAACTTTTCAATTTCAAATTCAAGCACAACAAGGACAGCAATTAATCGACAATCCTATGCAAAAACAACGAGTATTAAAACTTGCTCCCGATCAGAGCATCCCCAAAATTTTAGTGGTCGATGACAAGCCTGAGAATTGTCAATTATTGACCAATTTGCTGAGTATAATTGGCTTTGAAGTCCAAGAAGCAAGTAATGGTCGAGAGGCGATCGCCATTTGGGATACATGGGAACCGCAATTGATCTGGATGGACATGCGAATGCCCGTGATGGATGGTTACGAAGCCACCAAGCACATCAAGTCCACCACCAAAGGCAACGCCACCGCCGTAATTGCTCTAACCGCTAGTGTATTGGAAGAACAAAAAGCGATCGTGCTTTCATCGGGCTGCGATGACTTTGTGCGTAAACCTTTCAGCGAACAAATCATTTTTGATACGCTTGCCAAACATCTTGGGGTCAAATATATATACGAGGAAATTTTTAGTCGTGAACACGATATTTCTTTGGAAACATCACTAATATCTGATAATCTAAAGATTATGTCTAATGAATGGATTGGGCGCTTATACAACTCTTCTATTGAAGCTGATAAAAATTTGGTTATGCAACTGATTGATGAAATTCCTGAGCAAGAGGTCTTTTTAAAGCGATCGCTAACTAAACTTATTCGCAGTTTTCAATTTGAGATATTAATGGACTTAGCCGAACCATTACTAACCAAGCCTTGCTAACTGATTAAATTCATGAACTATGATCCGTCCCTACAGTTATCAGCAAATATTCTCTTAGTAGACGATACTCCAGAAAATTTACAACTACTTAGCGATTTACTGCTCACCCTTGGCTATAGCGTTCGTACCGTTACCAGTGGACGCATGGCGCTCAAGACAGCTAAAGTAAAACGCCCAGATCTGATACTCCTCGATATTAGAATGCCAGAAATGGATGGATATCAAGTCTGTGAAGCCTTCAAAGCTGACGAAAATCTGCGTGATATCCCTATAATCTTTATCAGCAATTTAGATGAAGCCTTGAATAAAGTAAAGGCTTTTTGGTCAGGGGGAGTCGATTATATTTGCAAGCCATTTCACCGTGAAGAAGTTGTGGTGCGTATCGAAAATCAACTAACCATTCAACGACAGCAGCGTTCTTTGCAAGATGAAATCTACAGACGCAAAGAAACTGAGGAAATGCTATACCAGTCCAGAGCCTTAGTCACCAGCGTTTTAAATAGTGTCCCCGATGGAATTGCCGCCACCCAATCAGTCCGCGATCTCACCACAGGCGACATCATCGACTTTCGCTGTCTTGTGGTCAATCCAGTCATCGCGAGGATCTTCGATCGCAGTCGTGAAGACTTAATTGGCAAATTAGTGGTGAGAAGATTTTTGGAGCGCTTTGATCCAAGATTGTTCGAGCAGTTAGTCCAAGTGGTCGAGACAGGAACTACTTGGAATGAAGAAATATGCTATACACCAGAGCCATCTGGATGTTATAAAGTAATTGCAGTCAAGTTGGGAGATGGTTTTACCATTACCGTCCGCGAGACTTTAGCCCCCCAAATTAATCTTCAGCCCAAGAGGGCAGGCGATTAAAACCGCCATTCGCTTACCTCTCAGCACTAAAAAGTGCAGATTTTCCCACCTATCGGTATTATTTTTATGAAAATCATTTCACTCGCAATTTTAAGTTTGATTGCATCCACATTTTTTCTTGATACGGTTTGGGCAGTTAGCAAAAGAAATAACTACAAAAGTTCGGGGAACGCGTCTTCTAAAGTTAGCGCGCAAAAAGGAGTGACTTCCGTAAAGTCGCACCTTCGCACTAAACCAAATAAAAGCAAATTAGACAACTGGTCAACTATTGGCAACATTAATCCTTACACGGGTAAAAAAGGCACAAAGCGCCCATAGTAGCGCAAGCGTCTCGCTTGCACCCTCTGCAACTTGCTTGCACCCTCTACACCACAATTTTGTGAAGATTTCCCCGTCCGGGGTGCAACCTCACAAAATTGTGGTGTTTATTTTGGGCAAGCATTTAATGTAATCAAGAACTAAAGTCGTAATTCTTTACGACCATTTTGGACAATTTTGATCATGTCAATAAGCTGAGTTTCAAGATTGCCTAAAACGCGATCGCTATACTGATCAGCACCGCGCTGCATATCTTGGACTTCACCCGTTACCCTCTGATGTAACCCGTCTAGATCTTTTTGGGCTTGGCGGCGCATCTGATTGACTTCATTGAGAGTTTGGGCGCGAATTTGTTCACATTCTGCTTGCAGTTCACGGCGAATCTGGGTTGCCTCTTGTTCGGCACGACGAATAATTAATGATTCTTCTAATAGCTGACTGGCGCGTAACTCCGCCGACTTAATCAAATCTTCAGCATATTGCTGGGCTTCAGCAACTAAATCTTGTTTGTAAAGTAAAATTTCTTCAGCTTTGGCGATCGACTCAGGCACAGACAATCTCACGCGATCGATCTGCTGACATAGTTTTTCTTCATCTATGACCGTATGCCCCATCAAGCGCAAAGAACTGTCTAGCACCATTTCTTCGAGATGGTCTAGCTCTTTGTGCAAGCTCATATAGTAATCGTTCCTCGACATTGATGAGGTTGGTGCGGCGATCGCGCCATTATAATTACCATTATTAGATCTGGTATTAGGAGGTAGATTTTCTGTCAGCATCAGAATTTATGTAGGGGGAAGTTCAATGCTTTAACGTTCTAGGAAAATAGTTTTTTAGCAACTGATCCTAAATACATTACCAAATACATTACACAGATATTGTAGATGAATTTTTGTAAAAGGCGTAACCTAACCATTGACTTTAGAGTTTTGATTTTTCTTAAAACAAGGGGCTTAAGCCCCTTGTCTAAATCAGATCTGATTTAAGCCGAAATTTGAGACAGCACAGCACGCGCTGCGACTAGAGTTGCCTCAACATCAGCATCGGTATGAGCCAATGATGTAAAACCCGCCTCAAACTGCGAAGGCGCAAGATAAACACCATGCTCTAACATGCCACGATGAAATTTCGCAAATTTTGCGGTGTCGCTAGTCTTAGCATCATCATAGTTATAAACTTGCTGACTGGTAAAAAACATCCCAAACATCGCGCCGACAAGATTTCCTGTCGCGGCATGTCCTGTCTCATGGGCGATCGCCAACATGCCATCGGCTAATTTTTTGGTGATCTGCTCAAGATATGCATAAGCACCTTCCCGCTTGAGGATTTCCAAAGTTTTAATCCCTGCGGTCATCGCCAAAGGATTGCCCGACAATGTGCCAGCCTGATACATCGGTCCCGCAGGAGCCACCATCGACATAATGTCTTTGCGACCACCATAAGCGCCTACGGGTAGACCACCACCGATCACTTTGCCCATCGTCGTCAGGTCAGGAGTTACCCCAAACCGAGCTTGAGCGCCGCCGTAAGATAACCGAAACCCTGTCATCACTTCATCAAATACCAGTAAAGCCCCGTTAGCGTGACAAAGATCCTTTAATCCTTGCAAAAATCCTGCTTTGGGCGCGATGCAGCCAGCATTACCGACCACCGCCTCAATGATTACGCCTGAGATTTCGTTAGGGTTTGCCTCAAATAAAGCTTTGACGGCTTCGAGATCGTTGTAAGGAGCGTTGAGAGTGTTGGCAGTTGTCGATTTAGGCACACCTGGGGAGTCGGGCAAGCCAAGGGTGGCGACACCTGAGCCAGCTTTGACCAAAAACATATCAGCGTGTCCGTGGTAGCAGCCCTCAAACTTGATGATCTTGTCACGACCTGTAAAGGCTCTCATCAAACGCAATACTGACATACATGCTTCAGTACCCGAATTGACAAAGCGCACCATTTCTACGCTGGGGACGGCTTCGATCACCATTTCTGCGAGTTGATTTTCTAACACACAGGGCGCACCAAAACTTGTACCTTTTTCGAGAGCTTTATGCAGAGCTTCGATCACTTCTGGATGAGCATGTCCCACGATCGCCGGTCCCCATGAACCAACGTAGTCAATGTACTTATTCCCATCGATATCCCATGCATATGCGCCATTTACGCGATCGAACACAATCGGCTCACCACCGACAGATTTAAAGGCGCGGACTGGGGAGCTTACGCCTCCCGGCATCAGGTTTTTGGCTTTAGCAAAAACTTCTTGGGATGCGGTGGTGTTAAATTCAGATAAATTCGCGATCATTTTTTATTAAAGATTTTCTAACTCTTTGTTGACTCAATTTAACTCAGCAGGATAGCGCAATACTCATTTTGCGATCGATTTTATTTTTTTAATACCTGTGGCGCTAAAAAAACAACAAAATAAAATTGGCTTTAGCAATTAAAAATTTGTATACACGAAAAAGTCTAAGTGATTTCGGGTATAATGTAATCATGATATGACAGTCGGGAATTAATGTTGTGAGAAGTAAGCTCTCCGTGATTGACTTGTCACAACCCTCAAAAATTTATATCTTGTTTATACTTTTGAGAATTAAAAAAAATTGTAAAAAGCTCACCCCCCAAGAGTGTCGCCTCCACAATTTCTGCCCGATCGCTATAGATTTGGTTAATGTTATTGGCGTGCCGAAAAGTTCATGTTTTTCATAGAACCGAAAGTGTACCTTTTTAGCATATAATCAATTTCAAGTGACTATTTACGCTTAAATAATTAAGATTTGCTCGAGCCAATGAGAATTCTCCTAGTAGAAGATGATGCCAATTTAGCTGATGCCTTAGCGGAAACTCTAAGCAATCAGCACTGTGTTGTAGATATCGCAAGAGATGGTGAGGAAGGCTGGGAAAAATCCCAAGCTGACGACTATAACCTCGTCTTGCTAGATGTGATGTTGCCAAAGCTAGACGGGATTAACCTATGCCGTCGTCTGCGTGCTAATGGCAACAATATTCCGATTTTGATGGTGACTGCGCTCGACATGAGTTCTGACAAGGTTCAGGGTCTGGATGCTGGTGCTGACGACTATCTCGTCAAGCCCATTGATCCACCTGAATTGATGGCGCGGATTCGGGCGTTGTCTCGCCGCGCTCAAGTTGCAGAACCGACGGTCTTACGTTGGGGCGAATTGCAACTCGATCCTGGAATGCATGAAGTGTCCTATGCAGGGCTATCTGTGCATTTGACTCCTAAAGAATACAACATTCTAGAGTTGCTGCTCCATCATGGTCGTCAAGTTCTAAAACGGATCACGATTGTCGAGCATGTTTGGTCGCTGACTGATCCACCTAGAGAAGATACTATCAATGCCACGATCAAGAGTTTGCGGAACAAGTTGAAGGGTGCTAATGCGCCTCACAATTTGATCGAGACCATTCATGGCGTTGGCTATCGTTTGAGCCAGCTTACCTAATCAAAAGGGGATTGCAACGCAATCCTCTTCTAAATTCAAATTTTCAAGCCAAAAAGAAAGGTTACACTTTGCGTAGCCTTTCTTTTTTTCTGCTCTAAGTAATTCCAAATTCTTGGAGTGCGGGTAAGAAATTATTGTTTTCGTGATTGGATGTGCTGAGTTTGATCAGGGCAAAACGTTGCAGTGGGCTGAGATTTTGCCATTGCGATCGCCCGATCGCCACATTTAACTCCTCGCCATGTTCTAAGACACTGGTGGGTATAACTTCTATTTGCATCCATGCAGGATTTTTGTCAATTGCCAGATCACTAGGATAAGTATTGAAGTGTTGAAAGACCTGCGATCGCAGATTTTGGCGATAAATATTAATCTCGATGGTTGTAGCGCAGGGGCGATCGATTAGTGTTTGACGCTCATCTGCTGAAAAGCTATGCCAATGCTGAAGCTTTAGTTTGATGCCACAGGTATCTAGTTTGTAGCGAACTTGCATGGGGATGCAGCGCAATGAGGCGACAAACTCGGCTTCAAACTCAAAAAATTGCAGCATGCTTTAAAACTTTTGTGACAAAAGACCTCTCGATATGCGAAAATCTCTGCGTTAAAGCGCTGAGAGGTAAGCGAACGGCGGGGTTAGAAGCCATAGTCTATGTATACTAACACTCTCAGCGAGTAACTCTGATTCAGCGAGACAACGTTTGTTTGCTAAACATACCAAGAACTAGCGTTGTGGTGCGAATCGTCACAACGTTTAATATTTCACGGGAAAGAGAGTATTACCTAAAAATCGCCCGCTAAGTGGACGGTTTTAGATTTTGTATATGTTTTTTTAATTACCTATAATCCCAAAAAAGTAGAGATGACGCTTTAGCACCATCTCTACTTTTTTTTGGTTGTTTTACTTGTCGCCAAATCCATGGGCGCGAATCAGATCGAAGAATTCTTTCTTCATATGAGGATCATGCCTGAAGGCTCCACGCACGATCGAGTTGACCATTTTGGTTTCTGGTTCTTTGACTCCCCGCCAAGTCATGCACATGTGCTGAGCCTTGATCACAAACGCGAGTCCTTTAGGCTTGATCAAGGATTCGATCGTGTCGGCGACCATGATCGCAGCTTCTTCTTGGATGTGAGGACGACTCATAACCCAGTCCACGATGCGATTAAACTTTGAAATGCCAATGACGCGATCGCTAGGCAAAATACCAATCCATGCTTGTCCGACAATGGGTACAAAGTGGTGAGAGCAAGCCGATCGCACCGTAATTGGTCCAAGGGTATAGATTTCGTCAAGCTCCTTAGCATTGGGAAAGTCTGTGACTTTGGGCATGGGGTGATAGCGCCCTTTAAAGACTTCATCCACATACATTTTGGCGACTCGGCGGGCGGTTTCATGGGTATTGTGATCGTTGGCAGTATCAATAACCAAAGAGTCAAAAACGCCTTGGAGTTTACCTTCGATTTCTTTTTTTAATTCCTCTCGTTCAATATCGCTGATGTGATGGGCGATCGTGTCATTGGCAAAAAAAGGATCGCCTGCCGCCATAACGCGATCGCGAATAATTTGCGATATGGCTCTTCTTGTGGGAAGGGTCTCAATTAATTTGACGTTGTTTAAATCGTTCTCAGAAGTGTTGTTGATAGGTCGAGAGATGCTGATCGTCATGGTGTGAATACTTACTGAATATCCGATGAATTAATTTAAAATTGAGAGATCAGAAAAGGTATTGGAAAAATAAGAATTAAAGATAGTAATTTTTAATGTGAATTTAACCAAGACGATCTATATAAAGAGGTACTTGACTAAAAATTCAAACTGTAAAACTTAGTATGTATTTTCTTATATTCGCAGATAGATCTAAGTTATCGCTTCTCCCAATAGGTTGAGTTTTCTCAATCATGTTTTAACTTTACTCACACAATTCTAGACTATTACTTCATTGCTTCGGGGTAGCGGGGTTAAGGTTCAGTTAATTGCATCCAGAAAATAGGAATGTCACACACGCGCCAAGACTCCCTGCCCTAAACTCGTCCGCGAGTTAGGGTGAGTTTTTCAGTGAACACTGCTATCAAGTTCCAATTCACAAGCACAATTTTATTTTGCAATTCCTTGGCGCTTCATTAAAACTTCACGGAGACAGGTTGCTTTTCGGGCAATTGGGTATATTCGGCTACGATTTTGCGAAACTCTTCACCGTCGAGGGTTTCCACATCGAGCAGAATGTCCACTAGGCGATCGCACAAGTCGCGATTTTCTTCGACAAGTTGCTTAGCCGTTGCATAGCAATTTTTGGCAATCTTGCGAATTTCTCGATCAATGCGATCGCCAAACTCAACAGAATAATCGCTTTGAGGCATCATATTTCGTCCTAAAAAGACTTCACCGCCTTCGTTTTCCAAAGCACCTAAGCCCAAACTAGACATACCCAACTGAGTAACCATCAAGCGGGTTAGTCTAGCAACATATTGCAGATCTCCTGATGCACCATCGGTAATTTCATCACTACCAAAAACCACCTCTTCCGCAGCTCTACCACCAAGGGAAACGGTAATCCGATCTAATAGCTGCGATCGCGATTCTAGTCCCGATTCTTCATCAGGTACGGATCTAGAAAAACCACCAATACCTCCCGAACGCGGAATTATGGTTACTTTATCTAGTAAAGAAGTGTTCTTTAGCAAGGTCGTTATTAAGGCATGTCCAATTTCATGATAGGCAATAAGACGTTTTTTAGAGTTGTCAAGCATTGGCTTCATGCTCAAACCAATGGTAATGCGATCGATGGCATCGGCAATATCTAACTCGCTAATCGCATCTTTATAACGCCGCGCCGCTAAGATCGCCGCCTCATTGAGCAAGTTCGCCAAATCCGCACCCGCAAATCCGGGAGTCAAACGGGCGATCGACTCGATCGAGACATTTTCTTCCAGCTTTTTATTCCGCGCATGGACTTTAAGAATTTCTTGACGACCTTTATAGTCGGGATAGTCCACGGTGATCTGGCGATCGAAGCGACCGGGGCGGAGCAGAGCGCTATCGAGGACATCGGGGCGATTAGTTGCCGCCACCACGATCACCCCTGAATTACCTTGAAAGCCATCCATTTCCGTCAGCATTTGGTTAAGCGTCTGTTCACGCTCATCGTTACCGCCGCCGATGCCCGATCCCCGTTGGCGACCCACTGCATCAATTTCATCAATAAAGATAATACAAGGCGCATTTTCTTTAGCTTTTTGGAATAAATCGCGAACACGGGACGCACCCACACCCACAAACATTTCCACAAATTCCGAGCCTGATAGCGAGAAAAAGGGAACTCCTGCTTCGCCTGCGATCGCCTTGGCTAGTAGAGTTTTACCTGTTCCGGGTGGTCCAATCAGCAAGACACCTTTGGGGATTTTTGCCCCCACTGCCGTAAAGCGATCGGGCTGCTTCAGGAACGTAACCACTTCCTGCAATTCTTCTTTGGCCGTATCGATCCCAGCCACATCGTCAAACATGACTCCAGTTTTGGCTTCAGGGGAAAATCTTGCCTTGGTTTTACCAAAACTGAGGGTTTGCCCCGGACCACCTGGACCATTGCTAAGGCGGCGGAACACCATGATCAGCACAAAAATCAACAGCAACGGTACAAAAAATGTACTCACCAGTTGCCAAAGCAAGGTTGGTTGCTGAGGGGCTTTCACCGCGATATCAACATTATTTTCGCGCAACGCCTTCATCAATTCAGTATTGCCATCACGCGCAATCAAGTCAACACGGATTTTTTTGCCATCTTTCAAGACAGCTTCGGCAGCCAACCCGCTACTTTCAAGATCGATTTTTTGGACTTTATTTCCTTTCACATTTGCAAGCAGTTCGGTATAGCCGACTGTTGTGGCAATTTCACCATCAGCCCGCGCCGATGTGGGCAGCGTCAGCACCACACCCTGCAATATTGCTAAACTTACGACTGTCGTTTTGACTCGCCGTAAAAAGTTGGCTAAAAAGATTTTTTTTACGGAAGACATCACGCTCTGTTTCTCCTTATAGAACGCAGATTCTAGCACAACCAAAAGCTAGTCTAGTACAAAAAATAGCCGCTTCCGCGTATTTGAAAGCCATATCAGATAAGATGTCTGACCCACAAAGATAAAATTCATGTGGTACGGGTATCTTGCCCGTTTTTTTGGTAAGGCTTGTCAGTCAAGCAGCTTTAAGCAAGATCACCGATCGCATATTCAATTAGCTTTAGTAAAGATTTACTCATCTCTTGAAAGCCCTGACGTTTGAGCGCGGAGATGGCGATCGCGTCAGGATACTGCTCTAAAATCGCATTTGGTTCGGCAACCGCATCAATCTTGTTGAAGACTAATAAAATTGGACCAACGGCGATCGGCATATCTTGAAGAATTTTGTTCACCGCCTTTAACTGACTCTCCCATGCAGAATGGGAAGCATCAACTAGATGGACTAATACATCGGCTTCGGATACTTCTTCGAGAGTCGCACGGAAAGCATCGACGAGGGAATTGGGAAGTTCGTGAATGAATCCCACGGTATCAGTTAGCAGCACCGTATGGATTTGATCATCTTCATCAGTGAGACTGAGACGGCGGGTGGTGGGGTCGAGGGTGGCAAACAGCTTGTCAGCAGCATAGACATCGGCTTTGGTCATGGCATTGAGCAAGGTCGATTTACCCGCGTTGGTGTAGCCCACGATCGCCACAGTGGGAACTTCTTGATCGATGCGTTTTTGCCGAATGCGCGATCGCTGTTCTTGTAAGCGATTTACTTGCTGTTGCAAAAAGGTGATGCGTTTTTGGATGACACGGCGATCGGTTTCCAGTTTGGTTTCACCCGGACCGCGTGTGCCGATGCCGCCACCTAGCCTCGATAGTCCTTGATTATGCCCTGCGAGTCTTGGCAACCGATATTCAAGTTGGGCTAGCTCCACTTGCAACTTCCCTTCCGATGACTGGGCGCGTTGGGCAAAAATATCTAGAATTACTTCGGTGCGATCGCTAACTTTTAAGCCAATCATTCTTTCAATATTGCGAGTTTGAGAAGCCGTCAGTTCCCGATCAAAGACAACTAGATTTGCGCCTTTAGTTTGGGCGGCGATCGCCAGTTCTAATACTTTCCCTTCACCAAGAACGGTTTGGGGATGCGGACGTTCGCGTTTTTGCCAGAGGGCATCTAGCACCTTCCCGCCAGCACTTTCGACCAATTGACCGAGTTCGATCATCGCAAAGGGCATCGAGTCCGATTTCTCTTTTTGACCCATCAATCCGACTAGCACGACCCGATCTTGATTGTCATCAGTGGTGCGACCAGCAAAATTACGTTCAAATTCTTCCTCTAAGCCTTCAACTAACTCTAAGAAATCTTGCTTTGCGATCGCCTCTAATTTCATCAGATTAGATATGCGCCAAACCTGCTGCTGTTCTGGCAGTTCCGCATCTGTTGCTGGCAGCAAGTGCGCCAAATAGCCACGCTCAGCAAAACCTTTAAGGTTAAGAGGCAAAATTACCAGCGCATCAAGGCGTTGCATCAACATCGCCGTTAAGTCAGTTTCATTGGGCGGGTCAACATCGGGAGTTGCACAAATACAGCGCAATCCACTGAGGCGATCGCTACCATAGCGCGGCAACTCTAACGGTGGAATTTTGGTCTGATTGGGTGTCCCGATCGCCACTCGGATCACCTGACCGCGACGATTGATATAAACGCAGACAGATTCCTTAAGCTCAGCGCTAATGACAGCGAGGCGTTGAGCCAATTCGGGAGTGGTGAGGCTATCTTGAGGCAATCGCGATCGATAGAGCCGCTCTAATTGCTTGCGTTGATTTGCTTTTAGTCCTTGAGTTTTTCCGTAGATGGTGTCGATATGCGTTACTCAGTAAAATTAATATGATTAGGGTTGTCCTAATTATACAAACTCTAGATCTGTCAGTACGCCCTGCGCTAAAGCGCGGAGTTTTTCCCGTATCGAGAGGGCTTTTATGATCTAAGATTATTAACAATCGAACAAGCTCGGTTTCGTATAGGAGATATTTTAAATATGGCTTTAGTACCAATGCGTTTGCTGCTTGATCATGCGGCTGAAAACGGTTATGGCATTCCTGCGTTTAACGTAAACAACATGGAGCAGATCCAGTCGATCATGCAAGCCGCCAATGAAACCAACAGCCCCGTGATTTTGCAAGCTTCTCGTGGCGCACGCAACTATGCAGGCGAAAATTTCTTGCGTCACTTAATTTTGGCTGCTGCTGAGACTTATCCTCACCTGCCCATCGTTATGCACCAAGATCACGGTAATGCTCCTGCAACTTGCTTTTCGGCTATCCAAAATGGCTTTACTAGCGTCATGATGGACGGGTCACTAGAAGCTGATGCGAAGACCCCAGCTAGCTACGAGTACAACGTGGCTGTTACTTCTGAAGTTGTCAAAGTTGCTCATGCGTTCGGCGCAAGTGTCGAAGGCGAACTAGGTTGTTTAGGTTCTCTCGAAACTGGTAAGGGTGAAGCTGAAGATGGACATGGTTTTGATGGTGCTTTAGATCATTCTCAACTTTTGACGGATCCTGCTGAAGCGGTTGATTTTGTGGAGCGGACTCAGGTTGATGCTCTGGCTGTGGCGATCGGGACTAGTCACGGTGCTTATAAGTTCACTCGTAAGCCTACTGGCGAAATTCTTGCCATTAGCCGCATCGAAGAAATTCACAATCGCTTACCTAATACTCACCTTGTCATGCATGGATCTTCTTCAGTTCCTGAAGATTTGCTTGCATTGATCAATGAGTATGGCGGCGCAATTCCTGAAACCTATGGCGTACCTGTTGAAGAAATTCAAAAGGGCATCAAGTGTGGTGTGCGTAAGGTCAATATTGATACTGACTGTCGCCTAGCGATCACGGCTGCGGTGCGTGAAGCTTTGGCTAAAAATCCTAAAGAATTTGATCCTCGTCACTTCTTGAAGCCATCGATCAAATACATGCAAAAAGTATGTGCCGATCGCTACACTCAGTTTGAAGCGGCTGGTCAAGCTAGCAAGATCAAGCAAGTTGGTATTTATGACTTTGTGGCTAAGTACGCTAAGGGCGAATTGCAGCAAGTTAGCCGTCAAGCCGTTACTGCTTAAATATTTTTTTAAATAAACTCCGCTTTGCATAGTTTATTTTTTATTCAAAAAAGTGAGAGACGCAATGCGCCTCTCACTTTTTTGATAGGATCTGATTGCTATAAGTAAGTGGGCTTAATTAAATATAAAATCCTAAAACCTTTGGCGCATGCTGCGCGTGCGCCAAAGGTTTCGGTTCTGGTTTTATATTTAATTGTGCCTAGCTGCTTAGCTGTAACTGACATTTAATTAGTTTTAATTAATTTTTACTCATGCCATCTTCTTTGTTTACTGTCACAGCATCAAATAATGTCAATCCAGTCAAAAAACCAAAGATTTTGGTGGTTGATGATGAGCAAGATAACCTTGATTTGCTGTATCGGACTTTTCGTAAAGATTTTGTGGTATTCAGAGCAAATGGTGGATTTCAGGCCCTAGAAATCCTTGCTAAAGAGGGAGAGATGGCGGCGATCATTTCTGATCAAAGGATGCCTGAGATGAAAGGAACAGAGTTTCTTAGCCGTACTGTCTCAGATTTTCCTGATACGATCCGCATTGTGCTGACAGGATATACCGATATCACAGATTTGATTGAAGCGATTAATTCGGGACAAGTTCATAAATATATTACCAAGCCTTGGGAACCTGAACAACTCAAAATAGTGGTTTCACAAGCCGCTAAAAGCTATGATTTACTGAAGCAACGCTCTGAGGAGTCGCACCGATCGCAAGCTCAAAATGTTTTGTTATCGGTAATTGTGGCGATCGCCCAAAATTCGCAGCAGTTAGCTGACAGTGTGCAGCCCTTGGCTGACGCTTTTTGGGAAAATTTTGGGGCGGATATAGTAACAATGCAATTGGTTGAGCAGGGAGTTTTAACCGATGTTCGAGCTAGCTGTGGCGATCGCTCTTGGGATTTGAGCAAGGATCTGTTAGTCCAAGCGGCGATCGCGGCGGGTGAGTCTCAAATTTGTGTGGATACTGACCAAATCAATCAAAATCAAGAACTTAAAGATGAAGAATATAAAATAAATTTAGCGATCGCCATTACTTTTCGTGAACGGGTATTGGGGATATTGTCGATGCAATGGCAATTTTCTGATGCTTTGAGTAATAGTGATATTAAGTTGATTCAACAATGTGCCGATCAAGTGGCGATCGCCCTGACTTGCATTCGTTACTATGGCTCAACTAACGATGCTTAAATCCGATTTGAGTGCAGACTACGCAAAGCTTTTAGAATTGGCGATCGCCATCGCCCATCAAGCTCATGCCCATCAAATTGACAAAGCAGGTCAGCCCTATATATCCCATCCGTTGACGGTGATGGCGCAGATGGATACCACCGAAAGCAAGGTCGTGGCGGTGCTACATGATGCGATCGAGGACTCTGATCTGACGATCGAGAAGTTGACTTTACAGGGATTTCCCGAAATAATCACCGATGCGATCTTAGCCATTACTAAGTTTGATGATGAGCTTTACGAAGATTATATTTTGCGGGTCAAGTCTAATGCGATCGCCCGAAAAGTCAAAATTGCGGACGTGACCCACAATATGGATATCAGTCGAATTGCTCACCCTACCGATAAAGATTTTCAGCGACTCGAAAAATATCGAAGGGTGCTGAAGGAGCTAAGTGCATGATTGCTCAGAAATCAAATCCCAACCCAGATCAAAACCCAAATCAAGACATAAATAATAAAAACAATAAAAATGATTGGTCGTGGAAATTTTGGCAGGTAGTGCCGATTTATCCTTACGGTCAAAAGCGCACGCTTCGTCACGAAGTTGTCGAAGATTCAATCTGGACATTTGATCAGCTTCAGGGGATTTTTTATGTCGTTGTGCCGATCAGGATGACTGTCGTCAAACTGGAATCAGGCGGATTGCTGGTATATGCCCCCGTCGCCCCAACGCCCGAATGCATTCGTCTTGTTAATGAGCTTGTCGCCAAGCATGGCAAAGTCAAGTACATCATTTTGCCGACAGTTTCAGGGATTGAGCATAAAGTTTTTGTGGGTCCATTTGCGCGATGTTTTCCCAAAGCTCAGGTATATGTCTCACCGCACCAATGGAGCTTCCCTGTTAATTTGCCCTTGAATTGGTTGGGCTTGCCTTGGGGACGCACGCATATTTTGCCTGAAGATGTTACGCAAACTCCTTTTGCCGATCAATTTGACTATGCAATTTTGGGTTCAATCAATCTTGGCTTAGGACAGTTTGCCGAAGTGGCTCTTTTTGATAGGCGATCGCAAACTTTGCTAGTCACCGATACGATCGTGGCGATTCCTGAGCATCCGCCCGAAATATTGCAACTCGATCCCTATCCATTACTGTTTCATGCTAGAGATAATGCCGCCGAGCCGATCGCTGATACTGAAGCCAATCGAATTAGAGGCTGGCAACGCACCTCTCTATTTTTGTTTTATTTCCAGCCGCAAGTATTAGAGACAGTTTCTTTAATCCAGACTTTGCGAGATCTTGTCAAAGCGCCAGAGCGATCGCGTAAAGCTTTTTTTGGTCTATTCCCTTTTAAATGGAGAGAAGACTGGTATCAATCTTTTCAAACCTTGCGCGGTCAGGGTCGTATTTTTGTTGCGCCCATCTTACAAACTCTAATTCTCAATCGCGCTCCTGAGATGGCGATCGCATGGGCAGATCGAGTTGCTAGTTGGAATTTTGTGCGGATTATCCCTTGCCATTTTGACAATGCGATCGCCGCCACACCGATCGAGTTTCGACAAGCCTTTAGCTTCTTAGAAAAAGATTCTCAGTTTAAAACTTCCTTCCATCTCCCTGAAGCAGATTTTAAAGTTCTCAATCAAATCAATAGTATTTTGCAAGGCAATCGCATTATTTTAAAAGCCAAGGACAAAATCTAAGAGCTATCCAAAACCTTCGAGACAGACTACGTTCGCCATAAGATGATATAGCTTGTCGTGATAATTTTGGATTTGAGCAGGGGCAAAATTCCAGTATAATCAGGGTCAAAAGCTAAAAACAATATCGCCATAATTTATGTCTGTCGCTCCCTACGGTTCTTGGAAATCAACCATTAGTTCTGATTTGATCGTTTCTAGCAGCATTCGACTCGGCGCGATCGCCATTGATGGCGGTAATGTCTATTGGAATGAAGGTAGACCAACAGAAGGAGGACGCAATGTGATTATGCGTTACGATAGCGATGGTAACTACAAAGAGATGACACCCGCATCACTGAATGTGCGATCGCTAGTGCATGAATATGGCGGTGGTGAGTATTTAGTGGAAGATGGGCGGATTTATTTTTCTAACTTTAGCGATCGCTGTATTTATCGGAAGATTGGTGGTGGATATCCGAAGCCATTGACTGCTGAAAGTGCTTATCGCTACGCCGACTTTATCTGGAATCGGATGTATGGGCAGTTGATCTGTGTGCGCGAAGACCATACAGGCGAAGGTGAGCCGATTAATACATTAGTTGCGGTTAATACTAGCAATGGCGAAGATATTCAGGTACTCGTTGCAGGTGCAGATTTCTATGCCTCACCGAAACTTAATGCTACGGGTGATAAATTGGCTTGGATAAGTTGGCAGCATCCAAATATGCCTTGGGATGGCACGGAGCTATGGGTTGCTGACTTAGTAGAATCAGCAGTGGGTGTTCTAGAAGTTCAAAATGCCCAAATAATTGCAGGTGGCGTAACTGAGTCCATATTTCAGCCTGAATGGTCGCCCGATGGCAATCTATATTTCGTCAGCGATCGCACGGGTTGGTGGAATTTGTATAGAGCTTTAGCGGATGGAACTATTCAGCCACTTTGTCCGATGGAAGCTGAGTTTGGTTTGCCACAGTGGATATTTGGCATGTCTACCTACGACTTTACGGGAGATGGTAAAACAGGAGATGGCAAAATAATCTGTACTTATACTCAGGATGGTCAATCTCACTTAGCCATTCTCGATCCCACAAATATTGATATAGGATTACAGCAAATCACTGTTCCATTTACTTCCATATCGGGCTTACATTGTGAAGGCGATCGTCTAGTTTTTCATGGTGGTTCAGTAACAGAGCCAACGGCGATCGTGCTGCTCAACTTGACCACAGGATCTTGGCAAAAGGTGCGAGTGGCTTCAGATTTACAAATCGACCCAGAATATATTTCGGCAGCCCAATCAATAGAATTTCCTACCGAAAATGGAAAGACTGCCTATGCACTTTTCTATCCTCCTAAAAACAAAGATTTTCAAGGAGCAGACAGTGAAAAACCACCTCTGCTGGTCAAAAGTCATGGCGGACCAACAACTGCGACTTCAGGAAGCTTAAGTCTCGGTATCCAATATTGGACAAGTCGCGGCTTTGCGGTGCTAGATGTCAACTACGGCGGCAGTACAGGCTATGGGCGCGAATATCGCGATCGCCTCAAGGGTAATTGGGGCGTTGTCGATGTAGATGACTGCGCTAATGGAGCTAGATTTTTGGCGGCTAAGGGCTTGGTCGATGGCGATCGCCTAGCAATTTCAGGAGGCAGCGCAGGCGGCTATACGACTCTTTGCGCTTTGACTTTTCGCGACGATTTTAAAGCAGGCGCTAGTCATTATGGCATTTGTGATCTAGAAGCTCTTGCCACGGATACCCATAAGTTTGAATCGCGCTATCTGGATAGTCTAATCGGCAAATATCCCGAACAAAAAGAACTTTACATCCAGCGATCGCCGATTCATTTTACCGAAAAACTTTCCTGCGCGATCGCCTTTTTCCAAGGATTAGAAGATAAAGTCGTGCCACCCAATCAAGCGGAAATGATGGTCAATGCTTTACGCGAGAAAGGTTTACCCGTTGCCTATGTAGCTTTTGAAGGCGAACAACATGGTTTCCGTAAAGCTGAGAATATTAAAAAAGCCCTTGACGGTGAGTTCTATTTTTATTCCCAGATGTTTGGGTTTATTCCTGCCGATGAGATAGAGGCGATCGCGATCGATAATAATGATAACAATGTATAGCAATCCTAAATGAGTTGAAATAGGCTTCGACTTCGCTCAGCCAGCGTGGACTGATGGCTGAGCGGAGTTGAAATAGGCTTCGACTTCGCTCAGCCATCGTGGACTGATGGCTGAGCGAAGTCGAAGCCACGAATTATTTAGAATTGCTATAGATAACTGATCCACAGCCCACTAAAAACCAAAGCTATATCAAAAAAATATTTACTAGCACTTTCTCGATCCATCTTCAATATGCTATGATTGCAAACCTATGCCTATAAACTTTACTAAATATAAACAACATATTAACAATATAAGTAGGCGTAGGGTGTAATCCGCAACCAGCTTTAACGGCTACTGCTCTTACATTTCTGGGAGGAAACCAGATAAATTCAAAACAGGAACAAGGAAAAATTTAGTTATGATCAATCGGGCCAAAACTGCTACAACTGCCAATGTCGGCTTCACTCATGAAGATTTTGCAAAACTTTTAGATAAATACGACTATCACTTCAGCCCTGGCGACATCGTTGCAGGTACAGTATTCAGCATTGAGCCTAGGGGCGCACTTATTGACATTGGCGCAAAAACAGCAGCCTACATCCCGATTCAGGAAATGTCGATCAACCGCGTTGATCAGCCTGAAGAAGTTTTACAAAATAATGAAACCCGTGAATTTTTCATTCTCGCCGATGAAAACGAAGATGGGCAATTAACTCTTTCGATTCGTCGCATTGAGTATATGAGAGCATGGGAGCGTGTCCGTCAGTTGCAAGCAGAAGATGCCACTGTGCGATCGCTTATTTTTGCGACCAATCGTGGCGGCGCATTGGTCAGAATTGAAGGACTGCGCGGATTTATCCCTGGTTCACACATTAGCACCCGCAAACCTAAAGAAGAATTGGTGGGCGAAGAGTTACCACTCAAGTTTTTAGAAGTGGATGAAGACCGTAACCGTCTCGTCCTCAGCCATCGCCGCGCCCTTGTCGAGCGCAAGATGAACAAGCTCGAAGTTGGCGAAGTCGTCATCGGCGTAGTACGCGGTATCAAGCCCTACGGTGCGTTTATCGACATCGGCGGTGTAAGTGGATTGCTGCACATTTCTGAAATATCCCACGAGCATATCGAAACTCCTCACAACGTCTTCAATGTCAATGACGAAGTGAAGGTAATGATTATCGATCTTGATGCTGAGCGCGGACGCATTTCGCTCTCGACAAAGCAACTCGAAGCTGAACCCGGAGACATGGTTAAAGATCCTCAACTGGTCTATGCGAAGGCTGAAGAGATGGCTGCTAAATATCGTGAGCAACTGAATGCACCTCCTGCGGTAATGGAAATTCCTGTTGCAGTAGTTGAAGGAGAAGCTGAAGAAGAGGAATATGAAGTTCCTGATGCGATGGAAGAAGCGGAGATTCCTGAAGAAGTTGTAGAAGAAGTTGCCTCTGAGGAAGTTACATCTGAAGAAACTACACCTGAAGAAGTTGTAGAAGAAACTACCCCTGAAGCTTAAATTTTCAAACAAAAAGAGGGAGTGTTGCTTTTGCGACACCCCTCTTTTTTTGTAGACTGTAGCAGTTCTCAAATGACTGTTACACAAATAATTTTTAAAAAGCCTTGCAGTGATCACAAAATCCCTCCATAACAGCAGTAAGCAGACAGTTGAGTGAGCAGTTAATTTTTGTAATGAATTGACTGCCATTATATAGACGGATTTGAATCTAAACTTATAATAGATATAGCGGCTAAGAGATATTGATCTTATTCGTCGTAAGTTATTCGCCATAAGTTTATGGAGGCTTAAAGCTATGTATGTACAATGGCAAGGCTTTACCGAAGGGAATTGGACAAGAGAAGTCAACGTCAGAGACTTTATCCAAAAAAACTATACTCCCTACGAAGGGAATGCGGAATTTTTGGTTGCATCAACAGAAAGGACACAGCAGCTTTGGCGTGAAGTCTTAGATTTGATGCAGATTGAGCGGGAAAAAGGGATATTGGATGTGGACACAAAAGTGCCAACTTCAATTACGGCTCATGATGCTGGATATATCGATCGCGAATTAGAACAAATTGTTGGCTTGCAGACAGATAAGTCTCTGAAACGGGCGATCATGCCCTTTGGTGGTATTCGGGTAGTCAAAGCGGGCTTAGCAGCTTATGGCTATGAGCTTGATCCCCAGACCGAAGAGATTTTTACTAAATATCGCAAAACCCATAATGACGGCGTGTTTGATGCCTATACCAGTGAAATGAGAAAGGCAAGGCGATCGGGAATCATCACGGGTTTGCCCGATGCCTATGGGCGTGGGCGGATTATTGGTGACTATCGCCGTGTGGCGCTGTATGGTGTCGATCGCCTGATTGATGATAAAAAACTACAGCAAGAGTCCCTGGAATTGGATACGATAGACGAAAAAACCATTCGTCTACGCGAAGAGATTTCTGAACAAATTCGCGCCCTGTTTGAGCTAAAGGAAATGGGCAAAAAGTACGGCTTTGATATTGGTCGTCCTGCAAGCACAGCCAAAGAAGCGGTGCAATGGCTCTATTTTGGCTATCTAGGAGCAGTCAAAGAGCAGAATGGCGCAGCCATGTCTCTCGGTCGGGTATCGACATTCTTAGACATCTATTTTGAACGAGATCTGCGGAAGGGCGCGATCGCTGAAGTTGATTTGCAAGAGCTAATCGATCATTTTGTAATGAAGTTGAGAATGGTGCGCTTTTTACGCACCCCTGACTATAACGATCTGTTCTCAGGTGATCCCACATGGGTCACAGAGGCGATCGGTGGTATGAGTGCCGATGGTCGAACTTTGGTCACCAAAAGTAGTTATCGATTTTTGCATACTCTCTCTAATCTCGGTGCGGCTCCAGAACCTAATTTGACAGTGTTATGGTCTGAACATTTGCCAGAAAGCTTCAAACAGTTCTGTGCCAAGATTTCTAGCGATACTAGTTCCATTCAATATGAAAACGATGATCTCATGCGCCCAACCTACGGCGATGACTATGCGATCGCCTGTTGTGTATCGGTAATGAGAATCGGCAAACAGATGCAGTTTTTTGGTGCTAGGGTCAACCTCGCCAAGACGTTGCTCTATGCGATCAATGGCGGTAAAGATGAAAAATCTGGCGATCAAATTGCGCCGAAATTTGCCCCGATTACCAGCGAATATTTGGATTATGCCGAGGTAAATGAACGCTTGCAGCAAATGATGGGTTGGCTTGCCAAAACTTACATCAACACCCTCAATGTCATTCACTAT
The DNA here is from genome assembly GCA_031412945.1 of Cyanobacteria bacterium SOY_65_metabat_81. Classification (GTDB taxonomy): domain Bacteria; phylum Cyanobacteriota; class Cyanobacteriia; order Pseudanabaenales; family Pseudanabaenaceae; genus Pseudanabaena. Next base: position 52,872 of record JANODY010000041.1, read on the forward strand.
ATGCATGACAAGTATTGTTACGAGCGCCTTGAGATGGCTCTACACGATCGCGATGTCTATCGAACAATGGCTTGTGGAATTGCGGGTTTATCAGTGGTTGCGGATTCGCTCTCGGCGATTAAACATGCCAAAGTACAGGTAATTCGCAATGATCAAGGCTTGGCGATTGATTATCTAATTGAAGGTGAATATCCTCAGTATGGTAACAATGACGATCGCGCTGATAGCATTGCCATTGATATTGTGGCAAGATTTATGAACGAAATTCGCAAGCACAAGCCCTATCGCGATGCTGTGCCAACTCAATCTGTTTTGACGATTACTTCCAATGTGGTCTATGGCAAGAAAACAGGTAACACTCCCGATGGACGCAGGGCTGGCGAACCCTTTGCCCCAGGGGCAAATCCGATGCATGGACGCGATCATTGTGGGGCGATCGCCTCGCTTTCGTCGGTGGCAAAACTGCCCTACAGCGATTGTCAAGATGGCATCTCAAATACTTTCTCGATTGTGCCTGCGGCGTTAGGTAGACAAGAAAGCGATCGCACCAATAATCTAGTTGGTTTGCTAGATGGTTATTTCCACGATGGCGGTCATCACATTAACGTCAATGCTCTCGATCGCAGTACTTTACTGGAGGCGATGGAACATCCTGAAAAGTATCCTCAGCTTACGATTCGAGTGTCGGGCTATGCCGTCAACTTCATTAAGCTCACCCGTGAGCAGCAGATGGATGTGATTAAGCGCACATTCCATGAACGTGTTTAATTAGCCATTTAAGAAGTGCTTTTTGCGGTTGAAAGCTCTAAGAGATCCCCCTCAATCCCCCTTAAAAAGGGGGAAGAATTAATTCTCCCCCTTTTTTAAGGCTACACAAGTTTCTCTGTCTACGTTTTGATTTATCTAAGCCCCCTAAATCCCCCAATTCTGGGGGACTTTTGAAGGGTCTTATTTTCTTGTTCCCCCAGAATTGGGGGCTAGGGGGCGATTAATTGTTGACTTGACTGGGTTCTATGACTTGTGTGTACACCGTATCTTTTTAAGGGGGCTGGGGGGATCAAAAGCAATTCCTAACTTTTGGTTTTATTCTTCAGTAATTTGTAAACGAATAGTTCGCCCTGATTGATCGTTGCCAATTTGGACAGCCACAGTTTGACTGGCTAAAGAATCAAGGGAATTAAGTAAATCTAGTAGATGTGGGGTGCTGGCTCCCGACTCCACATATAACTGATCCGCAGATGTCGAAACTCGTTTCCAGATGGTGTAGAGTTTGGCGATCGCCTGTTCAAGTTGGGATGCTTGACTGACCAGATCAGAAGCAAGTTTAAGACAGCCAATCCGCAGAGCTTCTTCGAGAGCTAGATCGATATTAACTGAACGTTGGGCGATCGCCTGTACTTGATTGGTATTAGATAGATATTTGGTCAACCTTTGAGCATCGGCAGTGACGAGCTTGATATTGTCAAGGTCAGAGCCATCGATGATCGCTTGTTTGAGTGGCGTTTGATAAGCTTCAGGCAACTTGTCGATTTCACGCACCAGTGGCGCAACATAGCGAGTGGGAATGGTGTGCGCGGCAATTTTCTCCTTTAACTCATCAGGAAGATGCTCAGAACTCATGGAAGTCCATTCATCTGAAAGTTGCCGCACTTCACGACGGGTAATCTTTTCACCATTTCTAGCTGCATCGACAATTAGTTGCTGAACTTCAGGCGAAGCTTGGGAAGTTTCTAGGAATGCGCGTTTACTAAATTGACGAATATCATCGGCATCTAGCTGTCCATCTGCCATCAGGGTGTCAGCGCTATTGGCGAGTTGAATCCATGAATAAGCCTGAGATTTACTAATTTCTCGCTCTTGTAACCATTTTAGAAAGCCCGTACCGCGCCCTTCGCCATTCATCTTTTCGCGATCGCGCACAGTTCTCAAAATCTTGCCGCGCCAAATATCTGTCTGCAAATCAAAGCGATCGCATACTTGCCAAGCTTGATCGACTTCGGCTAAAAACTGACCTTCAGCCAATCCTTCATCATTAGGATCGGGCAATGACATCGAAAATTCAGTTAGGTCAAGACTGGCTAAAGCTTCATTGGTGATAGTTTCAACGGCAGTAAATTCAATAGGAACAGATTCAGTCACAGATAAAACAACCTTTAATTTAATAACGTTATAGCGCTTTGCGCTCTACTTAAAACCAAATACTCCTTTAAAAGCCTTGCGAAGCAAAGCTTTTAAGCGAGTATTTAGATAACACTCATAAAAAAAAACACCATAATTATTCCACGCGATAGCCCAGATCGGATAGTTGAAAACGGGACGATCGCCATTTGGGTTGCACTTTGACAAACATTTCCAAATGGACAGAACCCATAATCATCTTCTGCATTTGCATTCTCGCCTGTGTGCCAATCTCCTTAAGCATTTGCCCCTTCTTCCCAATCAAAATCCCCTTTTGAGAATCGCGTTCCACATGAATTGTCGCCATTACTCTAGTGATTTTGGGCTGTTCATCGACCTGATCGATACTAATCGCCACAGAATGAGGGATTTCTTCGCGAGTAAGTAACAAAATCTGTTCGCGAATTAACTCCCCCATAATGAATCGTTCAGGCTGATCGGTGACTAAATCGGGAGGATAGTAATAAGGACCAAGGGGCAAGCGATCGCACATCATTGTCTGCAAAGCCACTAAGCCTTCTCCTGTAATCGATGAAAACCTAGCAACTTGCCAGCCATGCTCTTCGGCAAAACTTTCATAATCAGTGAAAGTATCTCCCGAATCATCGCTAAGAATGTCAATTTTATTGATACCCAAAATCGCAGGGACTTTGCTTTGCAAGATAGTTTCGGCTACAAAGCGATCGCCACTTCCCATGCGATCGCTGCCATCAACCAGCAAAACCGTCATATCAACCGAAGATATAGCTCCGATCGCATTTCTGACAATGGTTTGACCCAGCAAATGATGGGGTTTATGAATTCCGGGGGTATCAACTAAAACAATTTGCGCTTCGGGCAAGGTCAAGATGCCACGCAAACGATTGCGCGTAGTTTGCGCCACGGGGGAAGTTATCGCAATCTTTTGACCAATGAGTGCATTGAGCAAAGTGGACTTACCCACATTTGGTCGCCCCACAAGAGCCACAAAGCCCGATTTAAACCCTTCGCCCGATTCTGGAATCATGATTGCCTACGATCGCTATGCTGAAATTAGCATTTAATATAAGGGATCTATCTTATCGTAGTTTTGACTTGATAGACATCTAATAAATAATTGAATTGATTCAGGGCGATCGGACAAGTATCTTAACAGCTTAGCTAAGCTGAAAAATAAAACTCACCTTGTCACCCTTACCGAGACAAATCCGATCGCCTGCTCTCAGCTTATGACGGTTTCCCGCAGGTAGCGGTAAGTTGTTGATATAAGTACCATTAGAGCTACCTGTATCTTCAAAATAGTAAAGACCGCCCTCAGCGCGAATATCGGCATGGATGCGCGAAACGATATCGGAATCGGGGAAACCAGACACATCAATATCGGGAGGAATTACCGTATTTGGCTTACCGATATGCACAACAGGTAAATGAGCAGGAATCTCGATAGTGAGACTAGTTTGTACATGGAGTAACGATGCTGAAAACTGCTGCAACTGAGTTTTGGCATTATTTGCATTGACAGATACAGGTGTGTTTATCGGCTCACCTTCGAGCAGTTCTTCCATTTCAGAGACTTTAGGAACAGTGGAAGTCTCCGAATTTGTCTCCACACTTCCATTTGTATTTTCTTCGGGCTTTTCTTCGGGCTTTTCAATGGGTAAAGAATTTGACATAGTATTTAAAGTTGGTAGTACGGAAACATTTTTAGCTATGGGGGCAGATGGATTAGCCGCATCACTATCTGCATTTAAATTCTGGATCGGATTAGTCGCAGTTTTATCGCTGAGATTAAACCCACAATGTCCACAAAACTTGGCATCTGACAACATAGCTGAGTTGCAGCTAGGACATTGAATGTTTTTGATGATTGGTAATGGCGTAAAACAGGCTTCGCAGTTTACAGCTCCATCAGGGTTGGAATGAGCGCAATTCGGGCAAATAATCATAAACGCATCTCTATACCAAAACTATTGATTAAGTAGGCGCAATTAAATATAAGACTAGAACCGAAACCTGTGGTGCACGCTGCGCGTGCGCCACAGGTCTTAGGATTTTATATTTAATTAAGCCCAGTTAGTTAGTGGGCGATTGCAACACAGTTTTGGAAGCAATTCGCGTTTTTTTGCGTTCAGCTTCACTCAAAGCCGTGCCTGTTTGCAGACGAGTTGCATTATTTTGCAAGATCGTTGAGGCTTGTTGATCGCCCATTTGCAAAGCAGTTTGTGCAGCCGATTGTAACATTGTCGCCGCACCCGCCCGATCGCCTTGTTGCAGTTTTTGTTCGGCAAGTTGAGTTTGGCGATATTTGGCTAGAGCTAATAAATGATTTTGGACTTCTGGCTCAACCTGTGGGGCATAGTCTTGAACTAAATCAGCCGCGATCGCCACTGGTGCTGACATCGCATTAACCTGAGCCATTGCAGGAATGTCATAGCGAATTTGGGCAGTTAAAATCGGAATCTCATGGCTCGCAGGATTAGCCGCCACATAACTAGTCGGACTGATGTAGAGATTGCATAGCACCACTCGTTCCACATCGGTCATCAGATCGCCCAGTCGCACAATAATCGCATCACCCTCAGTTTGATAAGCCAACTCAATGGTGTCGGGAGCAACTTGGGCGATCGGTTTTAATTCGGCAAGGCGAACATGGGGCGCGAGTTGCAAGATCAAATAGGCATTGGTCAGCCCGATCGCCTGCACTCGTCTTAATAATCTCTGGAATTCTGCACCCGCCGCCGCAGGATTAGGAATATATGCCATCGAGCCGCCACCCGCGTCAGCAATGCGTTCTAGCACATCTTGATTCCAACTATCACCAAAGCCGAGGCTATGCAAGGTCATGTTGTACTCAGTGGCTAAGCGCGAAAATTGGAAGCAGCGCTCATTATCGCCATGCTCATTTTCACCATCAGTCAGCACAAAAATCTGGCTAACCGTGCCATCTTTGCCCTTACTGCTTTCCTGCAAGCCCAGCTTGATGCCATCATCAATGCATGTACCGCCCGAAGCTTTGAGCGATTGAATTTTCTCTTTGATCGATTCAATCCGCTCAACTGACTGATTTTCGACAACCACATGGGCCTTGTGGTCAAAGCCAATCACACTAATCCGATCTTGGGGATGCATCTGATCGACCAGATCGCGAGCCGCCCGTTTCACCGTGTCAAGGGGTTGCCCTCCCATCGAGCCACTGTGATCTAACACAAGGCATAAATTTAGAGCCGCATTATTGCCATTGTCAGATGCGTTTGCGGAGACGGCGATCGCCAATTGACGCTGGCTACTGCCTTGACTACTATCCAGATGGCGATCGCTTAATTTGCAGATTAGATTTATGCTCATTTTAAAGTTCTACCCCTAATATTTCACAAGCTTTTTCTAAAATTTCATCTGGGTCAAAAGGCTTTGTCATATAAATATCTGCACCCACATCTTCCCCCCGACTGCGATCAAATTCTTGCCCTTTAGCGGTCAGCATAATGATATATACATCAGTCAGCCCCAAATCACCCTTAACTTTTTCACAAACGTCATAACCATTCATCTTTGGCATCATCACATCTAAAAAGACCAAACTTGGCTTTTCGGACTTAATAATCTCCAAAGCCTCTAAACCGTTAGCTGCTGTTAATAATTCTACGCCCAGATCTTCTAAATCTTCTAAGGTTTGCTCTAACAGCATACGGATGTGAGGTTCGTCATCAACAATTAATAGCTTTTTGATCATCGTAAAGCCCACAAAGTTATCAAAACAAATGTAGCACTTACGGCGCTTTGCGCCCTAAAAATAAGATTTTATTCATAAATCACTTCAAAAACTTCAACTAAATTCTTTTTACCTTTGACAGGCAAAGTTCCAAATTCTCTAAATTGAAAACAAGCTTGCGTGGCTTCGTAAACACTGCGCGTCACCAAAATCTGACCACCCTTTGCCATACCCTGCAACCGTGCAGCAATATTCATCTCATCACCGATCGCCGTGTAGTCCATGTGCTGAGGCGAGCCAATATTGCCGACAATCACCTCCCCCGAACTAATCCCAATCCCTGTAATAAAGTTATCGCGGATCCAAGCGATCGGTAAGTTTTTGATCCTCTGTTGCATAACGATCGCCGCCGCGATCGCCCAGTACTCGCGATCGTTAATTTCGGAAGGCGCACCAAACATTGCCACAATCATATCGCCCACAAACTTATTTACAGTTCCATTGTGATTAAATATCACATCTACCATTTGTGTGAAGTATTCATTGAGATAAGCCACAAGCTGCTCTGGCTCCAGTTCTTCGCACTTAGTTGTGAAGTTGCGGATATCTGAAAATAACATCGCAATTTTACGTTTACTGGTGGTTAGGGATACGGCTCCTGTTGAACTAATTACAGCCTGAGCTACCTGTGGAGATAGATATCTTTCTAAATTATTTTTGATTTTCTCTTCACGCAATTTATGCTCATGGAGCATCGCATTCTCGATCGCACTAGAAGCTTGAGTCACTATAGCCGTGAACAGCTTTAAATCTTGAGACGTATAGCCAATGGGCTTAGAGTTACTAATATTAGCCACGCCCAAGACGCTATCTTTAGTAAGGATCGGCACACAAATTAGGGCATGACAATAATCTTCATTGAGTATGTAGCGGGGATCTTCAGCCACATCATTAACTAATTCGGGCTTACCTGTAACAAATACATGTCCTGCAATACCATCGTCAGGAGAAAATTTCAAGTTCCTTTTTTGATTGGCAGTCCCATTTGCGGCAACGATTTCAAGATAGTTATGTTGTGGATTGTAAAGCATCACAGATGCACTAGTAGACCGAATCAACCGACTCGCCTCTTCGATTACAAGTGTAGAGATTTCGGCAACATCTAAACAGTTGGATAGCTTACCCGCGATCGTGTAGAGCAGACTAATTTCTCGATACTTATCCAAAGCCTCAGTTGCCAGCATTTTCCGCTCAAGTTCTCGATTGACCACATAGCTCAAAAAATTAGTAACTTCTTCAACTCGCGCTGTGCCTATCACCCATCCCAAGACTTCATCACCAATCAAAATCGGTAATTTTTTAATCTCATTTACATCAAGATCTAAATCTTCATTTCTATCATCAATTTCACTACTCTTGAGATTCATTCCCAAATCTGCAACCAAAACTTCCCCTTGGTGATCTTGGATTATGAGAGGCGAAGTGAGATTAGTAACCAATCCTCTCAACAAGGACAATACTTTTCCTTTTAAAAGTATCTTCTTGAGATTTATAGATGAGGTAACAGATGACATAAGTTAAGAATTGTATAGCTTAAATTGTATAGCTTAAATACTAGGACATACGGCTCAAACCACTCTTTATCCTAACATCATAGTAACTAAGAGAAGATAATCGAACGTGCCATAAAGCTTAGCATCACCAATTAAATAAACGCCTAGATGGTTGCATCGCCACAAGCTCGCCACAATATTTTGCTCGCCATTTTGCTCGCCACAATATTTTGAGGGTTTTGATGTACAACTTGCTTAAGTTAAATAGCTGAATCTTACTCAAAAAAAGTTTTTTGAGCTGACCTTTGCTAGACTGAGAACAACTCTTGAGACATACTACATAAGGAATCGGGTAAGTTTAATATGCCTTACTCAGCAGAGATTAGCCGCCGTCAACCTAGTTGCTTCCTGTTTCTAATCGATCAATCTGGGTCGATGTCCGATGCATTTTCTAGCGAAAGTGCCACTAAAGGGACAGCTAAGGGCGCAAATGAAAGTTTGCATAAAGGTGTTGACCCCATCCAAAAAGCACAGGCTGTTGCCGATGCTGTCAACCGTCTGCTTGATTCGCTCGGACAGCGATGTGTCAAAGGCAACGAGATTTATGATTATTTTGATGTTGGGGTAATTGGTTACAACAGTGAAGTTGCCTCGGCGCTCAATGGGATTGCGGGTGAGCAGGCGATCGCCCCCATCGGGAAGATTTATGAAAATCCGACCGAACTAGAAAAACGCGCTCAAAAACTGCCTGATGGCATGGGCGGTTTAGTCGAGGTTTATAATGACTTTCCGATTTGGTTTAAACCTGTGGCAAGTGGCGGAACGGCGATGTGTAGCGTATTTGCACTGGCGCGTATCTTGCTGGAAGAATGGATTGCTAAACATCCAAATAGTTATCCACCGACGATTATCAATATCACTGATGGAGAGTCCACTGACGGCGATCCCACTGAAGAAGCCATAAATCTCAAGAAGCTTAGTACTTCTGATGGTTCTATTTTGCTTTACAACATTCATCTTTCGGCTGAGCATACTCAACCTGTGTCTTTCCCAAATACAGCCGAAGTATTAAGCGATCCCTATGCTCGATTGATGTTTGAGCTATCGAGTCCACTCCCCTATGCGGCTCAAAAAGCTGCCGAAAAAGAAGGTTATAAAATAGCACCTGACGCAAAAGCCTTTATGTTTAATGCCGATCCTGTGAAGTTGATTCAGTTCCTCGATATTGGCACACGCACCGAAAATTTGCGCTAAAAACTCTGAAGCCCGAATCCGTCCGCTACGCGGACGGATTCGGGCCTTTTAATCGTGATAAAACATGCGATGATCATCAAGTGACTCAGCAGAATCTATAATTAATTTCTGATTCTGGCAATCTTTGACAATTGAGTAATGCAAATCACCCTTGACAACGTTAGTAAAAGCTACAGTGGTCGCAAAGTCGTCCAGCAAGTGAGCCTCACTGTTAAACAGGGCGAAATTGTCGGATTGCTTGGTCCTAACGGCGCTGGCAAAACCACCTCATTTTATATGGCAACAGGGCTGATCCAGCCCGATAGCGGTAGTGTCTGGCTAGACAAGCAAGACATTACGCGCCTACCGATTCACATCCGAGCGCGGATGGGGATGGCGTATCTTGCCCAAGAAGCCACAATTTTTCGACAGTTATCGGTGCGTGATAATCTGCTGTTGGTAATGCAACAGACTAAAGTACCTAAACAAAAACAAATCCATCGGCTACGCACTTTGTTAGAAGAATTTCGCTTGACTAAAATTGCTGATACGATGGGAATTCAGGTTTCGGGGGGAGAGCGTCGTCGTACTGAAATCGCCAGAGCTTTGGCAGTTGGTGAAGAAGGCCCTAAATTTATTTTGTTGGATGAACCATTTGCGGGTATTGATCCGATCGCCGTTGGTGAGATTCAAACGATTATCAAAAATTTACGCGATCGCAATATGGGGATCTTGATTACCGATCATAATGTTCGCGAAACATTATCAATCACCGATCGCGCATATATCATGCGTGAAGGTGAAGTTTTTGCCGATGGATCTAGTCGAGAATTAGCCAATGATCCTGATGTTCGCAAGTATTATCTTGGCGAAAAGTTTCATTTCTAATACGCCATAAACCTGTAATCTCGATCAGAGTGAATAATCTAGAAAATGGCAACCCTACAACCTACTCAGAGGAAAAAAGTTACAAACGTGTCGCAAGGACGGCTACCGAGACTCTCGATCATGGATCGCTATTTAGGCACGCAGATGCTGACCCCATTTTTGTTCGGAGTCGGAGCATTTTCATCGGTGATTTTAGCGATCGGCTCATTGTTTGAATTGATCCGCCTGATTACGGATGCAGGGCTAAGCGTTTGGACAGCACTCCAGATTTTTGGCTATCAAATTCCAGGATTCATGGTTTATTCATTTCCGATGTCGATGTTGCTGGCGACATTGCTCTCCTATAGCCGTATGTCTGGCGATGGTGAAACGACGGCTTTACGCAGTTGTGGGGTTAGTGCTTATCGATTGGTTTTACCTGCATTAGTGCTAAGTCTATTTGTCACGGGGCTAACCTATGTATTTAATGAAGCGATCGTCCCTGCGGCAAATTGGCAATCACGGAGTACGCTGAGGGCGGCGCTCAATCAAGAGAATGTTCAGTTTAAGAGTCAAGATATTTTCTATCAGCAATATGGGGAAGTGCCGCAAGAAGATGGCACAAGCAAACAAGGCTTGGTGCGTAGTTTTTATGCACGGAGCTTTGATGGTAAGGAGATGCGGGGCTTAACAGTCTTAGACTTTTCGCAAGGTCAACTGCAACAAATTCTTGCCGCCGAGTCGGCTGTATGGATTCCTGAGCAGAATGTCTGGAAATTTAGCAAGGGGACAACTTATCTAGTGGCGGCTGATGGCAATTACCGCAGTATTCTCCGCTTTGAGGATCAAAATTTGCGCTTGCCTCGCGCCCCTCTGGACTTAGCTCAAGAGCAGCGCAGCAGCGAAGAAATGAATATCGCCGACATTCGGCGCAATATTGACTTGCTCAGACAATCGGGCAATACCAAAGAAATTCGCAAACTAGAGGTCAGGCTTGAACAGAAATATGCGTTGCCGTTTATCTGTGTGGTCTTCGCGATCGTCGGTGCATCTTTAGGTATGCGTCCACAGCGCACAGGGGCGGCGATCGGTTTTGGGTTGAGCGTATTAATTATTTTTGGTTATTATTTACTGCTGTTTATTTGTGGCGCTCTGGGTCAGGTGGAGTTTCTTTCGCCGATCGCGGCGGCTTGGATGCCAAATTTAATTGGAATTACGGCAGGATTTATTATTCTCGCTCGTGTCACTTAAAAACCGAAAAATAAAAGACGGCGCATCGCGCCGCCTTTTATTTTTTAGGTTATAGCAAATTGATATTTTCTTGAATGGCGGCGGCGGACACATGGAGCGCCGCTAACTCATCATCGGTGAGTTGTAGCTCGATCGCTTTTTCAACACCACTTTTTCCTAATTGAGTTGGGACACCCATAAATATATTTGTTAAGCCATACTCACCCGCCAGATAAGCCGCCGCAGGAAAAATGCGATGCCGATCGCCTAAAATCGCTTCAACCATCACATAGGCTGCTGCCGACGGCGCAAAATAGGCGCTGCCATTCTGGATTAATTTAACAATTTCTGCACCGCCATTACGAGTCCTCTCAACTAGGCGGGCGATCGCTTCTTGGGGCATTAGTTCTGTAATCGGCACACCATTTACCGTTGAGAAGCGCGGTAATGGCACCATTAAATCACCATGTCCACCCAAAACCATGGTTTTGATATCCGCGAGGGAGATCCCTAATTCCATACCAATAAAAGTTTGAAATCTAGCGGCATCTAAGACTCCAGCCATGCCCATGACGCGATGAGTCGGTAAGCCGCTTACTTGCCATGCCAGATAGGTCATTACATCTAAGGGATTAGTCACCACGATCAAAATTGCGTTAGGAGACTGGGCGATCGCTTTCGGGACCACATCCTGCACGATTGAGGCATTAATCCGCAATAAATCGTTGCGGCTCATCCCCTCTTTACGCGGCAATCCTGCGGTTAAGACGATCACATCTGAGTCTTTGGTGTCGTCATAGTCATTAGTGCCGAGGATCTGGCGATCGTAAAGGGCGATCGCATTAGCTTGCATCAGATCGAGGGCTAAGCCTTGCGGTTTGCCCTTTACGATGTCACACAAGACGACATCGGCTAAATTTTTTTCGACAATGCGAAGTGCTAAGGTACTGCCAACATTACCCGCGCCGATGACAGTGATCTTGGGCGATCGATATTCTTGAATTTGCGTTGGCATAATTAGTAAAATTATCAAAAATATTATTAAATCATCTAAACTACAGCACTTGGCGCTAACAGGAAATCCAAAGAGAAGTTTAAAAAAAGCCGCGAAGCGGCTCTTTTTAAACTTTTCTCGGTACTATTTGAAGCCTCAATAGGCTTTAGTTCCTGAATTTAGTTTTGGGAGCAGTGTCTATTTCAAAGGGTAATATTTACTGTAATGATAGAGCAGAGCTTCTGCTCGTCCTAGTTTTGTTTTGGGGTTGTATGACTCCAGATAAGCATTTATCTGTCCAAGTCCATCAGCATAGATAGACAAATTATAGTCACCAACTTTCCATGGAACTGGCTGACTGCGAGGCAGATCTAGAGCAGTCAAACGCGATATTTTGCCTGATTTTTTGTTTTTCTGAATCCAGTGTTTCTGCAAATCATTTTGGCGATCGCGACAAATCATGACTAAAAAGCTGGTGCTTTCGGCAAAGTCTTGAAGATCAGATTTTATGGGGCATGACTCGAAAAGACTTTTAGCAGGTAGATTGGTAATGGGCTTACGGATCGTTACTTTTCCTGTTTGGGGTAACGGGATTGAGAATCCATAGTCACGTTTTAAGAGATCTTGCGCGATCGCCATGGGCTGATAACTAGCGACTAGCACCATCCCAAAAACAGTAATTAAGCAATTTTTGATAGACATTTAAATGGCTTTTTTGGAAAGTAATTTTTTAGAATTTTTTTAGCTATATTTTTGTGGGCGCAAAGCACCTACAAAAATATTAAACACAAGATCAAGAGTCGCATAAAGTAAGATTTTTAATCTTAAAACTTGATCGTGCGCCGATGGGCGGCGACAGACTCGACTAAGCCGATCGCCATCAGATTGGCAATTAACGCCGATCGCCCATAACTGAGCCACGGCAGGGGAATGCCCGTCACAGGCGCAACATTGATATTCATGCCAATATTTACGAAGGTTTGAAACAGCACAAACGAAAAGACTCCGATCGCAAGAAGTGAGCCAAAATTATCCCGCGCATTCACCGCAACCACTAGTAAACGCCAGCAAATGCCCACAAACAGTAACAACACGCACATACAACCAATAAAGCCGAATTCCTCACCGATTTGCGAAAAGATAAAATCGGTATGTTGTTCAGGAATGAAATTTAACTGAGTTTGTGTACCCTTGAGCCAACCTTGTCCAAATAATTTGCCAGCACCGATCGCAATCTTGGACTGAATGACGTGATAGCCAGCGCCGAGCGGATCTTGATTGGGATCGATAAATAGTAATAGCCGCCTTTTTTGGTAATCATGGAGAATATTCCATAACAAAATCCCAGCCTGTCCTGAAATCAGATTGACTACCACCGCCGTTACTGCGCTAATCACCCGAAACCAAGGTAGTGAGATCCAAGCCGTTACTCCCATCAAGATGACCCAAGCGATCCAAGCGGGTAAATATAGCGAAAATAGCACTGCCGACACAATTGGCGAAAATATTAGGGCTAACCAGCCACCGCTTGCCCCCGCCCAATAGAGCATCCCGATGGTGATCGCTGCAAATACTAACGCTGTGCCTAAGTTTGGTTGCAAAAATATCAAAATCCAAGGCGGCACGGTTACCCACGCCACTTTAAAGGCATCGATCGGGCTTTGGATGGGGCGATCGTGCATCACCGCCGCTAGAGAAATAATGATCCCCACCTTGGCAAACTCCGATGGCTGAATATTAAACCCGCCAATCGTGATCCAGCGCTCAGCCCCAAGGGCTGTAGTCCCGATCGCCAGTACCAAAACCAAAGAAATATTGGTGATCGCATAGGTAATCCAATGTAAGCGCAATAAGCGATCGTAAGGAAAACGGGCGATCGCAAACATGGCAATCAAGCCGACCCCACCTGTGACCCAATGCTGCCACCATTCAGTCCGCTTGCCACTAAAATCAGAGCTATAAATGGCGATCCCGCCTAAAATCATCAATAAAATCGGAAAAATCAGCAACAGCCAATCAGCATCACGCCACTCGCGCTTAATATTTTCCCAATTTGGTAGTTCTATACCTTTTACGATCATAAATCTAGTACTGAATTTTGCTGATGCTTCTGGATTGGTTGCAGGCGATCGCGAAGCCATGATCTATTTTAACGAACTCACATTATTTTAATAACCATGCGAACAAATCTCTGACTGTAATCTGAATTTCGCTACCAAATAATGGCACAGGAATCAGAAAATCTGGATCGTCAAATACTTCAATCTCTTGCTTCGGTCGATAAATAAATACCGTCTTTTCGTGGGGATAAAGTAACCAGCCCATCTGAGTTTTATGCTTTAAACAATGCAAAATATTTTTAGTGACTCTAGTTTGACTTTGATCAGGTGACAAAATTTCAATTGTCCAGTCTGGAGCGATCAAAAATATATTAGATACCTCGCCATTTTGATCGCTAGGAATGCGTTCCCACTCAAAAACAGTGATATCGGGTACGGTCGATCGCCCGCCAAAAGTACAGCGCAATTCAGGGAACGCCCTCGCAATTTGCTTGGGTTTTAACACCCCATTAATCTTGGCTATAAGTTCACCTTGCAATATACTATGTTTCCCTTGGGGCATCGGCTTTTGGATGATTTGGTGATCTATATATTCGCAAGCTGGCTTTGTTTCGGGTTGTTGTAAAAACTGAGCTAGGGAGATTGGGGCTGTTTGTACCATTTTTTAAGTACCACTTTTTTGCAATATTGCACTTTTTAAGCAAACAAGATCCAGAAACAGAGTTTTCCCGCCCAAGGCGGGAAAACGAGATTCAGTTAATATCTGACGCGATCGGGTGAGCAGCGGAACTCCGGCCTGCCGAGGCGGAAATCACTTCGGCGTTGACAGGAAATCGATGTTATTTGATGGACGATGTCCATGATGCTCGGCTCCGAGCAACTGCACGCGATTTTGATTGAGGTGGCGACCCGGTGGCGACCCACCAGAGAGAGCTAC
>JANODY010000042.1:0-49348 GCA_031412945.1 Cyanobacteria bacterium SOY_65_metabat_81
GGCGCTTCGCGCCGCAACTCTATTTTTCGATTTTAGGTCTTAACTAGCTTGGCTATAGTTATATTATTTTGATATTCCACTTTGAGGTAGACCATGTTTGGGTTTGCAATCTTAACCATTTTATCTAACCTATTGGTGGGACTAATACTAATCTTTGGGCTAATTTTTATACTCAATGTCATAATTTATCGCTCTTTCAAATTTCCAAGACATCAACAGAGTTGTTTTAGTGCGATTTTGGGATCGGTAATAACAACTGAGATTTTGGGGATTTTCTGGAACTTAATAAATGGTGCTAATGCTAAGGAATTTTGGTTCAACGTATTTGTACGTTTACCGATTCTTGGCTGTTTGCTCGGAGGTTATATCGGATGGCGGCTCGGCAAGATGTGGGACAAGATTCCTCAGAATTTTTTGGGATTGGCTATTGGAGTAAGCATAGCGATCGCTACAATCCTATTCTGGGTATATATTTATTCGTCATCAATTAGCTATGGTGATAGTTAAACGTCTGACAAAAAATTGTTATGCCAGAATGAGTCATAAATTAACAGGAAACCATTATGCCTAGCACTCTCCTCAAAGCTTTTATTTATGGATTTGTCGTTGCAATTGCCAACTTTATACCTCACATAGAAAAGGCGATCGCAGAAACTCCCAAAACAATTAGCGGTCAATCAGCGATCGCAGGGACATGGAAACTAACTCCACCAAAACCGCAAGTCAATATGGTTGTGCCTATGCCCACATTGAAAATCATCATCACCGAAGATGGCAAGCTGTATGTACAAGATCCATCGCATCAGAACGAATATATAGAAGTTGGTGTAATTCAGAAAACATCTGAGAATACGTCTCTGCCAGCCAATGCTAAAATTCTTAGCCCTTACTCCTCTCCTAACAGAGCCAGACAATCAGAGGGGAAAACCTATACAAGCTCGATGAATAGAGCGCAGCAAGCCCATTTTCTAGAGCGAGATTCTTGGAGTAAGAATATTCAAGATTTGGGAATAGATATTAAACCTGAAAATGAAAATTATCGTTACAGCATTAAAATCGATCCTACGATCGCCACATCAAAAACTAAACCTTACCCAGGGATTGCGATCAATCTGGCGATCGCTAAACAACCAGATCTCAAAAGCTATGTAGGAATTGTCTATGTGCAACGTAGTCCTAGCTCCAATGGTATAGACGACATAACTTCTTGGGCGATTTTATGTCAGTCCAACCAACCAACTATGAAAATACCATCTCACCCTACATGGAATGGCAAAGAGATAATATGTCCTGATGGTTATACAGCTATCGATCGTTAAATTAAAGCAAGTAAGTAAGTGGGCTTAAGTAAATATAAAACCCTAAAACCTGTGGCGCACGCTGCGCGTGCACCACAGGTTTCAGTTCTGGTTTTATATTTAATTCATCCCGCCTAGTTACTTGGGCGGGATGAATTAGATTTTTCGCGTGACCCCAAAAACGGGCGACACTTTCCTAGTTTCGGCTGTTCGGCAATTTGGCTGGAGCTACCGTCTGCATACAACAGCTTAAATGGGTTAAAATTAACTTTAATATTAAGGGGAGCAATTGCAGAGGCAAGCTAACAACAATGGCTAAGCGTGTAAGAATTGAGCCTATTGCCCAAACAGCAGATATTGCAACAAACGGTGCATTATTATCTGGCTTAATGGGAGACGAGCTAAATATTTTAAAAGAATGTGGTGGTCGTGGCATGTGCGCGACCTGCCACGTTTATATTCAAGACGGCATGTCATCTCTTAGCCCCATGGGTAAACGAGAACAACGTACCTTAGAAGTAATTACAACCTGCAAACCCAACTCTAGGCTTGCCTGTCAAGCCAAGGTAATCGGTGAAGGCATCATCGTTGAACTACCTGTTGGTATGTACGTTCAGTCGATTCAAGATATCGAAGCTCTGATTGGACGACGTTGCGAAAAACCATTGCTTAGCCCACTCACAGGTCAAACACTAGTCGAAGTTGGACAACTAATCACCCGATCTGTGGTTCGTCAACTAGAAAACACCAAATTTAGCGTTGGTGAGCAATTAGCCAACACCAAAAGAGCCGATATTTTTGAATAAAAATAGTAGCGATCGCCCAGCAAGTTTATAAAAATTTTGGATAGGAGTATTTACTTATGACTGTTGCTGCTGACAACCCAAATATTGCATCCAAGCACAAAAGAAAAAATAACCACTATAGCCTCCAAGATTTTTTCCAACCTAATTTGGAAAAAGGCATCATCGAAGATTGGAACGGGCTAAGAAATATCTTTACCAGTGAAGATTTTATTATTGGTTTACAAGAAGGTTTAGAAGAAGAAGTTGGCGAAGCTTCGGCAGCAGTCATGTACTCCATCGGTTGTGAATGGGGTTTGCAGGATGCTTTGTTTTTTACAAAATGGTTTGAGCGCGATTTTGGTCGCAGTATTCGTCAAACCAATTTGCCATTCTTGCTAGAAACTTGGTGGTGGCCATTTACCTCGCAGGGTTGGGGTCGTTGGCAAGTGGATATGAGCGATCGCAAACAAGGATTTATGTTTATCAGCGTATTTGACTCGGCGGTAGCGCGTAGCCTTGGCGATGTCGGCAAACCTGTATGTCACCTATATGCAGGTTTATTTTCAGGATTTTTCACACATCTGGTCAACAAAGAACTAGATTGCATTGAGATCCAGTGCTACTCCATGGGCGAAAATTACTGTAAATTTTTGCTCGGTGGCAAAAACCGCATTGATGCAGCCTCGTTTTGGTTTAACGAAGGCGCAACAACTCGTGACATCGAAGGTCGGTTACGCAATGGAGAATTGCTAAAATGAGCAGTCCCGATTGGCAGTTACAGCCCTTACGCAACTTTTGGCAAGGTGTCAATTGGGAAAATCGGGCGATCGCCACCCTATCAACCAATAGCGCAATTAGTAATGGCAGCATCGCCCCAGCCTTAAGTTTCATGATGTCAGTCAGAGAATATTTTCGAGCGATCGCTTGGGCTGGAATTCCTGAAATTGCGGCTACGGCGATCGAGGCTAATCTAAGCAGTGCCAACCTTGATGAGAGCAATGAAACTCTTGAAGATTTTCTTGATGATATTTCTAAATTTTTCTAATAACTTAGTATGAGCTACTTTGCCGTCCACACTTTAAACCATCTCTCGATCCATAAGAACTATGATCCCCAAGATTCAAGAACTAATTAACCAAGCGCAAGATCGCTATCTTGCCACAGACGAGCTTGGACTGATGGAAAGCTATGTTAGTTCACTGCCCGATCGCCTTAAGCTTTATAAATTGATTCGCGATCGCGAAATTGACATATTGCAGGCAGTCGCCGACCAAGTATCCGCCGAGTTACCCAATGTCACTGACGAAGAATTGGAGGTGGGAATTAAAAATTTAATTTTAGTATTGCGATACTGTTCAATGGCGATGCTATTAAATGATGATAGCTTTTTAAAAGAAAGACTGCTGAACTGGTTAGAAGGGATCATGTCCATGCGAGATATGCGCCGCCTCAATGAGACATTATACAAATTGCTAAATCAAGGACTACGCCAACAGTTAAGTCCGAGTCAACTCGCATTGCTCCAGCCCTTGATTACGACGGCTCAAGTTACGCTGATTTATTAAAAAGACTAAATACTAGAGACTAATCACTATGATTTCTGTCGCCGATCTGATCAAAGAAAACCGCATTCCTGCCAACTTTTTTGACTACAATACTTACCTCAAAGGCGATCTGGAAATTGGCTTACTAGAAAATCGCCGAGGCGATCGCCTAATCGCAGTTCCCGATACCTTAATTTCTTCGCTATATGCAGGTTTAGCCAAAGAAACAGGGCAAGCCTCAAAACTAGTTTTATTTAACTGCGGTAAATGGTGGGGCAAAAACTTCTACACCCGCTTTACCGAATCTTTAGAAGAATATTATGCTCAATCTATTGCCGAGATGAATATGATTACCTTCATTCAGAGCTTAAAAGAATGTTGGCAAACTCATGGCTGGGGTAAGTTCGAGTTCGATCCGCAACATCAAGCCCAAGGATTTGTTTTCGTGAAAACCTCTAATTCCCCTTACGTCCGCGAAATCGCTGGCAACACATTACCCACAGGATATCTAGAGGCGGGCATACTCACTTCATTTTTTACGCGCTTAACAGGGCGTGAATTATTGGCAGTGCAGACAACTTGTGAATCTTTAGGAGCTAGTTGTAATACCTATACTATCGGCTTACCCGAAAGATTACAGATCGTGGATTCATTTCTTGCCGAGGGCTTAGATCACGAGACAATTTTGCAACGATTGCTCAAATAAAAAACCTACTCCCTTCCCAGTGAAAAATTAGACGTTGCGGCGCTTCGCTGATTCTTGGTTTTTAATGTCTAGTTTTATAGCGGGAAGGGAGTAAGATAAAAAAATCAGAGGCGCTTTGCGCCTCTGATTTTTTGTTTGAGCAAGATTACTGTTTAGATTGCTGGTCGGCTTTGACTATTTGTTGCTGTGATTTCCAAGCTGCGGATAAATGTCCAAAGTTCTTTTTAAACTCTTCGCTGCCCCACCAACTACCAACACGTCCCTCATCCCAAGACGCAGAGATAGCTCCGTAGCTCAGACCGACAACTCCTATACCCAAAAACAACATACTCAATAAAACAACTGCCGAGGTCGGCAAATCAACTATGTGTTTACTAACAAGAATGTAGCTAACAATAAATGTAGATATACCTAACACTGTAGGGACACCACAAAACAACGCAACGCGCCGCGCAATTCGACGATTAACCTCATCAGGTATGCCTAATGAATCATTCTTGCCATTTGAATTGGTCGTTGAGCTGCCGCTTTGGTTTGGCTTGTTAACTTTTACAGGAACAGAAGGGAGTTTCTTAGCTTCCTTTGCTTTTTTGTTTTGCTTATTTGGCTCGAAAGGAATTCGATTTTCTGTCGATTTGGTCACTTCTGTTCCTCATTTTTGCTTTTTGATTTACACTTGCGGGTTTGCACCTCTATTTAGTGTGAATCGATTAAGCCCTATACAACAACTTAGGTCTAGCCTCTTACGCCTAGACTTTGGATAAGTTGTTTGTAGTGAGAGCGATCTTCGGTGCGAACGTAGGCGAGTAGGCGCTTACGTTGACCAATAATTTTTAGCAAACTACGGCGAGATGAGAAATCTTTGGGATGTAGTTTGAGATGAGTCGTCAACTGGGTAACGCGTTCGGTTAGCAGCGCAACCTGAACGTCTGATGAGCCAGTATCGGTGGGGTGCTTCTGATATTCTGAGAATATTTCTAGCTTGCGTTCTTGTAACAGTGGCATAGTAAAAAACTTGAACGTGTCTTGATGTGTACTTACAATTATTTTAAAGAGATGGCGATCCGATCGCCAAGCTCTTATGGCTATTTCTGGAGGAAACGGCTTTCAGACAGACTAGCTTAACATGTTGGATACATATCTTTGCACATTTCAGAAACTTAACCGCAATTTTTTTTTCGATGTGATTTTGTTTTTTCAGCACTGTTGACGATGAAGCGTAAGCACTCTGATATCGGCTGATACTTAGAGTGCTTTTAATGCGCCGAGCCATTGCCATGATATTTGTCGGTGTCGTAAAAGCCATTACGAGTACCAAAGAACAGACAGCTAACTGTAAACAAGATAGTCAGAATCGGCAGAATAACTTTGAGATCAAGCATGATTTAAAGGTTTTACATGAAGTAACGATAGTTTATTTGATTTTAAACCAAAAAAATATAATCGGTGCATAGCATCGATTATATTTTATTTTTTGTTTGAAATGAATTGTCAGGGCTAGGCGTTTAGGTCTGTATTGTCAGCGTTGCTAGGTATTTCATCGCTAGTAGTGGGGCGATAGCTCTGCTCGAAGGCATAGCGCACAATCTGTGAACGATTTTCAAGATTGAGCTTAGTCATGATGCTGCTCAGGTGCGTTTGCACAGTGCGGGGACTGATTTGGAGACGCTTGCCAATTTCTTTGTTAGTGAAGCCTTGGACAACTTGCCAAAACACTCTTTCTTCAGAAGGAGTGAGATTGGTCCGAGAGACAGGTGCTGTCGGCTGCTGAAATAAACGCATATTTTCGCTGGGAGTGCGATGGGGTTCACGTTTATGCGGGGAAAAGAAATCTATATCAGTTTTGCCAATAGTCATGCGATCGCCGCTTTTTAGCAAAATTGGGAAGGTGATTCTTTGACCACGCATAAAGGAGCCGTTACGACTACCAAAATCGACTAGATAAAAACTGCCTGAATCGTTGCTGTTGTTATTACGATTTTTTGAATCTGCTCTCATAGGAAATTCAAAGCCATCGTTTTTAGAAGCGCCAACAATCTGTAATGTGGCGTGGTAGCGCGAAACCCATTTGTCGGTTAGTACAATTGTGTTGTCATAGCCCCTTCCAATTGTCCAGAAGTCTGCGTTTGTAAGTGGAATCATTTGCTGCCCCTCATCTGCATGAACGATCAGATAGGGGTGTGGGTGTAAAAGGGTCACTGAACCGTTAGACAACTTTGTTGTGTGCATCTCAATCAATTGCCAATATAACCTATTTATATATTGTGAGACGAGTTTTATTAATTTTGAGTTCCGCGCTCAGATTCACGACTTTTTCTGGCATATTCTGTAGTTATAGTCGCCGCCACTGGTACTACTCCCTTCCCAGTGAAAAATTAGGCGTTGCGGCGCTTCGCGCCGCAACGCTAAATCTTGGTTTTTAATGCCTAATTTCATAGCGGGAAGGGAGTAGGACATAGAAACCAATTGTAGATTTTTCATCACCTATGACGCTTGAAACTCTAGAATTAGTTTGGATGATGAGTTCTTGCTAAAAACCATGATTTGGATTGCGATCGCCATACAGTTAATACTTAGTGCAGGGTTGCTCTGGATGTCATGGCAAGTCTGGCAGTTTCGCAATGCGCTTATTGAGACTGTAAAAACAGTAGATGACTGGACAAGGACTTGTGAAGATGGTTTACAGGTTTCATCGCCGAGCCTTGAAGTAGCGCGTGGTGGCGTTGGGGCTACGCGCAAACAATATCAAATATTGCAAGGAAAGTTAGAAAAAATTCAGGGCTTGCTGTCTGTGGTTGGACGTGGTGTATCCTTTTTAGGGAGTCGTTGGCAACAGTATCGCAAGGGTTCGTCAAACTCTTTAAACAATAAATCAAGCAAAAAGTTATCAGGCAATAGGTTGTCAAGGAGCAGGGATAATGTCAAACGGCGCAGGTAAATTTTGGGGCGGATTGATGGTTGGTACGGCGATCGGTGCGGCGGCAGGTATTTTATTTGCGCCAAGATCAGGTAAAGAAACTCGTCAATCTTTAAAAAATTCGGCGCAGGATTTACCACAGATTGCGGAAGAATTTGGCTCTAATGTGCAGTATCAGGCTGATCGGCTCACTGAGCAAGCTCAACGAACTATCGATGATGCGATGGTGCGCCTACAAGAGGCGATCGCCACGGGACAAGAGGCTAGTCGTAAGTTGCAGGAAGAATTAGCGATGTCAATGGGAAATTCGGCTAATAGTTCGGCTTTGGAAATTGACGATCGCCATTTTGAAGATGAAGAGTAAGCAATCAGACCTTATCAATCAAGTTAGAAAATTATGACAGAAGCGATCTTTTTGCTGGGTTTATCATTTTTATTGGTAGTCGTTTGCTTAACGATTCTTTTGCTAGCAGCGATCCCCACTTTTCAAGAGTTATCAAAGGCGGCTAATAGTATCATTCGCTTAGCTGATACCTTGACGCGAGAGTTACCTGCAACCCTCGAAGCGATTCGTATGACTGGATTGGAGCTAAGTGAGTTAAGCGATGAACTTAACCAAGGTGCAAAAAATGCTGGTGAGGCGGTGAAGCAAGTAAATGATGGGATTAAAGGTGTGAGACAAGGTGCTTCTAGTGCCTCGATCGCCACTAAAAGTGTATTTGCGGGACTAAAAGCTGGATTGAAATCCCTCGGTCGTCCTCGCCGTCATCGGCGATCGCCCTCAGATTTGTCTGCGAGAGATATATCTGCGAGTGCTTTAAATGATGACGATCAAGATGGCTCTATTCAAGAAAAATTGATTCCCCCCGCAGATCTTGACAGAGATTAAAAAGCGCCAGATCGAGTTAAGCATTCCAAAATTAAAAACCAAAACATTAAAATCCTTGCTAGGCGAAGCTTTTAATGTTTTGGTCATAAGAAATTTTTAGGGAGTATTGCAGCGATCGCAAACACCATTTACAGTCACTTCATAGCTGTCAACCTTAAGCCCTGTGCGGATTTGTTGAAATCCCAATCCCTCAAAAGTATTCCACGCAATATCTTCGATCTCGCCACAGCATCGGCATCGAAAATGATGATGTGGCTCAACATTGGCATCGTAACGACAGACACCCTGCTCTAATAAAACCTCGCGCACTAGTCCTGCATCACGCAAAGTTTGCAGTGAAAGATAAACGGTAGCCTGAGATGAAGTTGGTGCATTTTGATTGAGATCGCTCAAAATTTGTTCGGCGGTCGGATGATCGGTGCGATCGAGTAAATTTGCGTAAACTGCAAATCTTTGTGGTGTAACTCGAAGCCCTTTCGATTTTAGAGTTTGAATAACTCTGTCCGCTTGCTTTTGCATAATATTCTGCTCCAACTTCCTGCTAGCCATCCCCCACATTAATTTCTAATCTTTACTAGAAACTAATATTTAGAGAAATAAATTTGTAACTTAATGATGATTGCGTTCTGGCATATTAGCATCTACTTTTAAGAATAACAATTTTATAAGAATTTTAATTATATTTAATTTCTTCTGACTATTGACTTACTTACATATCAGAATTATTCTTATTTAGAGAAGATAGTTCTTCCGATCGCTTCTTCAAATCAACACTAAATCAACAATTTTTATCCCAACCCAGAGAAAAATATGGCAGTTATCGAAACCGTACCAAATGTTGTTTTTAAGACACGCGTGCGTGATGAGTCTGTAGAAGGATCTAACCCTTATCGTTGGGAAGACAAGACGACTCAAGATCTTTTTGCTGGCAAAAAAGTAGTCGTGTTCTCCTTACCCGGTGCATTTACTCCTACCTGCTCTTCTAATCACTTGCCTCGTTATGAAGAACTTTATAGCGAATTTCAAGCTCAGGGCGTTGACGCAGTTGTTTGTGTATCCGTTAATGATGCTTTTGTGATGTTTAAGTGGGGCAAAGAAGTCGGTGCTAAAAATGTATTCTTGCTACCCGATGGCGCTGGCGAATTTACCCGTAAGATGGGAATGCTCGTTGACAAGTCTAATATTGGTTTTGGGCTTCGCTCTTGGCGCTATTCGATGTTGGTAAGTGATTGCAAGATCGAAAAAATCTTTATAGAAGCAGGTTTCTCTGATAACTGCTCTACCGATCCTTTTGAAGTTTCTGATGCTGACACGATGTTGGCTTACCTCAAGGGTGCTGAGTCTACTGGTGTATCTGCACCACGTCTAGCATTTGTTGGTTAATTGTAGCGATCGGCGCTAAGGTAAAACCGAAAGGCAAAGGGCGGCGCATTGCGCCGCTCTTTTACTTTTTGGAGTCGTTTTGTTCTCTGCTTTTGCAGCTTCTAGCCATGCAGTTTTGGCAAGAATTACTTCGTTAAGTGCTTGCTGTGGAGTTTCTGCGATCGCACTCACATATTCAGGAATATCGGCAATATATGCCTCATCTTCTTCGCTGTAGAAAATGTTGATGTGATAGTCTTTCATGGTTATTTTGCTACTCAATCTGATCTCCTATTGGCGGATGTCGGTTAACGGCTATGTCTGCAATCCGAATGCTAATTAGGCGATCGCGGTTACAGTCTAAAGCTTTCACGGTGGCGCGTCCTGTTGGGGTAGTGCCTAATAATTTCAGTTTATCGTTAGACCAGATAAAATGATCTTGCCAGCGATCGCTACGGGGATTAAATAGAGGAGTTTCTATTCTTGTTTCAGGATCAATGGCAGTACTTTTAACATATTTTTGGCGATTGCAATGGAAGCAAGCAAGGGCAAGATTATCGAGATTATCTGTACCGCCTTGAGATTTGGGCAGGACATGATCGATTGTGAATTGAACGAATTGCCATTTTTCTACAGCATGACAATATTCGCACAGTCCGTTTGCGCGATCGCGTACTTGAGCTTTGATAGTTTCGGTTATGTTACGCGCCATGTTGGATTTCTGGCTGAGTTTTGGCGAAGTTTTCGAGTAGGAAGTTATTGCGAATCATCCGATTTACAAAACTGAGATAGTCATCGATCGCTTCAAAATCATCTAGTTCTTGTTCTTCTGTTTCATTGAGTGAGGTTTCTTCTCGTTTGTCGAGTAGGTTCTCGATACGTTGTTGGATGTTTTGCGATGCACGAAAGATCATTACTCCGTCTTGTAGGGTTATAGCGATCGCGCCATCAAGGGGGAGATTTTTCGGTAATGTGGTAATTGGTAAGATGAGTGATGTGGTCATTGTGTGATTTAAGCTGCTAATGTTTCAAATGAAAATCTAAGGTTTGATGATTCTTGAGGGCTGTAGTTGAGTTTTTCAAAGCCAATTACTACACCAGATTTATTTTTCATCAGGATGACTTCATCGCCTGTTTCTTCACAGATATATTCTTGGTTAGGATCGCCAAACCAGACGGTGAGGGTATTTCCTAGTTTGTCGTAGTAGACTTTTACTTCTGTCATAGTTTTTTATAATTTAATCCGAAGTGCTTAAAAGCTTTAGAATTATTGACTTCAGTGGCTCTAGATGTTGCTGTGCGACATCCCAAACTGTTTCTAGGTCTGCATCCCAATAATGATGTATGAGAATATCGCGCATTCCTGCGATCGCTTTCCAAGGGATTTCAGGATTTTGCATTCTTACAGGTTGCGGGATCTTTTTGACTGCTTCGCCAATTAGCTCAAGAGATCTAATTACAGCATAGGTAGTTTTTTCATCTTGCTCAAATTGCTGAAGACTTGTTATGTCAGCCGTAAATCGTTCTATCCTCTCAATTTCTCGGAGAATATCTTGCAAAAAATCATCAAGTGGTCGTTCGGTCATAGGTAGATGACCTCGGCTAAAATTTTTTCTTTGATTTTGGGTTTTAGTCCATCTTTTGTGACTAAATCGACTTTCATTTGGAGGCGATCGCTTAAATACTGTTGTAGTTCGATTAAGTCAAATAAGCTTGGTTTTTGAGCATATTCCACCAGAATATCAATATCACTAGCTGAGTTGTAATCGCCTCTAGCATAGGAGCCAAAAATTCCTAGTTGGTTAACAGAATATTTTTCGGTTAGTTCAGATTTTAGCTCAGTGAGTATATTTTGAATGTCTATTAGGGTTTTGAGTGGTGTACCTGTAAAATTGTTCGGGACTTCCGAAGCACGATCTAGAATGCCTAGAATGTAGCTCTCAAGGGTGACATTGCTTTGATTAGCGATCGCAACCAGCTTTTGTTGCAATGATTCAGGTATTTCTATAGTTAATGGTTTCATTATGTAGAACTCTCTAAGCCACAATTTGATAAATTACGGGGCGGTAACGAGGCTTTGGAATGTTCTTGCTCTCTGCTTTTGCAGCTTCTAGCCATGCGGTTTTAGCAAGAATTACTTCATTGAGTGCTTGTTGTGGAGTTTCTGCGATCGCTGAACAATATTTTAAATCAGGGATATCGGCAATATATGCTTCGTCTTCTTCGCTGTAAAAAATGTTGATGTGATAGTCTTTCATGGTTATTCTCCTAGTTGTAGGTTGTACTGTTCGATGAGTTGTAAAAATTGTTTTACTTGATAGGGTTTGGCTTTGCCGCCGAAGTTTTGGATGTTGATTGGTTCGGGGATCTCAGAACGGATAAAAATATGGTGACTTCCATTGATGCGCGATAGTCGAAATCCAAAAGCTTCGATGAGTGTAACCATGTCGTCAAAGGAGACGTTTTTAGTTCCTGTCAATATTTTTTCTAGAAGTTTCTTTTTTTTGCTCATATCATGATTTCTCTCCTGTTTTACATTTCCGATCGCCAAGCATTGATTTGTGAGTTCTTGGGTGGTTTGTCCTCCTGTGAATAGACGTGTTTGGATTGGTGCTAGGTTTTGGCAGAGTTGATCGATCGCATCATTAGCATTTTTGCCATAAAGATTAAACAGAAAAGTTTAGGAATTACTGATCCAAGAAAGTGGTATTAAAGCATTTCCATCTCTCCAAATTTCTACTATAGATTCTTGAAACTCATCATTGTCTAGAATATTTGCATGATCCATAATGATGACTTGAAGATGCGGGGCTAATTCATTCACTACTTTAAAAATGAATCTAAACATTCTTTGAACTTTGTCCCTATCAGACTCATCAAGAACTTGCAAATCACCATCTTCTCTACTATTTAAGAGTTCTAGTCTATCTTCAGGATAATAAACTTGTGTGGGTTGGTCAATAAATAAGAATCTGGGAGTTGGACGATGATTATCTACAAAAAATTTGTGTAGTGCTAAGTGGGCAATCAGATGATAGCCTAAAATATTCTCTCCACTCCCCATTTGAGACATGGGAATTCTGCGGCTTTGAGAAACTCCATCTTCTACTGCACCTTCAACTACCACTGTTCCTCTAGTAAGATCTAATCTTATTGCTGATTCTTCGTCAACATACTCTAACTCCATCTCTGTCGCCCAGATTTTCATGCGGTTCCCAATGCGAGTAAGTGTAGATCCCATTCTTTCATCTTTGTCGTCTGAATCAAGCATATCCTCTATCTCTTCTATTCTTGCTTCTAGCTGAGAAATAAGAGAGTCTATTTCATGAGTCTCATCTTCAGCATCTATATTCTCTAACCAAAAGCTTATTCTTCCGATGATTCTACTCTGATTAGATATAACTGTTTGCCATCTTCTTGATTCTTCTTGCTGATTTATAATCCCTTGTAAAGCCGCATTAGTATTTTTGCGTTCTACGATTTTGGCTTCTAGTTCTATCTGAAGATTGTCAATATAATCTCTTAATATTGGTTTATCTCTTTCAACAAACTCTAAATCCTTGCTAAGATTCATCAATGATCTCTTAATAGCATCAGCGCTTGGGATTGACTGAACCATATCTTGTGAACATAGAGGACATATTGACGGATTATGCGGGGATTTTTGTAATATGCTATCGAAAAGACCAATTGACTCAAGTCTTAATTGCTGTTGTTCTGCTGCTGATGTATATCCTTCAGCTTCTTGAGCATGGATTTTTGCAGCCTGAATCATAGATTTAGTCTGTTCAATTTCTTCTTGCAATTCTCTTGCTCTATCCCTTATTTCACTCTCTCTGTCTGCATTTTCAGAGTCATAATTCTCATTTAATTCTGTCAAGCAGACTTGTTGTAGCAAAGAAACTAACTCTTCGATAGTTGTAGGGATTTCTATATTAGCATCTATTAGTCCAGACTCTATTGCTTCTGAAATCAACTTAATAGCTTGGCTATTTCCTTCTCCTTTGATTGAATCTTTTTCACGCATTTGCCTCTGTAACAGACTTAACTTTCTTGTCGCTGTTCTTAATTCTTGCTGTAGTGCTAAGGTGTCTTCTCTAATAACTCCAAGAAAATAAGGGAGAGTATCTTTAATAGATTGTAGTATATATGAGTCTTGTTTATGAAATAATCTATTCTTTGCGGTTAGATCATTTTGATCTTGAAAGCTAAAAAATAGAGCATGACGAAAATTTGCTTCTAATGGATGGCGAGTTTGAGTATCTGGAGGAATGTTTAGATTTGGAGAAATACCCAATCGACTGTTTATGTGTTTTTCTATAGCTTCAGAAGTTATATTTTGAGCAGGAATATTTTCGGGAATTGTAATTTCATTGGCTTCAATCAAATACGCAGATTTGTTTTTTCTAGCGATAAACATCTGGCAAGATGCAAACTGTATCCGAATTGCAAACCAATCTACAGTATTTCTGATAACGCCTGCTGGAACATTAAAAGAGCTACTACCTAGACAATAATCTACGATATCTATGAGAGCTGACTTACCAGTTTTAGATCTACCCGTAACAATATTAACGCCCCCCTGCCTAAAAGGTAAAATGCGTCTCTCACCATGTTTTGAATAAAGAATAATGTCTAGTATTTGCATAAACTAAGGTTGAATTCCGCACATGATATAAATCGATCTTATGTCTCCTACTCTAGCAAACCATTTGCCCAAAAGCTCAGATTTTTCATAAAAATCTGAAATCGGAAACTCGTTTTGACTTTTAGTGGGATGTTTCCTAAATTTGCTTGCTACTAAATCACCATCTTGATTAAGATTTAGTAGACCAAGCTGTAGTAAAAATGCAATTGATTCTTGGGTAATTGGAACCAAAGATCTAGTGCGTTGAGCAAAATTAATGCGAACTTCAATATTTTTTTGTAGCCAGTTATTAAGATAGCTATAACTACCTTTCATAGTTTGTCGCACATCATTGTATAGCAAGATTGGTAAAATTAGAAAAACCAAAAGATATGGAAAAGGTTTATTTGATTCTCTTGTATATGACTTAACGCATATACGAATTATCTCCCCGCAAAAAGCGGGATTAAATAGGTTCGCAACTTCAGTAGGTCTTGATTCCCAACTTCTCATACTAATTGACTTACGGCTTGTGTAATAAGATGACTTAGGCGGGTCTGAAATTCTGGATGCCATCCAACTTTGAGATCATTGGATAAAATATGATAGCTACCACGCGCAAAGTCTCCTGAAAAGTCACGACGAATCGGAAGATGATTATTTGTTTCTGCCCATTTAAATATAGATTTACCAAGCTCGATCATTCTATTTTCATCAGGAAGACTACTTACCATTTCTTCTTTCATAATTTCAAAATATCTACGCCATTCACCTACTAACATAGTTTCGTATTTTTCAAGCTCATCTGGTAATACTAATCCTTCAGCAAGCCATTTTGTACGTTGACTAAAAGCTCTATAGTAATCACCGATAGCAAAACGCAATCTAGTATCACCTAGTAATATCAAACGAAGTTGCTCCACAAATATACGTTCATTACTCGAAAGTGAAGTTTCATCTTTCTCAACAAGAGTAGGAAAATCGTTTGGCAGATTATCTGGTCGCAAATCATCTGAAATGCTATCGATTTTATTTTGTAGTTCTATTCCACCTATAGCTTCATGATTCTCATCCATAAGGTGATTGATCACGCGCTCAAACCACCAACCCTCAAGCCTAGATTTTAAGGGTTGAGGGAAGCGTGTAGAGAGTCTAAGCCTTTTTATGATTTTGTCTTCAAGATCAGCAATATTTGGAGATTGATCAACTATTTGTATTTTACTGATTAGAAACTGCTGTTGCTTTTTTGATAGGCTTTTAAAAGCGTTGTAACAAGGCTGATTAGTTACAGAGCTTGAATCTTCTATAACTTTTAACATTTTACCTAAAGCTTCTCCTTCATCTCTAGAGCTACCATGTCGCAACTTACTCGCAATAGAACCGTTTGGCGCTGTAGCAGTTGTAACGAGTATGAGAGCTATCTCTTGAGAGACATTAGAATCTTTGTCAAGATTTTCACACCAAATACGGATAGTTTTCCATAAATCCGCACTAGAGTTAGTTAGCGAAGCTTCCTTCTTTATGTGATGCTTGAGTTGGTGTAACTCAAGTGGTGTACCGTTATGTTCAAAAGCAACATCATCTAAAAACTCAATAGAGATTTGAGCATCTGGGTCATTTGCAATTCTCTGTAGCAGCACGAAAAGGGCATATCTGATTTGATACAGATATCCTAATGTTGGTGCGTTTGCTGAGAATTTATTAGCCATTTGCTCTGAAGCTAAATAATCTTTAGCCCTATATTGATGTATTTCAGCAAAGAACTCAAGCCTTTAACTTAATTAATAACTCTGCCCCACGTCAAGTATAAACTATTTTTGACTTGGCAAAATTTCAAACATTTCGCCGAATACTTTCAAAAGAAACCACATCACCACTCTCAATCTCCTGTTGTGCCTCCCGAATATCTGCCAAAAACTCTTCGCTATACCTTTCCTCAACAGTCAGCCTCAAACCCAAACTATCCAACCACGCTGCCAACTCATACACCGCTTGACTTTTATCACCTGCACCAAAATCTTTTACCCATTGGCGATCGCCTTCACCACCCAACGCGATCGCCACATCATCAAGCGCCGAAACCAACAACTCAGGCTCAGGCTCAGGTTCCTCCAAAATTGCCGCAATATAGCCAGCCGCTCTTTCAGGATCTTTGAGCGAATTAACTAAATACTCTTGATAATCTCTACTAGTCGGAACTTTCACTCTAAAAATTTAACTTTTCCATAAAACTACCTATATGATTCTCTACGATGAGCTATCACAGACACAGTAATGCTTTAACTCTCTTCATCAACCGTATAAACTACCCTATAGTTACCAATGCGATATCGCCAAGAAGCTGATAAATCACCCTTTAATTTCTTGATATTGGCTTTTTTATAAGGATTCTGACTCAGATCATCAAAAGATTGCTGTAATTCATCAATTAGCTCATCACTTGCCTTTTCATAAAACTTTCGAGCCTTCCGAGCGAGTAATATCTCATACATGGCGGCGGATACTCTTCAAAGGAACAACATCACCTCTTTCGATATCCTGCATCGCCTCCTGATAGTCTTCCAAAAAACTAGGAATACTCAACAACTCCTCTGTTGCATCATTACTTTCTCTTTCATCAAGATAAGCCAAAAAATCCGCCGCAACCCGTAACCTCTCAGGTGACAACCTTTGTAAAATTGCCTCAATTTTCTGCACAGTATAGAGATTTTCAGCAACAGCTTCCATGTGAATCACCCGAAAAATATACTACAAACATCTTACAGGAAATTTAGCTAACTCGGTTTAACTGTCACCGTCAGCTTTAGCCCCAAACTATCCAACCACGCCGCCAACTCATACACCGATTGACTCTTATCACTTGCGCTAAAATCTTTCACCCATGCGCGATGAGACAGGCACAATTCATCGCAATCAAGAAATCATCCAAAAACTGATTACTCGCTACGACCAAGCGATCGATCTCACAAGTTCCCATATGTTAGCCACCGCGAGATTGACCGCATGAGATTTTATTCTCCTTCATCTAAGCTTTGTGAAGTTAATAGGATCTTGATCGCGGCGATGTTTGATGGGTAAAAGTGGACTCTGCCGATCGCCAACTAATGCTGCCGTATTTTCTAGAGATGTTCTTAGGCGCTTAGCGGCATAGATCGACATATCGCGAGGAACACTAATGCGATCGCGAAGATATCGTAGGGCTATATCAGTATCAGATGGTGGTTGACAAATTTGGTCGGTCATCATATTAGTCAAAGCGCAACGCAGAGCTTCGTCAATCAACTGATCGTCGGCTGGATTAACTCGAATAATATTGGCGCGATGTTTGATTACTCTGTGCAGAGCTTCAGCACGCGAGTTTGATGGCTCAGGATAGCTCACATCAGGCAATTCAAACCAAGAGCCATAATCTACTTTTTGCTTATTGATCAACATCTGCGGCTCACCATTTTCATAACAACCTCCCATTTGGGGCGGTAAATCATGGGCATGAGTATGAAAATCGCTCTGAGTGCCACGATAGGTCATTCGGCTTTCCATCGCATCAAACCAATCAGACATACGCGGATTTTCTGCTCGCAGCGAGTAGCCCTTGTAATAAAAGAGACTGGCATTCATCCGCTCTAAATAGGGCGTAAAAATCACATCCGCAGTGCCAAAATCATCTAAAAAGTAAGGGCTGGGCGTATTCCCTAGCACTTGTTCAACCTTAGTCATGACCTCGCCAAATTGCTCTCGATAGCGCTGTTCTTGCCGCGCTGAAGTTAGAGGACGACAAAGCCATTCACACCATGCTCTAAACAAGGTTCGCTCTAATCGTCTGATCGGCATGACTTGCGGATCGGTCATACCAAGCCCCAAACTGCCAAAGGACTGTTCTAGAGCCAGCAAAATATCATCACTTTCGGTGATTATCTTTCCATCTAAGGCGATCGCGGGGAGCATTCCTGATGGCACTATCCTTTTGTACCAGCTTTCTTTTTCGCCATAACAAAACATGGTTACTTTTTCGATGCGATAAGGAATCTGCTTCTCCTCTAGCCATAACCAGA
Organism: Cyanobacteria bacterium SOY_65_metabat_81; assembly: GCA_031412945.1. Taxonomy (GTDB): domain Bacteria; phylum Cyanobacteriota; class Cyanobacteriia; order Pseudanabaenales; family Pseudanabaenaceae; genus Pseudanabaena. Next base: position 18,181 of record JANODY010000042.1, read on the forward strand.
TTTTTTGACAGTAGGGACACCATGCATGATGATCGCGATATAAGGTCACGCGCACATCGGCTTCAGCATGTCCAAACAGACGTAATCGAGCCTGTGAATTAGTAAAGCCATTGACATAATCTATCTGAAAATCTGTGAGGGATTCTAGTTCTGTCCAACTAAGAGCCGATGTCGTCATAGGAAATATTTGTAGTTATGAATAAACCAAGATTTTACAGCGCTTTGCGCCTTCTTAAAACCCAAGAAATTTAAAAAAAAAACTCTTGTAGTATTAGTCGATCCATTCGTTGTCCAGCTTTTGATCCCGAAACAGGATGCGATCGAAGCCATCACTGAGGACGGGCGGATTATAAGCAAGAGTGCGATACATCTCAATCACGATATCTTCAGGAACAACGCGATCGCGAATTTCATTACGCGATAGACAAACCCATAGCGGTACATCTAACCACAGCCCTGTAATTGGCTGAAAATTATATTTTTTGGCAAGGGCACAAATATCTTGGCGATATTTGCGCTTATAGTTTGTGGCATCATATATTACAGATTGTTGCGATTTGGCAGCATTTGCAAATTCCTGCTGTACCTGCGCCCAGATTTCCGCCCAATCTCCTTGATTAGCATCTGATCCATAGAGTGATGCTCGAATGCGATCGGGGCTAATTAGTTGAGTTATTCCATGAGTTAGGCTGCTACTATTCTGATTAGAAGCGCGCAGCATCTGCTCAGCAAGGCTAGATTTGCCACTTGCGGGTACACCAATCAGGATGATTACACTTGCCATACAAATCGCTGCAAATTTCTAAAGTAAATTCCAAATAAGTCTTTTCAACCATAGTAATCCTAAAACATGTCTACATTTTACGATTTCAAGATCACCAACATTGATGGCCAACCTGTCGATCTCGCTCAGTACAAAGGTAAAGTTGCTTTAGTTGTAAACGTCGCTTCTAAATGTGGCTATACCAAGCAATATAAAGGACTCGAATTGCTCTATCGTGAGTATAAAGACCAAGGCTTTGAGATTCTTGGCTTTCCTAGCAATGACTTTGGCGCACAAGAACCTGCACCCGAAGCCGAAATCAAGAGTTTCTGCTCACTTAACTATGATGTCAGTTTTGATATGTTCAGCAAGGTTGCTGTTAGTGGATCGGAAATGGTAGATACATACAAATATCTCACTGACACCACGGGCGAACAAGTGAAATGGAACTTCAATAAATTTCTGATTGATAAAGAAGGGAAAGTTGTCAAATATTATCCCTCTAGCGTTGCCCCTGAAGATGCGGGTCTGCGTAAAGACCTTGAAGCTCTTTTGGGCTAAATTCTAGTAAAGAGAATGTGCGAGAATGTGGTGCGCTTCATGCACATTCTCTTTATTGGTTTAAATTTTAAGGTAGTGTTTAAGATCACATAAAAACAACCTGCATTTCTGTAATGTATAGCAATCGGAAATAAGTTCTCTTGCAATATGACTAAAATCAAAAAAGACTCGACCAATGCAAATTCAGAAGTTGATTTAGAGACAGCACATGAGTTGTCGGCAACTTCTTCATCTCTTATAGAAGCCGATAAAGTTTTATCAGAACTAGATCAATCTGAATCAATTGATGATTCTTGCACTTATTTTTTTAATCGTGAACTGAGTTGGGTAGCTTTTAACAAAAGAGTCTTGAATGAAGGGCTTGATGCTCGGACACCCTTGCTAGAGCGTGCCAAGTTTTGCGCGATTTTTAGCACCAATCTTGATGAATTTTTTATGGTGAGAGTGGCTGGGGTAAAGCGGAAGCTGGCTGAGCAGACTGATCTTTTTACTGATGATGGGCTGAAACCAGACAAGCAGTTACAGGCAATTCGGGATGCTCTTGTACCGCTTGTGACCACACAACATGATTTCTTTGAGAATACTCTTCGTCAAGAGTTACATAAGAATGGAGTGCGGTTGCTAGATTACAAAAATATTGATAAGAAACATCAGCACTATCTCAAAACCTATTTTCAACAAAAGTTATTTCCTGTACTAACGCCACTCGCGGTCGATCCTGCTCATCCATTTCCTTATATCTCTAATCTCAGTTTGAGCTTGGTCGTGATTGTGCGCGATCGCGAGACGGGTGAGCAGAACTTTGCAAGGGTAAAAGTACCGAGTGTATTGCCTCGTTTTGTAAAAATTCCTGAGACTGACGACCATACATTTGTGCCTTTAGAACAGGTGATTGCCCATAATCTTGAGGCTTTATTTCCGGGAATGGAGATTATTAGCTATTATCCATTTCGGATTACTCGTGATGCTGAGCTTGACATCGAGGAAGAAGAAGCGGATGACTTGATTTCGGCATTGCAAGCAGAATTACGCAAACAGAAGTTTGGTGCTGTGGTACGGATGGAAATTGCTAGTGATATCCCGTCTGAGATTCGCAAAGAATTGATCACTCAGTTGGGTATCACCGAAACCGATGTTTATGATATTCCGGGGCTAATTGGGTTAGGGGATTTGATGGCTATCTCTTTTCTGCCCATGCCCGAACATCAGGACAAGTCTTGGAAGTCAGTTACTCATCCCCGATTAAAGGGATCTGAACATGGTCAAACCATGTTTGATGTGATTCGCGAGGGTGATTTTGTCGTTCATCATCCTTACCAGTCTTTTACAACGACTGTACAGCGCTTTATCGAAGAAGCGGCTGATGATCCGCAGGTTTTAGCAATTAAGCAAACTCTCTATCGGACTTCGGGAGATTCGCCAATTGTTCATGCTTTGATTCGGGCTGCCGAGAATGGCAAACAGGTGGCGGTATTAGTGGAGCTAAAGGCGCGATTTGATGAAGCTAATAACATTCTTTGGGCGAAGAAGTTAGAGAATGCGGGAGTGCATGTGGTCTATGGACTGAAGAATCTTAAAACTCATACCAAAACGGTTTTAGTCGTGCGTCAAGAAGGCGATCGCCTAGTGCGTTATGTGCATATCGGAACAGGTAATTACAACCCTAAGACTGCCAGATTTTATAGCGATCTGGGTATATTTAGCTGTTGCGATGATTTGGGCGCAGATTTGACGGAGTTGTTTAACTATCTCACTGGTTATTCACGTCAACGTGATTATCGCAAGCTCTTAGTTGCACCTGTGAATATGCGCGAAAAGTTTTTGCATCTAATTCAGCGTGAAATTGAGCATCAAAAGCAGGGTTATCCTTCTTATATCATTGCGAAGATGAATTCACTGGTTGATCCTGAGATTATCAAGGCGCTCTATGAAGCCTCGCAAGTGGGGGTAAATATTGACCTGATTATTCGGGGTATGTGTTGCTTGCGTCCCAAGGTGAAGGGATTAAGCGATCGCATTCGAGTGATTAGTGTCATTGGACGCTTTCTAGAACATTCGCGTATTTTTTACTTTAGCAATGGCGGCGAGGAGCAGGTCTATATCGGCAGTGCTGACTGGATGCCGCGCAATCTTGATGCTCGCGTTGAAGTAATTACGCCTATTGAAGATCCATCACTAGTAAAGGAACTCAAGCAGATTTTAGAAATTGTGCTAGCCGATAATCGTCAAGCATGGGATTTGAGATCTGATGGAACCTATATTCAGCGTCATCCTAAGGATGGAGAACCTGAAATGAGTTCTCAAAAGCATTTTATGTCACAAGGCAGACCTGAATTCGCATAAAAAACTTACAGCAATTCGCTTTCAAACCCGCCACAAATAAAAATATAAAACAAAAATATAAAACCCTTTGAGGGGCTTCGCCCTGCGACCCTGATTGTGGCGGGTTTGATCGAACAATGCTATCTACAAAGCCGCCCGCTTAGCGGGCGGCTTTAAGATTTTTATCTTTTTTTATCTTACAGTGGGGGTCATGCCAATATTGAAACTTATGCAAATGCGAACCTCTTCGCTCATATTCATATCGACACCGTGCAGAAGCCAACTGGGAAACAGTAACATCGTTCCTTCATGAGGCTTGTAGCTAACTTTCGGAAAAGTCCATAAATTAAACTCTACGACTGGTGGAATCAACATTTGAGAAGCTGGGCGCGGATCGTTAAAATATATACCACCGCAATTTTCAGGGGCTTTGAGATAATAGACTCCGCTTAAGATGGAGTTGGGATGATTATGTAAAGAATTTGAGGCAAATTTGCCATTAACGATCGCCCAACAAGTCGTAATATTTAAAGAAAATTTGCTCAAATCCCATTGCAAAAAATTTGCCACTTCTAGAACATTTGTATGGATAATTTGAGTAAACTCATGAAAGCGATCGCGTTGATGCAAAGTATTTATACTATGCCATCCAAGAATATTTGACCATTTTTCGCCTTGGCGATCGCGTTGTTGTTCTTCGTGAATTTCTTGTAAGAGAACTTCATTTAATTGTTGATGATTAGCGATCGTAAAATGCCAGACTGGAGTGGGAAACCAATCATTTCGAGAACCAGACATAAGTAGTAAGGGAAGAAGTAGTACGGGACTATTTTCTCATGGATCGCAGATTAATCCATCTTGGATGCGGATAATACGGCGAGTGCGATCGGCAACATCATGTTCGTGGGTAACTAGAACGATGGTAATTCCCTGCTCGTTTAGTTCGGCAAGTAAGTTCATAACTTCATGAGATGTTTGGGTATCTAATGCGCCAGTTGGCTCATCCGCAAGGAGCAGCGCGGGGCGATTGGCTAACGCACGGGCGATCGCTACCCTCTGTTGTTGTCCGCCCGATAATTGATTGGGGCGATTGGACAGGCGATCGCTGAGTCCAACTTTAGTCAGAGCTTCGGTGGCAAGGCGGCGACGTTTTTCTTTAGGGATATTAGAATAAATCATTGGTAACATGACATTCTCCATCGCTGTCGAGCGTGAAAGCAGATTGAACTGCTGAAATACAAATCCGATACGGCGATTGCGAATATAGGCTAGTTCGTCATCGTTATAAGTGGTCAGTTCCCGATCTTCGAGATAGTATTGACCTGATGAGGGGCGATCGAGACAACCAATAATATTCATTAGTGTCGATTTGCCCGAACCTGACATTCCCATGATCGCCGCATATTCTCCAGATTGAATTTCTAGATCGATGCCTTTGAGAACAGGAACATTAACTTCACCGAGACGATAAGATTTACGAATATTTTTGAGGCTAATCATACTCATCCCTAGAGATTTTGTTACTTTATTTACGCACCTTACGCCGAGCCAAGATCTGCGTAAGGTGCATTCCTAAATACCTGCGTGTCCCATCGCAATCCCGGCTACTAACATGCCAATCACCAGAAATGGTTGGGCGCTAGCCTGATATTTGACATCGTTTTTAAGCGGATCGCGCAAGAAATACATATCTTGAAATGTGATCTGTGGAATTACCAACAGCACAATCAAACTGCCTAATAACTGCTCTCCGACCGTGACTAAATAAATGGCAATGCCGATTTGGAACACATCGATCGCCGTTGCTGATAGTAAGGCGGCTTTCTGCACGCCAAACATGACGGGCAGAGAGTTTAATCCTAATTCGCGATCGCCTTCAACGCTCTTAAAGTCATTGACGATCGCAATTCCTAAACCAGCAAGGCTATAAAACATGGTGACGGCTACAATTGTCCAGTTGAGAGTGCCATAGAGAGCATGACCAGCCCACCAAGGTAGCGCGATATAACTCGCGCCGAGGGCATAATTACCTAGCCAGCCGTTTTGCTTGAGCTTCAAAGGTGGCGCAGAGTAGATATAGGCAAGAAATGCACCACCGATCGCCAGTTTGGTAATAATAAAATCAGCATGACCAGCAGTTACATCTAGAACTGCCGCAACACTAATACCAGCCAGTAACAAAATCCAAATCTGAGCAACGACTTGATTGAGCGGAATTGCCCCTGATGGAATCGGACGATACGGCTCGTTAATTGCGTCAATTTCGCGATCGTAATAGTCATTAATAGTTTGGGTATAGCCTGTCAGCAAGGGACCTGACATGAGCATACAAAGCAGCGATCGAAACACATTTTCCATCGACCATGTAAAATCGCCAGACGAAGCCGCGCCACAGAGTACGCCCCACATCAGGGGTATCCATGTAATCGGCTTCATTAATTGCAAGCGGATCTTCCAGATCGAAGTTTCTTTAATGTCCGCACCTTTCATTCCAAGCATTTGGCGGGTACGGGCTTCGCGAGACTCGCTCGCTGGTACGTCAGGGGTTGGCACGTCAGGGGTTGAAGACGACATATTTCAAAAGTTTATAGGCTTGCGGTTGATTATAGCTTTTACACTTTTAGATCTTATCATCGCGGCTCTGAGGAACAGTAATAGCGATCGCTAAAGCCGAAGAACTAATGGCTTTGATATCCTGTACATGGCGATCGCAATGTTAATCTTAAGGCTATGGCTCATACTAACCCCTCTCATGATGCTCTCCATCTCGCCATGTTTAGTGGCAAAGGCGGCGTAGGCAAGACCACTCTTTCCTGTGCTTTTGCTAGACGTTGGGCAAAAATATTTCCTGATGAACAGATTTTATTGCTGTCAACTGATCCCGCCCACTCATTGGGAGATGTGTTGCAACTCGAAGTCACCGATGCTCCCCGCGCCTTAGTCGATCTGCCTAACCTGCAAGTGCAAGCGCTAGATGCTCATCAACTTTTGCAGACTTTTAAAAAAGAACATGGACAAGTTCTTGAACTATTGGTAGAGCGCGGCAGTTTTGTGGAAGGGGAAGACTTAACTCCAATTTGGGATTTGAACTGGCCAGGGGTTGATGAATTGATGGGGCTGTTAGAGATTCAGCGATTGTTGTCCGATCGCGCCTCCGATCGCGTGGTCGATCGCATTGTCGTAGATATGGCTCCTAGTGGGCATACGCTTAACTTATTTGGTCTGAATAGTTTTTTAGATACATTTTTAGAATCTCTGGAATTATTTCAACAAAAGCATCGAACGTTGCAGTTTACTTTTACAAAAAGATATGTGACTGATGCTGCTGACGCTTTTTTAGAAAAGATGAAAGCTAGTCAGGCGGCGGGACAAGCCATGCTCCAAGATGCTGATTTTACGGCTTGTTTGGTGGTGGCGATCGCTGAGCCGATGAGCTTACTTGAGACTCAAAGATTTTTGCAACAGTTGGCTATCCAGAAGATCCCTTGCGGTGATGTTTTTATAAATCGTCTGGTTAAAGAAGGAAATGTTCAAGAGAATGGTCAGGGCGATCGCTATAGTGAACAGCAAATGTTATTACAAAAGTTTTTAGCATTACCTGAAGCCAAGCATTTATCAGGGATTCCCATGCAAGGAAGCGAACCTGTGGGAATTGAGGCTCTAGATCAACTAATTGAAGAGATTAGTCCGATTGATGCAGTTAATCAAACTACGCCGCCACGCCTGATTATTCCTGAAAAAGTATTGCCGAGTTTTCCTGATTTTATTGAGCAGGGGCGCAAACTGATTTTGATCGGTGGTAAAGGTGGGGTGGGCAAAACCACTGTGGCGGCGGCGATCGCTTTGGCAATGGCAACTAAGCATAGCGATCGCCAAATTCGGGTAATTTCGATTGATCCCGCCCACTCTCTGGGCGACGTATTTGGAATGCAACTAGGGCATGATCCCCAAACCATTCAAGATAATCTTGCTAATTTGACTGGACAAGAAATTGATACTGATGTCGTATTTGATGAATTCCGGGCTAATTATTTAACCGAACTCGCCAATATGATGAGCGGGCAAAGTGATGATCCTGATGGAATTCAACTTGCTTATACTCCAGAAGCTTGGCAAAAAATTATTTCGCAAGGACTGCCCGGTATTGATGAAATTTTGTCTCTGGTGACGGTGATCGACCTGTTAGAAAAGCAAGAACAAGATTTAATTATTTTAGATACCGCACCCACAGGGCATTTACTCCGCTTTTTAGAAATGCCTAACGCCATGAGTGATTGGCTAGCGTGGATTTTGCGGCTATGGCTTAAGTATCAAGACTCTTTGGGACGAGTGGATTTGATCGAGCGTTTACGCCTATTACGGCGGCAGGTGGTACTAGCTCAGAAGAAATTGACCAATTCTGATTACACCGAGTTTATTGGCGTGATTCAAGCTCAATCGGCGATAGTGGCGGAACAAGAGCGGCTGACCACATCGCTAGAGCAGATGGGGATCAAGCAAAATTTTATAGTTCATAATCGTTATGAATCTGGGAAAGAAGTTAATACTGAGCTATTTCCATCGCAAACGATAGTCAGATTGCCAATCTTGCCGCGATCGGTTGAGGCTGTAGATCGGGTAGCGATCGCGGCTGATCTAATTTTTTAGCGATCGCTACTTTTGCGCGGTGCAAAGCGCCATAAAGTAAGCTATAAGTACGGTACATACTTACATTGAGTTTTGTAAAGATTTACGAAAAAGTTCTGAATCAATAAAAATTGCATGAATGACTCTTTGCCTTCTTCCAAATTAGCCAAAACAGAACCCCTTATAGAACCAGTTATCTTGATTCGGCGGATGGCTTTGGCGATCGCGATCGCGACTTGGATGGTGATGGCGATCGGTAGCGCCACTCGCGTGATGAATGCAGGATTAGCTTGCCCTGACTGGCCCCTGTGCTATGGGACAGTTTTACCTGCCGAGCAGATGAACTTGCAAGTATTTTTAGAATGGTTTCATCGCTTAATTGCTTGCACCGTTGGTTTTGCCACGATCGCTTTGTTTAGTGCAGGTTGGTATTTTCGCCAATCTTTACCAAAATGGTTGCCTTGGGCGGTGTCAGGATCTTTATCTCTGGTCGTTTTTCAAGGGATTTTGGGTGGTTTAACGGTTACGCAATTATTAAGGTTTGATATCGTCACCGCCCATTTGGGGACAGGTTTATTATTTTTCTCTAGTTTGCTGGCGATCGCCACGGCTCTAACTAACCAATCGAGTTTTGGTGACCTAAAAGGTGAGATTAAAACCAATCCCTCAAAAATAGCTTGGTTAGGATTATCGGCAGCGATTTTAGTTTATTTGCAGAGCATTCTGGGCGCGTTAGTTGCTTCACAATGGGCGTTACATCAATGTTTTGCCACTCAAGACATGTGCATAGTTTTAAATGCTCATCTGCTCGGCGTAATTCCTGCCACGATCGCCAGTATCGCTGTGGTAATCATGTCATGGCGCACTAAGGCGATCGCCCCGATCTTACGCCGTGTCGCCACGATCGCGGGTTTAGTCGTCATCGCGCAAGTGGCGATCGGCTATGCTACATACAAACTACATCTACAAGTCGAGTTACTCACGATCGCTCACCAAGCCACGGGTTCGGCTTTATTAGGCACACTCGTTAGTTTTGCGGTGTTGGCTTTTAGAGCTAGTCAGCAAGACCAAATCTCATCCCAAAATCAAGCACAAACCGCGATTCGCTAACTACAAAATATTTTAGGAGTTAAGCGCACATGCCAGAAACCGCGATCGCAGAATCCACGATCCCCGAAATAGCGATCCCCGAAATGAACATAAACAGTCCCGAAAATATCCAGATTGAATCAAATAAACCAATTCGGACACCGCGCTCAATTCACGATTTTCGTGATGTCATTCAAGATTATATAGAGCTAACTAAACCCCGCATTATCGTGCTGTTGCTCATCACCACCGCAGGCTCGATGTGGATTGCTTCTGAAGGTAAAGTTGATGCATTTTTGCTATTGATTACGGTCTTGGGAGGGGCGATCGCGGCGGCTTCAGCCAATGCCATTAACTGCTTATACGATCGCGATATCGATGCCAAAATGGAACGCACTAGTTGGCGACCACTGCCCTCTGGTCGGATTGCGCCCCGTGATGCTCTAATTTTTGCGATCGCCCTTGCCCTGATCTCATTTACGATGCTGACGGTCTATGCCAATCTGTTAGCCGCTTGTCTAGCCATGTCGGGGATCGCCACCTATGTCGGCGTTTACACGATTTGGCTAAAGCGCACTAGCACCCAAAATATTGTGATTGGTGGCGCAGCAGGAGCGATCCCGCCTTTAGTTGGTTGGGCGGCGGTGACAGGAGAACTGAGTTGGGCAGCTTGGGTATTGTTTGCCATTATTTTTGTATGGACTCCACCCCATTTTTGGGCTTTGGCATTAATGATTCGCGATGAATATGCCAAAGTGGGCGTGCCGATGTTGCCTGTGGTCAAGGGAGCCGAGGTGACGGCTAATCAGATTTTGTTATATACCTTGCTGTTAGTGCCTGTGTCGTTATTGCTGGTTTATCCATTTAATGTGATGGGTTTAGTCTATGCAGTTTCCGCCGTTGGACTGGGGCTAGCCTTCATTTACAAAGCGATGCAGCTACTCAAAGAACCTAGCGATCGCACTGTCGCCCGTTCTGTATTTAAATATTCGATTCTTTATTTAGCGTTACTTTGTGTGGCGATGGGTGTTGATAGCTTGCCCGTTGCTCATATTTCTGGGGAACAGGCGATCGGAGCCGTAAAATTGGCGATCGCCACTATAAAGCCATAAAACATATACAGCGCTTTGTGCTGAGGCTTTTTTATGTCCCAAAAGAGAAAAAAGTTTGTGCCGCGCAAAGCGTGGCACAAACTTTTTTGGTTTTGGGACATCAGCTTAACGAAGGTAGCGCGTTAAAAACGACTTGAGCTAACAGGACAGTTGGGCTTTTCCGCAGTTTCGACAGGGACGGGATCGGGTGGCAACAGCGCCACGACATGGGGGACTGGACGCGGCTCATACGCCATGACCGACTTGCCACTATAGGCAAGGGATGCACTTGCGCCAGAGTCAAGCATGACCGCATCTTGCAAACCCGCCTTTGCCAAAATTTTACCTAAGCCCACCGAATCGATCATTTCCATAGTCACGCCAATTACTGGGCGACCTGAGCGGTCAATTCCCCAAAAGGCGCGATCGCGACTAGCATCAAACCCATAGAGCTTGCCAAAGGATTCTGCTGATTGAGGTTTGCCATCACGGACCAGCCAACCCGCGCCCACAAAGGCATCTGTTGCCTCGGCTAATTCTGTTCGCACGTTTTCTAAGGAAATATGCTTAGCCGCATTGAATGGCACAAACTTGATGGATTTGGGGCTAATTAGAACTAGGGGGCGACCATTGAGAAGTGGGTTTTCACCTTTGTTCCCAGTATTAAAAACTCCTGAATTAGTCGAGAATTGGCTCATCACAGGTCCAATCATCGTATTGCCATCAATGCGCTCCAGTGAGAAAAATCCGCCATCAACAGCCGCGATCGCATTGGGAATCATGGTCATAATCTCGGCAACCTGAGCGCGTTTATCCGCATGAGCAGTGACGGCTCGACCACCCGATACTAAGGTTAGCTCCAATCCATCAATAGTGACTTTCCGCTTCTCGACAGGCGTAGTGAAATTAATCGTTCCATTACTAACGGTCGGCAACAATGAAGTTTGATTTCCAGAAGATCCACTTGAGGCTTGTCCGATCGCCTCATTAAATCGTGACTGCCCAAAGCGCATCACCGCTAATAAATCTTCAGACTCGTTTGCCGATCGCTCTTGACGCGGATCGAGACTCATGGAGAGCGCCGCTTTGTAGCCAGCATTTTTGATTTTATCCTTGGCGCGATCGGTAAAGTCACCTTCAGGATAAGTAAAATAATCAATGACGATTCCCAATTCCTTTTCGAGAACCTTTTTAGAATCTGTGACCTCACGTTCGATTTCCGCATCACTGAGACTGACCATATTCAAATGATTGACCGTGTGCGAAGCAACTGTGACTAAGCCACTTTTATGCATTTCTCGCAATTGATCCCATGTCGCCTTGGGCTTTTTGCCACCCGTACCGACAAAGCGAGTATGCACTGACCACACCGCAGGATAATTATATTTTTTTAGCAATGGGAACGCATATTTGTACTGACCAGTATAATTGTCGTCAAAGGTCAGCAGCACAGGCTTTTCGGGTAATTGAGAACCTGTTCGCAAATGGTTGATCATCCGATCCATCGTGATTGGCGTATATCCGCCTTCTTGGAGCATTTGAAAATGCTTTTCTAGTTCCTCTGGCGTGACATCCCAATCGACATCTTTGGTCGCGGCAATGTCGTGATACATGATGATCGGAATTTTAGCGGCCCGGGCGCGATCGCTAATTTGCGGAAATGTCGCAGGGGTAAAACTTGCCATCAAATCGGCATTGAGAGTACTGCTCAGGGTTGATAAGATCGGCAAAGGATCATTGGCGATCGCATTGATCGATCTGACCTGATACAGCGAAGCCGTCACCGAGTCAAGGGCATTGTATTGACAAAAAGATTGGTTATTGCCACTGGCTTTTACAGGATTTGCCGAGTTTGAAGACTGACTTGAATACGCATTTAAAATGGCTTCATTGGTGGCTAAGTCCGCAGGGGATGGACGATAAGTCACCAATCGCGAGGCGATCGCCGCACCCATACCTGTACCGAGAGCAGCTAAAGCAATCACGAGCCAAATCGTGTTCATATTGCCGCTCTTTTTGCCGTTGCCCCTGCTCATAAATATTTTTAGAATTTTTTGATATTACCAAAGCTTATTTAAGCAGACAGACACAATCTAGACAAGTCTTGCAACTGCAAGCCCCAAAAAAAGGGCAGTGCAACGCGCCGCCTTTTTTTGTTTGAAGGTAATTTGCGTGTGAACCTGCCACAAATATAAATATAAAACTATAAATATAAAACCCTTTGCGGGGCTACGCCCTGCGACCCTTTTCTATGGCGCATCTGATTTGAGCGCAAAGCGCTGTATTTTCATGCCCATCCTGCGATCTGATAAATCAGTAAGCCGATATATTCTTTGATAACACTTGTGGTATTTTTGAGCGCCTCGGTGCTAGGCAAAAGCTCAAGTACGCTTGCCCACCCCTTGTTGTTGCCATTGTTTACAGCCAAAAAGTCAGTGGGCGCAGGAATGCTTTCGATACCATTTTTACGAAAAATTTCTAGCGATCGCGGCATATGCATTGCCGATGTGACCAATAAGATTTTGTTAATCCCTCTTTTATCAAGAATTTGTTTAGTATTTACGGCGTTATCGCGAGTATTAAAAGATTGTGATTCTTGAATAATGGCGCTTGATGGCACACCCATCATTTCGGCGATCGCCGCCATATCTTCTGATTCAGGATTCCCGCCCTCACCAAGCCACTCAGCACGACCACCTGTGACCAATAATAGCGGCGCTTTGTTCTGTTTGTAGAGCCATGAACCATACAAAATACGATCGCCTGCTTCATTAATCTCATACCAAGGACGCGGCGCGATGCGTGGACGAGTGCCGCCACCCAAGACCACGATCGCCTCAGCTTGGGGTAACTCGCCATTGGGTAAGTTTTGCCATTCGAGCGATCGGACTAACCATTTAGAAAAAATTTCATTGCTGCTCAATATCAAAATTGCTAAGGCTATTCCCAGCAAAATGGCAGACAACCGATTTTTTTTAAATAGCGTTAAACTTTTGCTGGCGATACTAGCATTTGGCGATCGCTTAGATTTCCATAATAAATTTGCTAAGGCGATCGCAATTAACAAACTCGATAAACCAAGCGGATAGAAGAAGAGCGGTAAAAGTTTGGATAAAAATGGGAACATAGTTCAAAACCTATTAAAATCCATCAAACACTATTAAATACTATTAAGTTGAGAAATTACTAATCTTAGGGGAGGTAGACTATATTAGATCTGAAATGTGAAAGGTAGATTCGAGACAAATTTACTTTTAATCAAGCTTGGCAATCAGTGTTGATATGACATATGTCGCTACTAGTATGGATAAAGATCAAAAACAGTCTTCTAAAGAACTCTTAAAAAGTTTAGAGTCAAGTGAAGATGGCTGCACCTATCTTGTCCGCGATCGCATTCGTTGGTCATTTTATATAAAGGACGGGAAATTAGTGTATGCCTCTCATTCACTCGACAGCTTTGAGCGATTAGAGCGACATTTGCGATGGCTAAGCCGCGAAGTGCCGACCCTAAATGATAAATTGCGATCGCAATTAAGGCTAATGTTTGACGATCCATCGCCAGACAACGCCAAATATCAGGTCACTAGCGAAAATCTCTGCACCGAATATATCGCCGTCCTGTGGTTGGTGAGTGAAAATTATTTACCCAAGCCCATGGCCAGTAAACTGGTCGCTCGCATCATTCAAGAAGTGGTCGAGTCATTTTTGTGTTTACCCAATGGCGAATTTGTCGGTAAATATTATCAACATTTATTAAAGGAAACCTATTGTGACTTGTCTATTGAGCGAATTTTAGAAATTATCGAACAACGTTTGCAAACATGGTATGACCTTGGACCGACAATTTCGTCGCCCTATCAATGTCCTTACCTAGTCAGTCAGTCATCAGCCGAAAAACGGATGTCTTTAGAAACTGTCCAAAGACTAGCGCGAGTTTTGCGTGGGTTTAACTTTTGTCAGTTGGGCGCGTTATTTGGCAAAGATCCCTTGGCGATCGCCAAGCAACTGATTCCATTGATTAGCGATGGTTCGATTTTATTAAGAGATCCTCTCCCTCCCTTTGACATGTTGCCACGCACTTATTATCTGGCTCCTGAAGAAGAACGTGAAAACATTAATAAACTTTCAGAAACATTCATCGATGAGTCTAGTGAAGATACTTCGAGTATTTCACAAGTTCTTACAGGTCAATCAACCAAAACTTGGAAAATTGTTTGTATCGATGATAGTGAGTCAATGCTAAGTATTATTAGCAGCTATTTGGGGAGTGAAGATTTTAAAGTTACGCTTATTCAAGATTCGATGAAAGCCTTGATGAAAATTAATTCTATCCGTCCTGATTTAATTTTATTAGACATCGGAATGCCAAATGTTGATGGCTATCAACTCTGTTCTTTAATTCGTAAATCATCAAGCTTAAAGGACATCCCGATTGTGATGGTGACGGGAAATAAGGGGCTGATTGATCGAGCTAGAGCCAGAATTGTAGGTGCAACTGATTATTTAACTAAGCCGTTTATGCAAGCTGATTTACTAAAGATGATGATGCGTCATTTGATGTAAGCAACAAAAAAATTGGTTCTGGTTTCAGGGCAAAGCACTGTAAGATATTAGAAATTTATCAAATCCAACCAAAAAAAATAGTTAAGGGTAGATTATGACAGTAGTTCTTGTGGTTGAAGATACAGCGTCTGAGCAGGATTTGATTGTTAGCTATTTAACAGAAAGTGGTTACAGTGTGATCATTGCCAATAATGGACAAGAAGCACTTAAGAAGATCGAGAACCAAAAACCTGATGTGGTGGTTACTGACTTAGTAATGCCTGGAATGAGTGGTTTAGAGCTATGTCGCAGCTTGAAAAAGAATAGCGAAACTAAAGATGTGCCGATTATCGCTTGTACTTCTAAAAACCAAGAACTAGATAAGTTGTGGGGCATGAAGCAGGGGGTCAATATTTATATTACTAAGCCATTTTCTCGTGAGGATATCTTACGCGCTGTGCGATCGGTTGCCTAAAATAAAATCTGTGGCACCCGATGCCACGGGTTTTAGGGTTTTATTTACACTTATCTATTTACTATAGTTTTCACACATAACAAGGAGAAATGATTTTGGCTACAGTGTTGGTGGTGGAAGATACAAACTCAGAACGTGAGCTAATCTGTGATTATCTGCGGCAGGGTGGGTATACGGTAGTTAGTGCTGGTGATGGTAAGGAAGGATTGGAGAAATTTGAAAACAACAAGCCAAATGTCGTCATCACGGATTTGGTCATGCCGGGAATGAGTGGTTTGGAGCTATGTCGAGCCATCAAAAAGATTGCGGCAACAGTGCCTGTAATTGCTTGTACTTCTAAAAATCAAGATCTCGATCGCATGTGGGGAATGAAGCAAGGTGTGGATATCTATCTCACTAAGCCATTTACCAAAGACGACATCTTGCAAGCAGTGCGATCGCTGCTCGGAGGCTGATGTGTCTAACCTTACGATCGAATTACAAGAAAATAAAATAAGGGCGATCGCAGGGTTGCCATATTTAAGTTTACAAGTTGGCAGTAATGATACGGCGGCTCTAGAACTCAAAAATGTACGCGAAACTATCGTGCTGGCTAGCGATCGCTTTATGCAAATGCCCAATGTCCATCCTTGTCTGATGGGTTTGGTCGAGCATCGTAGTAATATTTTTTGGGTGTTGGATTTACCGCAATTATTAGGATTTGCGCCGCTTGATTTGACGGCGATCGAGACGCATATTGCCGTTTTACAAATCGGTGGCGCGTTTCTTGGTTTAGGTGTTTATCGGATTGGGCGCGTATTGCGGATTGCCGAGACAGACATAGTTTCTCCACTAGAATTACCGAAGACAAAGATCTCTCTTGAAATCGTGCCATTTTTGCGCGGTTGGCTGGTTCAGCATGAGATGGCTAGCGAGCATTTGTACTTGTTAGACTCAGAGGCGATCGCCACTCACAACTTCACTGTATAGATTTTCTTTTTTCCTTTTAACTTTTTTCTTAAAAAACGGAGTTTTACATCATGGTTCTTGATTCACGTTCTCGCACTGACAGCCCCGAATCTATCAATGGTACTAATCCTTCTGGCAATGGTAACTATGCCGCAGTAGAGCCGATTAATTTGCCTAACTCTATTCCTGTGGCTCCTGTAAACCAGAAAAAGTCGATCGGGCGATGGTGGCAATCTCTGGGTTTACAGACTAAGACTACAGTTGTATCAGTTGCCGCGATTACGATTCCTTTGCTAGCTTTGGGAGGATTTACTTATTATTATGTCGGACAGGATATTACTGAATCGACACAGCAAGGTACGTTAACGCGAAGTAAGGGGATGAGTTACCGTGTGGCATATTTCATGCGAGAGCGCTATTCAGATATTCAAGTATTGGCTAAGTTGCCATTTTTGACTAATCCTAAAATTCAAGCAGTGACTACGCCTCAAGAGCGTCAAGCAATTCTTGATGACTATGTAAAGAGCTATGGCGTTTACGCTAGCATTGCTGCCTTTGATCTGAATGGTGATTTAATCGCGCAAAATCAAGGCGTACTGTTAAAAAATCACAAGGATCGCGTTTATTTTCAAGATACTCTGAAGACAGACTCTATCGTGGTTAGTCAGCCAGAAACTTCCAAATCTACTGGTATCATTGCGATCTATCTAGCTGCGCCGATCAAGGATGTGACAACAGGTAAAACTATCGGCGTTATTCGTACTCGGATGCCTGTTGAGAATCTAGATAAACTAGTTGCCGATTTTGCTCTGAATGGAGAACAGTACCATTTGTCCGAGTCTGACGGTAAATTTTTTGCCGCCTTAGAAAAAAAGCGAATTGGACTTGACGTAAAAACTAACTTTCCAAGTTTAGCCCCGCTAATTGCTAGTCAACAAGCTGTTTCTGTAAAATCTATTGACCAAAGTTCTAACCGTGAGCAATTTGTTAGTTTTGCACCTTTGCCGAAAATCGAGGGAGTACCAGATCTGAAATGGGATGCGATTATTGCGCTTGATACTGATATTGCGCTAAAGCCTTTACAGCAATTGCTGTTGATCTTGTTGGCAGCGACTGGTGGTGTGGGGATATTGGCGGCAGTATTAGCGATCGCGATCGCCCAACGCGCCACCAAACCGATCATCGATGCAACGGCGGCGGTGCTTGAGCTTGGCAAAGGTAATCTGGAAACTCGCCTTGCAGTTCAAGGTGAAGATGAAATGGCGCAACTGGGCGGCAACATCAACCTCATGGCGGGACAGTTACAGAGTTTTTTGGCTCTGCAAGAATCTGAAGTTAAGCTTTCAGAAGTTCGGGGTGATATTTCGCGATTGCAGAGCAACGAGGGATTGAATCAACTACTGCTCAATTATTTAGAAAATGTCCGTGATGTCTTGCAATGCGATCGCTCGGTAATCTATGAGTTTGATGCAGAGTTTGCGGGAACTATCACCAGAGAATCAGTGGGGCGCGGCTTAACTAGCGCCTTTGATGCTCAACTAAGCGATCCCTGTATACCTAACAGCATCATCGAAGATTATAAACAGGGTCGAACTGTCGCCACATCGGATGTACTAAATGCAGGATTTGCACCTAAGCATCTGGACTTGATGTATAAGTTGCAGATCAGATCCAACTTGGTCGTGCCAATTCGTCAAGCTGACACATTATATGGATTATTAATCGTCCATAAATGCCAGACCCCACATACTTGGCAACAAGATGAGATTGCTTATTTGAAGCAGGCTGGCGAACAGTTGGGTGTTGCTTTTAATGGGTTGCAACTAGCGATTGAGAGGCAAAATACTGCCGAGCAAGAACGGCTGCGGAGCGAAACGATTCAGCGTGAGTTAATTACATTGCTGTCTGACGTTGAAGGCGCAGTGAGTGGAGATTTGACCGTTCGCGCCCAAATCTCGGCTGGTGAAATTGGCATCGTTGCCGACTTTTTTAATGCGATCGTCGAAAGCTTACGAGACGTGGTAACACAGGTAAAAATCGCCAGTTCGCAGGTAAACACATCCGTAAACACCAACAATGAATCAATTCGCACCCTAGCCCAAGACGCAACATTGCAAGCGAAAGAACTGGATGGCGCTTTGCAATCTGTCGAACAGATGACAGAATCGATTCAGGAGGTGGCGAGTAACGCTAGACAAGCAGCCGATGCTTCTAACTTAGCCGCGACAACTGCCGAAACGGGTAGCATCGCGATCGAGCAGTCAGCATCGAGTATTTTGCAATTGCGTCAAACCGTTGCCGAAACCACCAAAAAAGTAAAACGACTTGGTGAAGCTTCTCAACAGATTTCTAAGGTTGTCGTTTTGATTGACCAAATCGCTCTCAAAACTAACATGCTAGCCGTAAACGCTAGTATCGAGGCGGCGCGTGCGGGTGAAGAAGGACGCGGCTTTGCGGTAGTTGCGGAAGAAGTTGGTGCGCTGGCGGCTCAGTCAGCAACCGCGACTAAAGAAATTGCGCGAATTGTCGAGAGCATCCAACAAGAGACGACAGAAGTGGTTGAATCAATGGAAGCAAGTACTTTGCAAGTTGTGGAAGGTACTAACAAAGTTGAAGATGCGCGAAAGAGTCTAGTGCAGATTGTGGAAGTAGCTCAAAAAGTAAACGCGCTCTTCCAAGGTATTTCTACCGCCACAACTTCACAGGTGCAAACATCGCAATCAGTCAAGTTGGTTATGGAAAATTTATCTACACAATCTCAGAAGTCTTCAGAAACATCGCGTGAAGTGGCGATCGCCCTGCAAGAAACTGCCAATGTAGCCAGTAAGTTGCAAGCATCGGTAGAAACCTTTAAGGTTGAGGCATAAGCCCCCTCCCTTCTTGGGAGCTACGGTGTACACACAAGTAAATTAATTTCTAAAACTCCAGAAATAACCCCTCCCTAACCCTCCCCTTGAGAAGGGGAGGGAACGAATTTCTAGTCTTCCCCCTTTGCAAGGGGGAATTAAAGGGGGTTTTGAGACTTGTGTGTACAGGGTAGTTCTTGGGAGAGGGGCTAGGGGTGAGGGTAATCTTCAGCAAACAAAAATTAAAAGAGGTCGATATGGAAACTAATACATTAACTAATGCATTAAGCGATCGCGAATGGGAAGTGCGCTTACTATTTCTCGATGAAGTTAAAGACTTTCTAGCTGACATTGAGACAGAAATTATTGGCTTAAGCGATCGCGGATTAGGGCGATCGGCGATCGATAAGATTTTACGCGCCGCCCACTCGATGAAAGGTGGTGCAGGCATGATGGGCTTCATGGAGCTTAGTGAACTAGCCCACCGATTAGAAGACTCGATTAAAATTTTGCAGATAACTAATCAAACTGAAATTTCGCCCGAAATGGAAAGTCTGCTCTTAGGGGCGATCGATGGCATGGCGAAAACGGCAAGTATCCACAAGCAGAAGCAAACTCCCGAATCTGATTGGCTAGCAGCACATGTTAATCCGCCGTTCAATCATTTGCATGACATTTTGGGCGATCTGTCATCTCAAGACGAAGCCAGTTTATTGTCTGAAGAAGCAGGACAGGATATGCGTATCCTCATGTTTGCCACAGAAGTAGATGCTTGTCTGGATCGTCTAACCACTGTACTTGCCGATCAAAATTCGCAGGTGCTGCGCGAAGAATTTGCACTCACCAGTCAAGAGTTTGGCTGTCTGGGTGAAATGTTAGAACTGCCCGCCTTTACCCACCTTTGTGAAGAAATTAGCCAAGCCCTAGCGGATAAAGATCATAACTTGCAAGAAGTTGCACAATCAGCATTAACCGCTTGGCGGCGATCGCAATCTTTGGTGTTAGTCAGTCAGTTTCAGGCTCTGCCCGACCATTTTCAGATAGAATCTTCAACCATCTTCCCGATATCAGTTCCCTTAAATCCGCCTCCCTTAATAGAGTTTTCTCAAGAGCCTCTGGTCAATAATTTTGCAGATGAGGATGATCTGGTCAGCCTTGAGCAATCTTCTACAAACTTAACTATAGATCTAACTGATTTCCAAACCCCAAAGACAAGTAACCCAATATCAACAAGCGATAATTCTCGCTTAGATACAACGATTAGAATTCCTTTACGACAGCTAGAAACACTTAGCGATCGCTTTGGGGAGTTGAATGCCGAACGCAGTGGATTGCGCTTGCAATTAAAAAGAATGCGTAATCTAGTTCAACTTTTAAGTACCCGAATGCATGGACTAGAGCAGTCCAATTCTCAACTACGATCCGCCTACGATCGCGTAGTGACATCTTCTGAGCCATTATTCCAATTAAATAATGCCATTTTCTCAGAGCGCTATCCAAATCCACCTGCCAACAGTGAAGCATTTTTACCTTATGCGAGTCGTTTTGACCTGATAGAAATGGATCGCTATAGCGAACTGCATGTGCTATCACGAGAAATTATGGATAGTGTGGTGCAGTTGCAAGAAGTTTCTATCGATTTAGAAACGGCCCTAACTGATACTGAGAGTACTGAACGCGAACTCGGACGAGCTTCGCGACAAATGCAGACGGCGATCGAACAAACCCGAATGCGAATGCTCAGCGAAATCTTGAATAAATTCCCCCGTTTATTACGAGACTTGTCATTGGCGCATGGCAAACAGGTGGATCTAGTCGTGCGCGGTAGTTCTATTCTAGTTGAGCGATCGGTTTTAGAGTTTTTAGAAGATCCTTTTTTACATCTAATTCGCAATGCTTTTGCTCATGGCATAGAAACGCCCGAAGCTCGCATTGCGGCGAGTAAATCACCAAAAGGCAAAATCGAAATTGCCGCAGCCTATCGTGGTAATCAAACCGTAATTACGATCAGTGATGATGGTGGTGGCATTAACCTTGCTAAACTTCGCGATCGCGCTTTGCAAATGGGACTGAACGAGAGCGATTTAGATGCTTCGAGTAAAGCAGAATTACTATCCCTAATTTTTGAAGCAGGTTTCAGCACGGCCGATCGCGTAACAGAACTTTCAGGACGCGGTGTGGGACTAGATGTAGTCCGCTCAAATCTAAATATAATTGGCGGCAGTATTCGGGTTGACACAGAAGCTGGCAAAGGCACAACTTTTATATTGACCGTACCGATTTCCCTATCTATTGCGCGGGTCTTGCTATTTGAGAGTAATGGCTTGCAGATGGCAATTCTCACCAGCGCGGTTGAAGAAATCCTGCTAATCAAAGATACTTCCATCTATACTGTCGCAAATCAAGAAGTATTAGATTGGGAAGGGTATTCTGTCCCTTTATTAAAACTTGGCGATCGCCTGCACTTTTCACGCCCACAAATCCAAATAGAAACTGAAAACCGTCCCATTGTTGATGAACCATTAATGCTGATTGTGGCAAAAAACAATGTTCCTTTTGGGCTGCAAGTCGATCGCTATTGGGGAGAACAGGAAGTCACGATTCGTGGTATCCAAAGTCAGATCCCCATGCCGACAGGTTTTATGGGCTGTGCAATTCTTGGTGGTGGCAAGCTTGTGCCACTCGTAGACATTGATAACTTGCTCGATTGGGCGATCAGTGATTCACGTCCAGCTAAAGCTCTTAACTTGACATCAACTCAAGGCGATCGGCGATCTACGATTTTAGTTGTTGATGATTCGATCAACGTGCGAAGATTTTTAGCGATGACTCTCGAAAAGTCTGGCTATCGAGTTGAACAAGCTAAAGATGGACAGGAAGCAATGGAGAAGCTCCAAAAATTACAAACTCTATCTAAAGCCATTAGAGTCAGTGCTGTAATCTGCGATATTGAAATGCCCAGACTAGATGGATTTGGCTTCTTAGTTCAGTCGCGCAGTGATGAAAATTGTAAAGATATTCCAGTGATAATGCTCACTTCCCGAAGTGGTGCAAAACATCGAGATCTAGCAATGCGCCTAGGCGCATCGGCGTACTTCGCCAAGCCTTTCAAAGACAATGAACTTTTACAGACAATATCTCAACTTATCCATCAAAACTAAAAAGATTAAGCCCTTTACCTGTCATTATTTGCGAGTAACATCATGCCAGCTATTTCTTCCCTGCGATCGCAACGACTTTCTGAACTACGCTCCGATATTGATCAGCAATATATCGCCTTCCGCTTACGTCTTGCATGGTTTATTTTGCCGATTGATTCCATTTATCGGGTGATCCCCCTTGAAAAACATATTCCTAAACTCACTTTTGCAGGTCAAGATGTGCGAGTAGTCGATCTCGGAAAATTATTATTTGGACAAATCAAAGCTAAAAACAATACCGTGCCGAAATTAATCGTCAATGGGGCGATCGTTGCTTCTAAACCATCTTTAATTGTGGTTCGCAGTCAAACTCAAGGCTTAATTGGAATACTCAGTAATTCTCAACCAGCGCTCCAAAAAATCGCTCAAGATGCAGTAGTACCGCTACCACTAACCTATAGCCAGAGTTGGAAAGTGGACTTTATTAAGTCCATGACAATTCCATCTCAAGAGATGCCTGCTTTATTTTTGATTAATAGCGATCGCCTAGTTGCAGAAATGTCATAGAACATCGCACTCAAGTAAAAACCCCCATTTTTGATCCAGCAGTTGTTGATCAAACCCGCTACAGAAAGGGTCGTAAGGCGAAGCCTCGCGATGAGTTTTATGTTCTTGTTTGTGGTGCGCTTGATCAGAAACTTCTACCACTCCCGATCAAATTTTCTCCAAAGACTTTGCAATCTTGGCTCTGTCTGAGCATCAGCAAGAACAGCAGCCACAATCGAACGAATTTTTAATAAGTCCCCAATACTGGCATAGATGCATATTTTGCCAGAGGCGACCGACTTATCGAGGGAGGTTCTGCCAAACATGACATCGCTTAAAGTTTTTCCTGTGCTTTCAAAAGCGCTATTCGCATCAGGCTCAGGTATAGAAAATTTGATTTCTAATGCTTCTCCGCCATCTACTTGTAAATGGATGCGGGTGTCATCGATCGCGATCGTGGCCGACTTACCAGAGGCGATACGGACGATCGCATTCCATGTGTTACCTTGGCGATCGCGCAAAATTTCGATTAATTCTAAAAGCATCTCTGAGAGCAGACTAGAACGAGATGGTATCGTTGAAGATATGGGCATGTTGCAATAAATCAATTAAAAAACTGCAAAGATTATAGAATTATTTAGCTCCCGCGTTACGCAAAATTTGACTTTCAACAACCTCAAACAATTCCATCCGCCGCCATTTCTTCACGGGTATAAGAAATAGCAAAATCTAAAAAAGACGCATAAAGCTCGATCGCCGCCACCGCAGGGAATAATCGCAAGGTACTAACACCGAGAGTTTTAGGATTGTCGGCAAGCCAACCAAAAGCCCTCTTGGTATGAGTTCGCACGATCAAAACCTCACCTTCCGCAGTTTGGTGTAGAGCTAACTCCGCGTCCCCTGATTGCAAAGACATTTCACTATAAATTTGTCCTAACATCCGCCATTGCTGCCGCCAATAAGTTATGCCTTGCTTTTCATGGGCGATCGCATATTCAGTAAGCTCCACCACATTGTGCCATGTAATATCATCTCGTTGAAAAGTTTGTCGTAATTCTATCAGCGCTTGTTCGCATTCCTCCTCAAATTTGAGTAATGGAATCGGATCGACTAGGCGACGTGGTGTTTTGCTCAGAGTCATCATTGATTGAATGACCGTTGATTCAATTTGGCTGGATAGTTGTTCTTTCGCCCTTTGAGTTTGCCAAATTACACCTTGCTCAGTGGTCGCATACATCGCAGGCAGTCGATTAAGCACATGGGCGGAGATGTCATCGCTACCGACTTTGCGAGGCAATACATTGGCGATGTGGACGAGTTGGGCGGTGACTTCTTCTCTTACCAGCCCTTCTAAAACATTGACTAAAAAATAAGAAGCAGATAGAATATATGAGTTAAGTTCAGGATTGGGAAGATCCACATTTGTTTGCCAACCCCGACGATCATCATAACTGCCCCCTTTACGTTGTAGATAGCCTTTAATATCATGTAGTCGATGGCGATCGCTAATTCCCAAACCAGCATATTGTGGTTGCTGATTGGCGATCGTCAATGCATCTTGAAAAGATTGCGGTACATCTTGCCATAGCAAAGATGACTTATTAAAGAGTTTCTGAAGCTTGACTAAAACATGGGCAGGTGTTTCGATTTTACTGGCAGCAATTTTCGTAGAAAGTCTCAAAGGATCGCGCCTCACTCCTAATAAAGCGTGTTGAACTGCACTGATAATCTGGCTATGCAGTTCGCTATGGGCGTGTTTGCGCTGTTGCAACCATCCTCGACTAGTACTGGCGTATAGCGTAGGTAAGCGATTAAGGGCAAAAGCTGCGACTTCGCTAAGGCTTACTGGCTCACGAGCCGTTTGGTTTAGGTGTTTGAGTTGATCCTGTATTTCTACGATAACGATTTCCTCAAGGACATTTTTGAGGCTAGTCATAATTGTTTGTTGCTGGAAATTTTGTAAGCAAAAATTTTGTAAATATTATCTTAATAAATATTATAAATAACAGATCCGCACATATTATATAGCAATCCTAAATCATTTGTGGCTTCGACTTCGCTCAGCCAACGTGGACTGATGGCTGAGCGAAGTCGAAGCCTGTTTCAACTCATTATCATTCAATCGGAAGTAGCATCAAAAATGGTCATTTGAGATTCTTGAGATAAATCTTGATCGCTGGATTTATGAGCGGCTTTTCCAGAGTTACCCGATCGCAGTCCTGTGGCAATATGGCTATTTTTAGCAATTTGTTTCAAAACCTGTTTGGCGCGGCTAATCACACTGGCGGGTAAACCTGCCAAACGCCCAACTTCAATGCCATAGGAGCGATCTGCCCCGCCTGCTTGAACTTGGTGTAAGAAAATGATTTCATCTTCTAATTCTTTGACCGTAACTTGAAAATTAGCGACATTGGGAAGTAATGTCGCGAGTTCATTTAGTTCATGATAATGGGTGGCAAATATGCCTCTGGCTTTGATTTTATTGGCGATATATTCGGCGACTGACCACGCGATCGCCATGCCATCAAAGGTGGAAGTACCGCGCCCAATTTCATCAAGCAGAACCAGTGAATGTTCTTTAGCGTGATTAAGAATATTCGCGGTTTCATTCATCTCCACCATGAAAGTAGATTGTCCTGTGGCAAGGTCATCGACTGCGCCAACGCGGGTAAAAATGCGATCGCAGATTCCCAAAGTCGCTGATTCCGCAGGTACAAAACTGCCGACTTGCGCCATGAGTTGAATCAGTCCAATTTGACGTAAATAGATACTTTTGCCGCTCATGTTGGGGCCTGTTAAGACAATTAAATCTGGGTGATCGGGAGTATGATCATCATTCTCTAAATATCCTAAATAAGTGGAATTGGGAACAAAGAAACCTGCGGGGAGGGATTGCTCAACCACAGGATGACGACCATTGCGAATGGCGATCGCCCGATCGCTGGTAACTTCAGGACGACAATAGTTGTAGGTGACGGCGACTTCGGCGAGGCTG
This sequence comes from Cyanobacteria bacterium SOY_65_metabat_81, assembly GCA_031412945.1. Classification (GTDB taxonomy): domain Bacteria; phylum Cyanobacteriota; class Cyanobacteriia; order Pseudanabaenales; family Pseudanabaenaceae; genus Pseudanabaena. The sequence continues at coordinate 44,125 of JANODY010000042.1, forward strand.
CATAACACATCGGCGGCGGCGAGGGCGGTGGCGAGAGTTCGCATCGGTTCGATCTGTTTGGCAGCAATTAGCCTTAATTCCACAAACAGATCGTATTCTAATTGTTTGAGTTCACTATCAGCATTGAGAATCCTTGTCTCCCGTTCTTTGAGTTCGGGTGTGATATAGCGCTCTTCATTGGTCAGTGTTTGCTTGCGGATGTAATCAGTAGGCGCTTGATCGCTCTTGCCACGCGAGATACTAATGTAATAGCCAAATGCTTTGTTAAAGCCAACTTTGAGCGTGTTAATGCCCGTGCGTTCTTTTTCTTGTTTCTCAAAAGCTGCCAACCATTCCACATCATCACGACTCTGTTGGCGCAGATTATCTAGTTGCTCATTTACGCCCGAACGAATAATATTCCCTTCAGTAATATAAATTGGCGGCTCTTCGATGAGCGTCTTTTGTAACTGAGCGCCAAGTTGAATTAGTTCGGATGGAACTGATTGCAAAACGGTTAAATAGCCAGAACTAGATGTTGCCACCACATCGGCAACATCGCGCATTTTTTCTAAGGACATGGCGACCGCGATTAGATCGCGTCCATTGGCTGTACCTGCACCGATACGGCTACAAAGGCGTTCGATATCATAAATTTGGCTGAGGCAACTTCGCAAATTTTTACGGAGAGAATGTTGTTTGAGAAGTTCTGTAACTGTATCTAGACGCTGATTAATCGCATCAATATCCTTTAGCGGTTGCAATAGCCAACGCCGTAAAGCACGGCTGCCCATGCCTGTGGTAGTTTTGTCTAATGCCCATAACAGCGAACTATAGTAAGTTCCATCGCGCACGGTTTGCGTAATTTCTAAATTGCGGCGTGTTTGATTATCCAGAATCAAATAATCGGCGATCGCATAGGTAGACAGCCCTTGCAATGGCATCTTTACGGTTTTTTGAGTAGATTCCAAATATTCTAAAATACCACCCGCCGCTCTAATTGCTAAGGGGAGAGATTTGCAGCCAAAGCTCTCTAGCGATCGCACTCTAAATGTGTCCAAAATACGCTGTTTGGCTTCAGCTAAGGCAAAGGGAGCTGGCGATCGCGGTGTATAACAAAAACTTTCGGGTAAAGCGCTATAGGGTTCGGGTAGACAAGATTGCTTTTTTTGTGAAATCCCTTCCCAAAAGGCTTCGGGCTTGTCGGCTTTAGCGCCGCGAAATAATTGGGGATTGGGTGCATCTATGGGAATGAGAACTTCCGCAGGTTGTAAGCGCAATAGTTCTTGAATTAAATGCTCGGTGCTATTTAGCTGGGTGACGGCAAACTCACCCGTGGAGATATCGCTATAAGCTAAACCCCAAGCCTGTGTCAGCGTTGAGGCGGTTGTGCCACCATGGGCGATCGCCACCAAGAAATTATTTTTTTTCGCCGCCAGCATTCCCTCTTCGATCACCGTGCCGGGGGTGATCACGCGAGTAACTTCGCGCCTGACTAATCCCTGTGCTTCTGAAGCCGCTTCCATTTGATCACAAACGGCGATCGAGTAGCCTTTTTCGACTAACTGATTGGCATAGCGATCGAGGGCATGGTGAGGAATCCCGGCCATGGCGATTCTACCAACCGCTTTACCGCCATCGCGTCCTGTCAAGACTAATTCTAATTCGCGTGAAATTAGTTCGGCATCTTCAAAAAAAGCTTCAAAAAAGTCCCCCAATCGATACAACATCACCGCGTGGGGATACTGCTCTTTCATTTCGATATAGTGCGCCATCATCGGTGTGAGCGCGGCGCGATTGACTTGAGCCGACGACAGAACTAATTCAGCCATGCAAATTTTTAGGTCTAAAACAATGTAACAAATCAATTATTACCTAGAATCGTCTTTTCATGCGATCGGCAAAATGCCGATCGCCTAGATTCATCTTAAAAGTCAGCATCATGATTTGTTCACGTCAATGGAGTAGTCCTCAAGATCCAAGGGGCCTGTCCTTTTTCAACTTTTTCATGGAACTTTGGCATTGCGATCGATGTGCCGAAATTCTTGGCTCAGATTAATACGCCAGCTTCGACTTCGCTTAGCCAGCGTATATCGTTGGCTGAGCGAAGTCGAAGCCTGAGCGAAGTCGAAGCCTGAGCGAAGTCGAAGCCCTATTTTTCTCATGAGTGATTTAGGACTGCTATAGAACGGCTTTTATGTAAAAGCTTTAGGCTCTCAATCAATCGGAATGTTGGGATTTGAACCCAAGACCCCCACTACCCCAAAGTGGTGCGCTACCAAGCTGCGCTACATCCCGTTGCGTTTTTGACGCTTTTCTATGATAGCACGATGATTTGTAAATTGCACTATCAAAAAAATACTGCTAAAAAATAAGCTCTACAAAAATAGGCGTAAACTGATATTTTCGGTCTGCAACTTTTTCTAGTTGCTGATTTCGGCGATCGCCTTGCGAGCTAGTTGGGTGGCATAGACGGTGACTGCAATTGTGGCGATCAATCCGATGATGCGGATTACCCATTTAATTGTGTCCGTGGATTGGTTGTCACTACCAACACGGGCGAGATCGCTAGCAAGTGAGCCAACATAAACATATAGAACAGTCGCGGGGAGCATTCCCACCGAGGCGATCGCATAGTCTTTGAGGCTGACACCAGTTATGCCAAATGCATAATTAAGTAAGTTAAATGGAAATAATGGCGAAAGACGAGTTAGCAACACAATTTTGAAGCCTGAGGAAGCAACTGCGCGATCGATCGCCGCGAATTTTTGGTTTCCTGCAATCTTTTGACCAACCCAATCACGGATTAAATAGCGCCCAATAATAAAGGCAGCGATCGCGCCCAATGTCGCACCAACAAACACATAAAGCGATCCCCACACCAATCCAAAAACTGCGCCTGCGCCCAAGGTTAAGATGGTGGCGGGGATAAAGGTAATAGTTGAGAGGATATAGATAGCAATAAAGGCGATACCGCCAATATAGCCGAGACTTTCAATCCATTTTAGGATCTCTAGCATTAGCAACATCCTCCACCGTTATAGTGCCAAGTAGCATCGGTGATCATCACTTCTTGCGGAAACTTTTGAGCAAGTTTAGATGCCGTTTTATCACATACAGCCGTTGGATTACCACGCTGTAAAACATGCCCAGCCTGATCATCTAAGTAAGTCTCAGTACCGCTATAAATTGCGGTTTTCCCTGTAAAGACACAAGCGCCATCATCAGGAATGGGAACTTTAAATGAGACAGAGTCTAGGCTCTCTAACATCAGGGGAATATCTAAATCAAAACTATGTGTGTCCAGTAATCGATAAGGACGACGAGCGCGGATTTCTATCTGTCCAAATCCTGCTTCAATGAGATAGTGGATGTATTGGTCATAGGTGATCGCTCCAGATAGACACATAGCGCGTAATCGTTGATCGGCTTGAAGATGCTCAGGGATAGGACGAGTGGCGATCGGATCGCTCATAATCAATTTACCCTTCGGTTTTAGCACTCGATAGACTTCTCTTAACGCCCGTTGTAAATCTTGCGGCTCAAAAATATTAAATAGACAATTTTGAGCAACTACATCAACCGAAGCATCGTTGACAGGCAGATCAAAAGCGTCTCCCGCTAAGATTTTGACAAATTCAGGATCGAACCAAGCATTTTCTTGAGCCGCTAATTGTAAATTGCGAGTTGCGGCTTCTCGCATGGCGACCACAGGATCAACGGCAATGACACTACTTTTGCGACGACAGAAATAAGCAAATTGTAAAGCTTCTAAACCGCCGCCAACGCCGATATATAGAACTGTTGGTGTGCCAGTTAATTCCGTTGGATGGATAGTCGTACCGCAGCCATAGTTCATTTGCTGAATGATGTCAGGTATCTTCAGATCGGGATATTGCATTGGTGGCGTACTGATGCAGCACAACCCAACTTGCGGTGTTTTAGCTGCTTCTGTATAAAATTCGGCAGTAGTTTCGAGGTAGGTCATAATTTGATAATTTGATAATCTGATTAAAATTTTACGATTGCTACAAATAAATTGCTACAAATAAATTATTTGAGAAATTTATTCGGGTGGAGCATATTTTAAGTAAAGCGATCGCACTTTCTCAATAAACCTTTCGCGCACATCCTTAGGCTCGACAATTTCGCAGTCTTCGGCATAGGGCATAATTTCGCGGTAGAACCAAAAGGTGCTGCTAATTTTGCGGATGATTTGACGTATGGGAGGATTGCGATCTAGCCATGTATTATCGATGTCTTCGTCCCTTGATTTATAGGCAAAGGCAAGATTTCCCGATAAATTAAAGGTGACATGAATTTGGTCGAGTTGCGATCGCCATTTTCCTTGAATTGGGGTGATGGCGGCTTCGGTGGGAATGCGATCGAGCCTTAGACAGCGATTATGTTTTAGGGCTACCACATCGTCACTGCTGGCAGATTCTTCGCACCAGCAATCTAGATATAGTCGTTTATCGTGGGGTGTGACTTTGGCGTAATAAATCGAAAATTGATGAGGGCGATCGGCGGCATCGAGATATTGGAGTCGAAAGGTTTGCTGCTGTTTGATGTAGCGATCGATCGTATGTCGCCAAATTTCGGGAGGCTTGTCGAGGAATTTCTCGATCTCGCGGCGCAGAGGGTTATTTAGTTCGCTACGTTCCAGTAATAAATGGGCGATGATTTGCGCTTTTTCCAGTTCGCCATAATCAATTAAGAGGTTATATGTACGCGAAAGAGATTCAAGGCGATCGCTTGACCAGTCATTATTTTTGGAGATTTGAATTTGCTTACGGGCGATCGCTTCGACTAGTTTCGAGATATTTGGGCGATCGCCCCACATCATGCCAAGATCCATCGCGATCGCTTCTAAGTTAGATTTGTCGCGATCGGATATAGATAATGTGATTGATTCGCCTTTTCGGGACACGGATTTCCTGAGTTTCGGCTAAAGATGCCGATTAGTGATTTCTATCTAGTTTAAATCATAGTCAGCTACACAATTAGGGTCTAGCGACAAAATAAAGTACCATAATCGAGTATAGATTATATAGACGAATATAAAATGTTAAGCGAAGAAGTAAAGGCGACAATTAAAGACGCAGCTAAAAAACTGACAGGATATCGAAAAAGAGACTTCATGGCTAAGGTTGCCGAAGACTATTTTAAAGGTTCAGCGAGAAAAGCAGAAAGTGTGATGGGATGGAAACGGACAAGCGTGCAGACAGGAATACATGAACGTAGG
>JANODY010000043.1:0-5598 GCA_031412945.1 Cyanobacteria bacterium SOY_65_metabat_81
ATCTACACACGAAACTTGATATCCGTTATGTGTCCAAACAAAAGGCTTATTGCTTAATCGCGCATGAGGATACATAGCGATACTAGCACCATTAGAATGTACTATATCGCATTCACGAGTTAAAGCTAATCTTTGTTTCCATGTTGGTTGTCTGACAACTTTATAATCGAATAGTTGATCATTATTGCTAGGAGTTTCGGTAATAACTATACACTCATGACCTAGTAAGGTTAAATTTTCAGCTAGCGTGGCAGTAATGGTTTCGATGCCCCCCAATGATGGGAAGAAGACTGAAGAGTAAAGAAGGATTTTCATAGCAACTTAATTATTCAGATATTATTATTTAATATTGCTTGTTGCCAATAGTAATTGTGCTAACTTTTGCCCCAACAGCAGAATATTGCATAATATTATCCTGAGCGTCTCTAAAATAAAAGTTTGCTGTTCTCATGCATAAACATTTAGAACATGAAAAAAGTTTTCAGATTGACTCAATAAACTATGATAAGAATACCAAGAATTAGCATTATTGGCGATCGCTTCCAGCATTTTTACATGTTTCAACTCATTTTTACTCGGATGCCAATAAATTTCTCCAGCTTTTATGCCATCAGTATCTGAATTGCTACTTTTAGCACTAATCGGCAGTAATCCATGAGCGCAGTAAGCAGCAAAAATAGTTGACTTAGCAAGAAAATCAGGATTGTAATTTAAAAAACCTGCGATCGCATTTGACATGATCTCGCTAATTTTTTCAGAGGGTAGCTGTCCTAACTCTAAAATTGGTACGTTTCCAATTGATTGCGGAGTTTGCCCTGTCGGAGTTCCAAGATCTAAGATTTCTTGAATGTCTAGAGTTTTGCAAACCTGATCTAAATCGGCTTTAGACTCTTGGTAAACTCTGATACGGTTAGCAACCCCACCAAAAATAACTAGCTGTTTTTGACGCTCTGACAACGGCGATACTTGTTTCGGTTCGCCAACATTAGAAAAGACTGGCAAGAATGGAACTTGACTATGTTTGCCATTGCTAATTTGAGTAATGATCTCAGCATAAAGTTGTTTACTGGTGATACAGCGATCGCTCACTCCAACCAATCTTGTTGCTAAATTTTTCTGTAAGGGTGACAACCAAAATGAGCTAGTCCAAGGTCGATTCGATGAAGCATATATCTCATGGAACATAGTTATTAAATGAGCTTCAGAATTTTGGGATTTCCATTGTTCTAAAGCATTTATCAACCAAACTGGACAACCGCGCTTGGCATATCCATACCCGACATAGTGGAGTAGAACAGGAGATGCGCGATCGCCACTTAATAACTCAACTAAATTATTAGCAGAGCTATCTGAAATTTGGCTAACCTTAAACCCCTCGATCTCTGACGCGCCCTGCCATGTGGGATTGCCAACAATGAAATGGGTTTGAATATTAAAGTCTTTGCGAAGCTGACGAGCTAAATTTAAGGCATAATCGCCCACCCCGTCGATCGCGGGGGGCAGCCTTGGGACGATTGAGATCACTGTGCTTAAACAATCCATGATTTAGATGCTATCACTTGATTGAGTTAAACTATGATGTATTTGGATTTAGGATAAATATCGTGTCACAACGTACAGCAAAGCAATGGGTTATTAACGGTGTCTTAATCGTAGTTACGCTTTCGTTTTTGAGTATATCGCTCGCGCCATTGATTGGTGGTATCTTTGCGCCATCTCCTCAGCAAGGCGGCGAGAAGCCTAGTCAAACCGCCTCAGAGCAAGATCGGATTAAGATTCAAATTGAGGGTTTTGAAGCTGTACTAAAAAGCGATCCTAAAAATCAGACGGCGCTGATTGGGTTGGTCAATCTTAGAAATCAACTGGGCAAGGCGAAAGATACTATCGAGCCACTCCAGACTCTTGCTGATACTTTTCCCGATCAGCCTGAATATCGAATGACCTTAGCAAGGACTTTTATTGAACTGAAAGATCCTAAAAGTGCATCGGCTGAATATCGCAAAATCTTGACGACTAAGCCCGGTTATATTCCTGCATTGCAGAGCATAGTTAGCATTGAGTTAACTGATAAACGTCCTGAAGCGGCGATCGGGGTTTTGCAAGATACGCTTAAGACTGCCGAAACTGCTAACAAAATCCAAGCCAATACGGTTGATGCCAATTCAGTGCGCTGGATTCTTGGTGAGGTTTATCGCCAACAAAATCGCCTTGAAGATTCGATCGCCACTTATGATTTGATGATCAAAGATAATGCTAAAGATTTTCGTCCTTATGTGGGCAAGGCTCAATTGAAACAAGTTCAAGGCAAGGATGATGAGGCGAAAAAACTTTTTGATAAGAGTCTTGAGCTTGCTCCTGCTGAGTTTAAAGATGAAGTAAAGCGCCTCGCCGCGATCGCTCCTCAAAAGCAACCTTTTACTAATCCCGCCCAAACGCCTAGTTCTGAAGTTCCTGTCAAGAAGCCATAGGGTTATGGCAATTATCGATCAAATGCACCACAGCAAAGGGTCGCAGGGCGAAGCCCCGCAAAGGGTTTTATATTTTAATTTGTGGCGGATTTGAACGCAAAATCAAAGCGAAAATAAAAGCATTGACTCTTTGAGTCGATGCTTTTATCCGATGGTTTCATTAATCGCTATTCTTGCGCCATTAACAAAATCCCAACCTGATTGCAGTTTTTTAGCCGCAGGTTGTAACTCTTTAATTAGTAATAAGCCTTGACCAGTCTGTACCGCAAAACCTTTACCTTTAATAATCTCGGTGACTTTTCCCACATTCTCTAGGTTTCCATCTTTAGCAATAACTTCTGTCTTGGTGATTTTTAGTTTCTGACCGCGATACTCCGCATAGCAATTGGGATAGAAGCCACGAATCCGATTATGTAAGCCGATCGCCGAGCTATGCCAATTTAATTCCCAATCTTCGCGCCCGATCATTGGTGAGTAGCAGGATAGAGCATTATCCTGAGGTTCAGGTGTAATCTGATCTAGGCGGTGCAGGGTATTAATTAATAAATCCGCTCCTAATTCAGCTAGTTTCGCACTCAAAGTATCTGCATTATCTTCAGGCAAAATTGCTAGTTCAGATTTAAGCAACATCGCGCCTGTGTCAATACCGATATCCATTTGCATGGTGGTAATCCCAGTTATGGTTTCACCATTGGCGATCGCCCATTGAACTGGAGCCGCACCGCGATATTTTGGTAATAGCGAGCCGTGGACATTGATACAGCCATATTTGGGCATGTTTAAGATTTTTTGCGAAAGAATCTGTCCATAGGCCACTACTACAAATATATCGGCTTCGAGTTCCGCAAGTTCGGCGAGGACGGTTTTATCTTTTTTGAGGCGATCGGGTTGCCAGATTTTTAGGTGAGGATTTTTGGCGATCGCGATCGCTTTGACAGGTGACGGACTGACTTGATTGCCCCGACCGCGCCGAGTATCAGGCTGGGAGACTACGCCCACCACTTCAAAATCTGGGGTGGATAAAAGCCGCTCTAATGTGGGAACGGCAAAGTCAGGAGTTCCAAAAAATACAACACGCATAGGGATGAGATTACTAATATTAGGACTTACGCAAAATTACAACGTAAGGGCAATTCATGAATTGCCCTTACGTTGCAATTTGATATTTGATTTACATTTTGGTGATGTTTTCTTCCCATTTGCGTGGTGAACTGGCACGGCGGATATTGCGCCAGATTTGAGTTGCCGCCACCGTGCCATCAGCAACGGCGATCGATACTTGATTTAATCCCTTCTTCAAATCACCAAGGGCAAAAATGCGATCGTGACTGGTTTTTGCCATGTCATTAGTCACCAAATTTTGTCCATCCCATTCCAATCCCTCAATACTTTTGAGATAATGGCTATGGTAAACAGAACCCATACTCACTAGCCCCGTAGTCGCTTCCACAACTGTGCCATCAGTAAGTTCTATGCCACTAAGCTGATGATTTTCACCTAAGAATTTGGCGATCGCGCTTTCATGTAGTGGATATCCATGATCGGCTAGCTTCTGTTTCATCTCGTCGCTAACGGAACATAAGCCGTGAGTTAGTACAGAAATATAGGGAGTGAACCAATTCAACACAAAAGCGGCGTTGATTTGAGATTCAGTATTAGCAATCAAAACAGCCTTTTGATCCCACATATCAAATCCATCACAAATCATACAGACATGAAGTGTATAACCTGCGTAATCATAGACATTTTGCATGTCTTCTAATTGCGGCAGATTGTCCATAATTCCAGAAGCGGCAATTACATATTTACTGCGAAATATGGGATAGATACTATCTTTTTTGCCAACCTTGACTTTCACCGCAAAGGTATCGCCTTCATCGGTGACATCTTCGACATAGCCGCGCAGGTGGTCGGCTCCCCAATCTACAGCTTGTTTGGTTGCATGATTGAGGATGGCGCTTCCTGAAGTATGGGGATCGAGTCCAACATAGTTACGCAAATCTTGCATCCATAGCGATCGCCCTTTACCTTTTTCGATCACTAGGCACTTCAATCCATAACGGGCTAAATAGATGGCAGCCGATAGCCCGCCCATACCGCCACCCACCACGATCGCATCGTAGAGAGTATCAATACGTTGGTCAAGATTTTTGCTAGAAAGTTTCATCGCAACCCTATAAATTTAAAGATAAAGTTAATTTAGTTGAATAAGCATCCTTTGGCTGGAGCATTTGCTGTGACACCTCGCCGTGTTTCTTAGCAACGCCGTTGACGTAGTGGCTCAGGTTGAGCGCGAGGTAGGTCATGTTCAACTCGCCGGCGCAGCAGAACACATCGCGCATGGTGAACACGTCCGAGCGCCCGAGAACGCGGGCCACATGATCGAGCGGAAACTTGTCGTGGCCGGCCGGGACGGGCGTGTGCGTGGTGAAGACGCACTGGACGCGAACGGCCTGCACATCCTCTTGATTGAACGCGGCGCGCTTGAACCAGCGCGCCCGCTCGTCGAGCAACTCCAGTCCGAGCAACGCGGCGTGGCCCTCATTCATGTGGAACCGGCGCACGTTGTGGTAGTCCAGGGCGCGGAGCATTCGCACACCACCCATGCCAAGGATGATCTCCTGACACAGCCGGTAATGAACGTCGCCGCCATAGAGATGATGCGTGAGCACGCGATCCCACTCGGAGTTCTGCGGCAGGTCGGCATCCAGCAAAATCACCGGCACTTTGTGGCCGCTGACGCCCTCGACCGTGTATTGCCAGGCGCGCAAGTGAACTGTCCGGCCTTCGATGTTCACCTCTGCGTGCGCCGGCAATTCCCGGCAAAACCTTCGCACATCCCATTCGACCGCTTCCTCGGTCTGCCAGCCGGCTGGGTCGAGCCGCTGCTGGAAGTAGCCTTGACGATGCAACAGCGTCACCGCGACCATCGGCAGCTTGAGGTCGGCGGCGGAGCGAATCGTGTCCCCCGCGAGCACGCCCAAGCCGCCACTGTAAGTCGGCATTCCGGGCTCCAGGGCAATTTCCATCGAGAAATAGGCTATGAATTCGTTGGGCATTTCAGATCTCCGAGTTTGCGGGCAACATTCATGATCCCGGCGTGTTCAGAGCGGGTCCGGGTGTGGCTGCC
>JANODY010000044.1:0-31622 GCA_031412945.1 Cyanobacteria bacterium SOY_65_metabat_81
AAACTATTTGGTTGTCTAGGTTCTTCGCGCTCCCTTTCAGGTCGGGTTTGCTTCGCTTTCGCTCGTCTCTCCCTTCAGCGCTTTACTAACTTAGCAAGGTTATACGGCTTTGTCAACCCCTTTTTAAAGAAAGTTTTTTGCAAAGATACTAAATAGACCATTGAATGCCTTGTAATACAAAGGCTTCAGGTAAAAAGTTTTTCGATTTTTTTGCTGGCAGGATATTTGAAGCAATAATCACAGCAATGAGCTTATTGATTGACAATATAGGGAGAGGGCGTTGCGCTTATTTGCCCCGATCGCACTAGAGCTTGGTAGATAAAGGCGGCGACTTCGGCTCTGGTTGCTGGTTGGTTAGGGTTTAAGAGCTTGATGTTTGGGTAATTAACGACCATGCGGTTTTCAGTTGCAGCGGCAACACTGTTGATGGCGTAGCTAGGGATAGTGGCGGCATCTGAATAGGTCTGTAGAGTTGTTGCAGACGGTTTAGTTGGGGCAAAGCCTAGCCCATTGGCTAGCGAGACGAGGATTTGGACACGCTGGATATTTTCATTTGGTTTGAATACATTGCCTGGATAGCCAGACATGAAGCCGATGGTATAAGACTTCTGGATGGCGGAGGCAGCCCAATACGTTGAGGCAACATCAACGAAATTTACGTTGCTACGGATGGGGGGTTTGGTGATGGCTTGATTGAGCATGGCGGCAAATTGCGCTCTGGTGACGGGATCGTTTGGGCGAAAAGTACCGTCGGGAAAGCCTTTAATAATATTTCTGGTGGCTAGTTCTTGGATGAAGGTTTGCGCCCAATAATTTGGGGCGACATCTTTGAATGCGACTTGAGCAGTTGGGGTTGCAGGAGTGCGTGGTGGCGTGAGTGGTGAAGTTGTTTGGACAAATTCAACCAAGCCTTGAATAAGTTTGGGATCGGCTTGGTTGCCGATCGCTACCACTCTCACACCAGAAGCATTGTTGATATCGGCTTGTTTATTGTTTTGGAAAATATTTTGCCCAAGGCTATCGGCTGTGCCGAGATTAACGGTGGGTTGACCATTACGATCTTTGAGGATGACTAAACCATTTTCTTGGTTGTTAGCAATGAGATTGTAACGAAATGAGGGGGTAGATAGATTGGAGACTACGATGCCGCCGCGATTATTGATAATCCGATTGGCGGTAACAGCTACTTTAGATTTTTGCCCGATCGCCAAACCAAAGCCAGTATTGTCAAAGGTGTTGGACTGGATTTCTCCTGTGCTTGTACCGAGGATGGAAATACCGTTCGCCCCGTTTTGGGTAAAAATATTGCTGAGTACATTGGCTGAGGTTGCACCTGTTAAGAAAACTCCGTCATGGGTAGAGTTGCTAAAAGTGTTGTCAATGATCACCACATTCTGGGCAGATTCGAGCCATAGGGCATAGCCTCTAGGATTTTTGTTGGTGAGGGTAATGCCTTCGATGCGAGAGCCACTGTCTGCGAGCATGGCAATATTTTGGTTGGCAAAGGTGGGGCTGATGAAGCGATCGCCGCCTGAGATAATGACTTCTGCACCTTGATTGGCAGGATTACCACGCAAAGTTATGCCTACGGGGATTTTGATCGGGAATTGTTCGCCAGTTTCGGCGGTGTAGTTGCCATTGGCTAGTTGAATAGTTGTACCGCTTTGTAGATTTTTTTTGAGAGCAGCAGTTATCGATCGCAAAGGTTGATCGGCAGAGATGCCTGAGTTACTGTCTGAGCCTTTAGGAGCGACAAATATGACTGTGTTAGCTTGGGCAACTCGCAGATTATTTGATAATGTCGAGTTAGATAAATTAGTGTTTTGAGCGATCGCTAACTCTGTAGAAGTGGCAATTTGCGGTAGTCCTAGTGTAAAGAGAAATGCAAGCCCCAGAGATGTCCGTGAAAATGTCATTAGAGATGACATAAATTTTTCCTCTACAATTAGGTAAGTATTGATTTCAGTCTCGAATATTTCGAGCTTGACGCGAAGCACTTTAAATAGTTTCTTAGGAGACTTTGTGGGCGATCGCTCCAAAAACTCCAACTAAAATATACAGCCAAGTTTTAATTTTGTTTTTAATTTTGTTTTTGCATCAGAGGTATCTGTGAGTTCACTTCCTGTTCCATCTCATATCCATTACGAACTTTTGCTTCAGTTGCTAGAGCGCCAAACGCTGCCAGCTATACATAATGAGATGAAGCAGCCGCATCTTGCGTCAAAGTTAAATGTGTCTAGAGAGCATCTCCAAACTGCGATTATTAATTTACGCAAGGCTTTTGCTTTGCAGAAGCAAGTTGAAGATACTTGTGAATATCATGGCATTAAGGTTTCTTATCGTTGGTCTTTGAGCGAGACAGAGCAGGAAATGGGGCGATCGCTCAAAGATATGTCTAGCCCGCCACAAAATCCACAAAATATAGAATAAATAAACTACAGCAATTCGCTTTCAAACCTGCCACAAATAAAAATATAAAACCCTTTGCGGGGGCTTCGCCCTGCGAGCGTTATTCTGGCGGGTTTGATCGAACACTGCTGTAAATAAAAAGAGGAGGCGCGAAGATCCTCCTCTTTTTGGTTTTGGATTTGTTACAATATGTAAAGTTTTATTTATAGTTGAGGATTTATGGTTCAGGCTGCATCGCCTACTTATTCGCGTGAAGATTGGCTGAAGGGATATGAGTCTTTGCGGACTGAGCAGGCTTATTGGATTGATAATATTGAGGGGCAAATACCAGCAGAGCTAGAAGGGACTTTGTTTCGCAATGGTCCTGGACAGCTTGATGTAAATGGGGAGAAGTTTGGACATCCATTTGATGGCGATGGGATGATCTGCGCGATCGCCTTTAAGGATGCTAAAGCCCATTTCTCAAATCAATTTGTGAAAACACCTGAATTTTTGGCTGAGAAAAAAGCAGGCAAAATCTTATATCGCGGTGTATTTGGGACACAGAAAGCGGGAGGCTGGCTGAGCAATATATTTGATTTAAAGAATAAAAATGTCGCTAATACGAGTGTGGTGTATCAAGGCGGTAAATTATTGGCTCTATGGGAAGCGGCTCTTCCTTATGGACTTGATCCTAAGAGTTTGGATACGTTGGGTTTAGAAACTTTTGATGGCAAATTGACGGCGGGGCAAGTCTTTACGGCGCACCCTAGGCGTGACGATCGCAGTGGAGATTTGTGGGGATTTGGGGTGCAGCCCGGTCCAAAGTCTACGATTTCGATTTATCAGGTAAATGGTCGGGGTGAACTATCCACAGAATCTCAGGTAAAGGTTTCGGGATTTTGTTTCTTGCATGATTTTGCATACACACCGAATTATCGAATTTTTATGCAAAATCCCGTGTCTTTTAATCCTTTGCCATTTGTGCTGGGGTTTTCAACTGCTGGCGAATGTATTGAACTCAAGCCAAATGCACCAAGTCAGTTTTTGCTGATCGATCGCCAAGGTAATCTCACAACTATCGAGACTGATCCTTGCTTTGTGTTTCATCATTGCAATGCTTATGAAGAAGGTGATGAGATTATTTTGGATTCGGTCTGCTATCCTGACTATCCCAAATTAGAGCCGAATACAGATTTTCGGAATGTTGATTTTGATAAAGTGATCGCGGGTCAGTTATATCGCTTTACGATTAATCTCAAACTTGGCACGGTAAAACGCGAACTGATATTAGAACGATCTTGCGAGTTTCCTGTGGTGCATCCGCGTTGTGTGGGGCAGAAGCATCGCTATGCTTATATTGCTGCGATCGCACAGTCATCTGGTAATGCGCCGTTGCAAGCGATCGCCAAGGTTGATTTTGAGACAGGCAAGCAAGAGTTTCATAGTTTTGCGCCACGCGGTTTTATTAATGAGCCGATTTTTGTACCACGCGATCGCAGTCCTGAGACGGCGGAAGATGATGGATGGGTGCTAACTTTAATTTTCGATGCGACCCATAATCGCTCAGATTTAGTGGTGCTTGATGCTCAAAATATTTCGGGTAAGCCTGTAGCAACTTTGCATTTAAAGCATCATGTACCTTACGGGTTACATGGTAGTTTCACCCACGAAACCTTTTAAAGACTGAACACGGATTAAACGGATTTATGCATTTCGCGAATTTTAAAACATATTTTAACGTGTAAAAAAATCTCAAAATCTGTGTGATTTTCTAATCCGTCTAATCTGTGATTCTGCATTTATTCTTAGAAGAGGTCTAACGGAAAATGCCCATGTGTGCCGCTATAGCCATCGGCAAAGTCTGTGTGCAGAGAGATCAGGACACCTCGATAAGTACCTTTATAATTGTCGGTATGATAGCGCTGACTGCGAGGGTTGTATTTGATATATACGCCATCAGCGATCGCGGGTAAGTTTGAGTCGGGCAACTCGTAGTGAAAATGAGTTGCGTATTTTTTCAATGCTTGTAAGGCTTGCTCGGTTGTATCAGCACAGATCCCAAAAATGTGATAATCAGCCTGTTGGGTTAAATAATCTAGGGCTTCGCAAATTTGCGATCGCCTTTCGAGAGTTGCCGCTTCTGGGTCTAGGTCACTTAGTTCCCAAAGAACGCGATCGGCTTCAGAGACGGTTAAGTTATTGCTCATAGGTTGGTAAGGTAAGGAGAAAATACATCATCTTATGAATATTAACGAAGAAATAGCCCGTTTGCGGGATCTCTTGCCTGCTTCTTGGCGGATGACCACATCGATCAAATCTAAGCCCGATCAACCTGAACTAATCGCTAGCTCACAAATTCTGCCTTGGGCTAAGGGCGCACAGGTGGAGATAAATTTTAGATTGTGGCGGCAGTTAATCGAAGCGGAGCGGGACTTATTGTTTTTGCGCGAGATCAGTTGGCGACAACAAACTAAGTGGTTGCAAACAGGAGTTTATCAGGGTGTGGCGGCGTTGGCTCTAGTGGGAGGAATTGTCGAGTCGTTGCAGGGCGATGTAACGGGGATGGCGATCGCCATATTATTAGGAACAATTGGGGTTAATCAAATTTTACGGGGTAATAAAAGCTCTCAGGTGCAAGTACAGGCTGACAATGAGGCGATCGAGGTTGCTCAAAGACGTGGCTATACAGAAGCCGAGGCGGCGAGAGCTTTACTCGAAGCTATTCCTGCGGCGGCGAAGTTGTCAGGGCGAAATGCGCCAGAATTTACGGAACTAATTCGCTGTCAAAATTTAAAGGCGATCGCAGGTTTATCAAAAACTAAGATCCCAGATATGGCGATTAATGACTTTTAAATCAAAACCCAAAAGGTAAAAGGCGGCGCGATGCGCCGCTTTTTACCTTTTGAGAATGGCAGTAACATAGGCGATCGCATCGGCTCTAGAGTTAATTTTGCCTTCAACTTGGGCAATTTTTACACTTTCTAGCAATTCACCAATTCGAGGACTAGGAGGTATTTCCAAATCTTTTCGCAGATCGTCTCCAGTAATTAGAGAGACAGGATAAGCGATCGCATCATTAGGATTGAGCCAATGATCTAACCAAGGCGCGATCGCATCGAACTCGTGATCGCTGGCTAAGGCAAGAGTAGCGATCGCAGGGAAAAACTCTAAGGTTGGCTGAAAAAATTTATATTGATCCTTGAATGAAGCATGATCTTGATCTAGCAAGGCGATAAATTGCGGTAAATAACGTAAGATTCCAACTAACCAGCGTTGCTCGGCGCGGCTTAATCCCAAAGTCTCAAGAGCAGTTGCACTATTAGTTAAAGCGGCTAATTTTACGATTACGAGGGCATAGCGATCGCCTGATAATTGTTTATTAAAAAATAATTCTAGGTTAGGAAATTTGACCAGCAGCGTGGAAATTACACTTTCTATCTTCGTAAATCGATCTAAGTGCAAATGTTGCCTCGGCAACCAGTCATCTAAAATGCGATCGCGAATCGCCTCAAGCATCCATTGACTGCCATTTTGACTTGATAAAAGATAACCTAATTCTGTTCGCACCCGTTCAGCCGCCACAGATTTTAATCGCGGCGCAAGTTTGATCAAAACTTGTCGAGTCAAACTTTCGATCTCAAAGCCTAATTGTGCCGCCTGACGATATCCGCGTAAAATCCGCAGGGGATCATCTGCCAAATTTTCAGGCGCAACCATCCTAATTTTCTTTGCCTTTAAGTCCCCAATTCCATCAAACGGATCTACAAACTGTTCTTCGCCTAACTCTGCTTCCTCCAAGGGAGACAAAAAATTTTGATGACATTCCATGGCGATCGCATTCATACAAAAGTCGCGCCGCCCCAAATCGGCAACCAAGCTATCACCCATCTGTTGAGCAAAATCCGCCGTGCTATTTTGAAACACCACCCGCGCAATTTGGCGATCGGCATCTAATACCACAAATCCAGCCTTGTACTTACGGGCGATCGCCTGAGCCGTTGCCACCGCCTTTTCAGGTAAGACAAAATCTAAATCGAGATATTTACTTTGACGCTTTAAGAGGCGATCGCGCACCCAACCTCCCACCAAATAAGTAGGTGTTGGTAAATCATTCAAATCAAAAGGAAATTGTGTCAAAATCTATTGGTTTTCCACTTCTTTAAAGATTGGATTTAAAGGTTTGATCAGCTATAAGCGTGAGTGTCTTGCGATCGCTATTACCATCAAAATACTTATCAATAAGCTGCTCAAATATTGAATTTGGAGGAGAAATATAGGCAAATAAAGTTGCTGAAGATCTTAGCTTCATGTCATCGGGAGAGCCAAAGATATCATGAGCAGATTTTCCCTCAACGGCTAGAGAGGCTTCAGCACAAGCTCTAAGCCTAACTCCAAGAATAGGGTGAACTAAATACGCATCTGCTTCGGCAATACTTTTAATTGAATACAGTTGAGATGTATGACTAAAACCTAATCCATCAAATTGGGGAAATATGTACCACATCCAATGTGAACTTTTTTTACCGCGTTTAATTTCAAGCAGGGCATCATCATAATTTACTTTTTGAGCCTGTAGAAATCGGTTTAGATTATATGAATCCTGTGACTCATTTGTTGGAAGCGTCATAAACTCATCACTCTTTTACTTGATTATCAGTTACTTGATTATAAAATTCTGAAGATTCCTCAATTACCACTTCTTGAGATTCTGACGCATGAGGCAATCCTAGTGACAACTCTAACTGATCGCTCGGTTGCTCGTTTAGTTCTTCATCAGGAGTAATAGAAATAGAGTCATCGGATATATCGGTAATGGCAACTTGTGCGGTTTTAGCTGTCTCAACATCGCCGATCTCAGCATTTTGTGATTTAGTTGCGGCAATTCTTAATTTGGTAGTTATTTCAGTAGTACGTTCTGTAATTTTATCAGCGTTTTCGGCAATGTTTGCTGAGATAGAAGTTTGTGGCGCAGACTTTGCCATTTCACTTACGGCGATCGCATCAAGCGCGGCTTCCACAAACTGATCCATTTCTAAAGAAGATGCGCTAGATGGCTCTGCATCAGTAGATTTCGCATTTTTTTGGGCGTTTTGTCCATCATTAGACATATCAAAAAGTTCGTCCAGATCGGGCATTTCTTCACGCACCATCCGAATTGGCAAATTAGCGATCAAAGCGGTCATCCGCTTGTCAGACTCTAAGCGAATATCCAAAGAGCTTTCATCGAGTTCGACATATTTTGAAACTACACGCATAATCTCATGGCGCATATTTTCAAACACCTTCGGCTCGATCGCCGCTCGATCATGGGCAAGGATAAACTTCAAACGATGCTTAACTTGCGCTCCACTAGGGACATTATTTCGTTGAAATAGGCGATCGAGCAGTGTTGAAATCATGCAAAACCTCAGGCATTTCCACTAATCCAGTTTGATAGACGCTCAAAAATCCCCTTAGGCGGAGCTTCAAGCTGCAAAAAATCAACATCCCGACCTTCAAGTCGTTTTGCCACATTCATATAAGCAGTGCCAGCCAGAGATGGCTTGTCCGACAACACCAATGGTTCTCCCTTATTTGTAGACACAATCACTTGCTCGTCATCAGGAATTACGCCAATTAACTTAACTGACAAAATATCTAACACATCTTCGACACTCATCATGTCGTTATTTTTGACCATCGCAGGGCGAATCCGATTGAGGATTAACTTAATATCGGTAATCCGATTTGCTTCGAGTAAACCCACCACGCGATCGGCATCGCGCACTGCGGAAATTTCGGGAGTCGTCACCACGATCGCCTCCTTTGCACCCGCGATCGCATTTTGAAATCCTGACTCAATCCCTGCGGGGCAGTCGATCAATACATAATCAAAATATCGGCTTAAAACTTCCACCAACGCCTTCATATGCGCCGCCGTAATGGCAGTTTTATTGCGAGTTTGCGGTGCAGCTAGCAAAGATAGATTTGGCTGGCGTTTGTCTTTGACTAGGGCTTGGTCAAGCTTACATTCTCGCGCAATCACCTCTAGAGCCGTATACACAATACGATTTTCTAACCCCAGCAAAAGATCAAGATTTCGCAAGCCAAAGTCAGCATCAACCAAAACGACTTTACGCCCTAGTTTGGCGAGCGCCATGCCAAGATTTGCCGAAGATGTGGTCTTGCCGACACCACCCTTACCAGAGGTAACAACGATAATGCGACTCATGTTTAGAATTTACTGGTTACAATTTACTGATTAGCGAGGGATAGGATATTACAAATTAGTAATACTTTGATAACACTTCGCGCCACTAGTTCTTACTTTTTGAGAAATAATCAACAGCTTGAATAATTTGGATCACAGGTGCGCCTTTGGCACTCACAAACGCAATCTCTGGGCAGAAAGAAGTGCTAGGAGTCTCAACACGGGAGATCAAACTAGCAATCCTGATTTGGGTTGCATCTAAGTGCAAAGCCATCACGATCGCTTGAGCGTTACCCTTGACACCTGCATGAGCCATGCCTTTCAGCTTGCCACACACAATAATATCACTTTCAGAGATTAATTCTGCGCCAGCATTAACATCACCGAAAACAATGATACTGCCAGAATGTCTAATTTCTGTGCCAGATCTTACCGTCATCTTAACGTATAGCGGATCATCGATCGGTGCATCAGGAATTGGGTTAAATCCTAACAGATCTCGGAAAATTGTCCCCTGTTCGACCGAAAATCCCATACTTGCGGCATTAATGGCCGTCTGACGACGATTTGTGACCACAGAATGCAATAAAAGCTGATAATTTTGTAGCGCTTCGGATAATTCTTGGAGTTGGCGGGTATCGAGTAAACGATCGCCTGCTTGCAGATATACCTGTGTGCGTGGCTTCCAATCATTACCGCTTGCAGCCATGCGCTGCTCTAGTTGGGAGAGGATTTCTTCCCAATTCATGCTAAATGCTGAGTTGAGGGGATTTGATTCCTGACTTTCGTTAGTTGTTGGAGTTTCGTCAGATTCGGGTTTAACCAGAGACTTAAAAAGCTCTAAAGTAACTTTTTTTTCCGTTGGCAATAGCAGATTAAGTTTGCCATCTAAGGTTTTAAACCGCACTTGCCAAATTTCAGGATCAGGTTTTGGCTCTGGCTGTGGTTTCGCCGCAGGTTTGCTAGGGATTGGCTTGAGTTCCCCACCTTCGACATCGGCAATAGTCAAAGGCGCAGGAACATTGCCCGCAGATTCCTCGCTATTGTCTACCACCACAATAACTTCTGGCATTTCCGCAGACGACAAATCCCCTGCACCTGATTGTAATTTTGTAGGAGGCAGAGGATTTGTTCTCACAGAAATATTACGCTCTTTATTCATGCAGCTTTTCTGAAATTATTGGCTAAGGTCAAAAACTCTAAGAGATCCCCCTCAATCCCCCTTAAAAAGGGGGAAGAAGATAAGTATTATATTCTCCCCCCTTTAGTAAGGGGGGCTGGGGGGGATCTAGACAATTCTTAAAATAGTTTCTAAAGCATATCAAAATCGAGAAATCAAAAAACAAGGCATCGAGAAACCAAAAAACAAGGGGCTTAAGCCCCTTGTCTGATTTAATTTAAGCCGAGGGTAACAACTGAAGGTTGTTTTCGGCAGCGCTCAGCGATTGCTGCTCAATTACCCTGACTTTGCCATCATCATCGACATCAACCTGCACCGATGCACCTTCGCGGACTTTGCCTGTGAGGATCTCTTCGGCAAGGGAATCTTCGAGTAAGCGCATGATCGCTCGGCGCAAGGGACGCGCACCGTAGCTGGGGTTGTAGCCTTCTTGGACAAGTAGATCCTTAAAGCGTTCAGTGACGGTAAGGACAATGTCCTTATCGAGCATCCGCTTGAAGAATTCGTTGAGCATCAGATCGGCAATTTCCTTGACTTCGGGCTTGGTCAACTGACGGAAGACGATGATTTCGTCAAGACGGTTGAGGAATTCAGGACGGAAGTATTGCTTGAGTTCTTCATTAACTAGCGATCGGATGCGGGTATAAAGTGCATCTTCTTGCGTAGCCGCGAAATCAAACCCAAGTCCGCCGCCGCCTTTTTCGATTACCTTCGAGCCAACGTTGGAAGTCATGATCAACAAGGTGTTCTTGAAGTCAACGGTACGACCCTTAGAATCAGTCAAGCGTCCATCTTCGAGTACTTGCAAGAGCAAGTTAAAGACATCGGGGTGAGCTTTTTCGATTTCATCGAATAGAACTACGGTATAAGGCTTACGGCGCACAGCTTCAGTAAGTTGACCACCTTCGTTGTAGCCGACATATCCAGGGGGTGAACCGATCAACTTGGATACGGTGTGACGTTCCATGTATTCGGACATGTCGAGGCGAATCATCGCATCCTCTGAACCGAAGAAGTAAGCAGCGAGAGCCTTGGTTAGCTCAGTTTTACCAACACCTGTGGGTCCTGAGAAAATAAAGCTGGCGATCGGGCGATCGGGACTCTTCAATCCAACACGGGCGCGGCGGATTGCACGAGAAATTGCTTTTACTGCTTCATCCTGACCAATTACACGACCATGCAGAGTTTCTTCCATCTGCATCAGCTTGACTGATTCAGATTCGGTAATCTTGAGAACAGGTACGCCAGTCCAAGAACTGACGATATAGGCAATGTCCTCTTCGGTCACATGAATTTCAGGTGCATCTTCGGCTGGGGTTTCTGCCTTTTTGGTTTGGCTGAGGGCGCGAATTTGCTGTTTGAGATCGATTTCGCGATCGCGCAATTCCGAAGCTTTATCAAAGTCTTGCTTACGAACTGCATCATCCTTGTCCTTAAGGGCTTGACGCAATTCCTTGTCAAGTTCTTTGGCGGCAGGAGGCAACTGCGAGTTGATCAAGCGCACCCGCGATCCTGCTTCATCCATCAAATCGATCGCCTTGTCAGGCAAGAAGCGATCGCTGATGTAGCGATCGGCTAATTTAGCGGCGGCAACCAAGGCTGCGTCATCGATCTTGAGTTTGTGGTGTTCTTCGTAGCGCTGACGTAGACCAATCAAAATTTCGATGGTTTCTTCAACGCTTGGCTCACCGACCATGACTGGTTGGAAGCGACGTTCGAGGGCGGCATCACGCTCGATATGCTTGCGATATTCATCAAGGGTAGTTGCACCAATACATTGCAATTCGCCACGAGCCAAAGCTGGCTTAAGAATATTCGCGGCATCGATCGCCCCTTCAGCAGCACCCGCACCGATCAAGGTGTGGACTTCATCAATTACCAAGATCACGTTACCCGCCGTGCGGATTTCTTCCATGATCTTCTTGAGGCGCTCCTCAAATTCACCACGATATTTCGTACCCGCAACTAGCAAGCCAATATCTAAGGTAACAACCCGCTTTTCTTGAAGAATGTCGGGAATATCACTATTAATAATGCGTTGCGCTAAACCTTCCGCGATCGCGGTTTTACCGACACCTGGTTCACCAATCAAAACAGGATTGTTTTTGGTACGGCGACCGAGGATTTGAATTACTCGTTCAATTTCTTTTTCTCGACCCACAACAGGATCAAGTTTGCCATCTTGGGCAAGTTGCGTTAAATTAGAGCCGAATTCGTCAAGGGTAGGCGTTTTAGTGCGTCCGCCACCGCCACCTGCGGTAACTTCAGCAGTCTCGCCCAACATCCGAATCACTTGGGTGCGGACTTTGGACAAATCTACGCCGAGATTTTCTAAAACTCTAGCGGCAACTCCTTCGCCTTCACGAATTAGTCCTAGCAATAAATGCTCAGTACCGATATAGTTATGACCCAACTGGCGAGCTTCTTCTAAAGATAACTCTAGGACTCTCTTGGCGCGAGGCGTGAAAGGGATTTCTACCGCGACAAAACCAGAGCCGCGTCCGATGATTTTTTCAACCTCAATCCGTGCATCTTTGAGGTTTACACCCATCGACTTCAGTACTTTGGCGGCAACGCCAGTTCCTTCTCCGATCAGACCCAATAAGATTTGCTCTGTGCCGACAAAGTTATGACCGAGGCGGCGAGCTTCCTCTTGAGCCAGCATGATGACTTTAATTGCTTTTTCTGTAAAGCGTTCAAACATGGCATTACCCCATACTTTGCTGCGTTCTGGTTAGAGTAAATACTAGCACAGCCTTAGCAGCATTCTGGGTGTACGGATTTCACACCTTTTTATCAAATCTTTAACCAAACTTTAAAGTTACCTCTCAGGGACAATTTTCACTTTTTACATTTTATCGAATCTCCCAGAAATCAATACTTAGCAGTGAGTCCATATCTCGACTAAATTGCCATGTATAGGGAAATACAATTGTTATATGCTTTAGTAACTTTCTTGAAAGCATAACCCCACGCACTTTCAAAGTACTCTTCCCAAAATGTTTTTAAGCTAGGTGACTGCTCAAATAAAATCTCTATTTGAGTACGTTGCTCCCAAATTATGCGCTGGCAGCCATTAAACTCTTGCGGCATATTCACATATAACCGCTTTAATAAATGCTCTAATCCCGTCTATCTCTACCCGCCAAGCCCTCTAATTCCTCGACTAAACTTTCGACATCAAAGTTGTGAAAATCCCCAACTTTTAATTGCGCGATCGCCTCTTCTAACCAAAGATGAAGATCGCGATCATATAGGGAAGTGATAGAAGGCTTGGATAAGGATTGAGTCATAGCAAACACTCAACAAATTAGCGAATGTACTCTTTTAAAACGCTATTACGATTAGGGTGGCGCAACTTCCGGAGGGCTTTAGCTTCGATTTGGCGGATACGCTCGCGGGTGACGTTGAAGATTTGACCGATTTCTTCGAGAGTTTTCATGCGTCCATCGTCTAAACCATAGCGTAAACGCAAGACATCGCGCTCCCTAGGACTGAGAGTTCCCAAAACGCTTTCTAGGTCTTCACGCAAAAGGCTTTTAGCAACTTGATCATCCGGAGTCTCACCTTCGGACTCAATAAAGTCGCCGAGGCGAGAGTCTTCTTCTTTACCGATCGGAGTTTCTAGCGAGATGGGCAACTGGGCTGACTTGGCAATAAACCGTAGCTTTTCGATCGTCATCTCCATGCGCGTGGCGATTTCTTCTTCAGTTGGCTTGCGCCCCATTTCTTGAGAAAGCAACTTAGTAGTTTTCTTAATTCGAGAAATGGTTTCGTAAAGGTGAACGGGGAGGCGAATTGTCCGCGATTGATCGGCGATCGCCCTTGTGATCGCCTGACGAATCCACCATGTCGCATAGGTTGAGAACTTATAACCTTTTTCATGATCAAATTTCTCGGCGGCGCGGATCAAGCCTAGACTGCCTTCTTGGATTAAATCTTGGAATGATAGCCCACGATTCATATATTTTTTGGCGATCGATACCACTAGTCGCAGGTTGGATTGCACCATTTTGTCTTTGGCGCGGCGACCAGAGTGAAGTCGTTTGCGAAACTCTCCGAGTGGCATATCCATTTTGACCGCCCACTCTGATTCTTTGACATCATCAGGATGACAGTCAACTTCAGTGGCTATTTCTTCGCGCTTTAGTTCTAGCTCTAGAAGATCGGCAATCTTTCGGGCTAGTTCAATTTCTTCATCAGCCCTAAGTAGGCGAATTCGCCCAATTTCTTGTAGGTAGAGACGAATTGAGTCTTCAGTAAAATGCTTTTTCTTGGTCTGGCTGGCTCTCTTTTTAGCCCCCTTTGCTTTGCCAGTTTTGTCGGGGTCGTCATCGGAATCCTCGTCTGAGTCATCAACTGAGTCGTCCTTGTCGAGATCATCGTCTAAGTCGTCAAGGTCTTCTTCAATTTCTTCGTTGGGTTTGTCAAGTTTGCCGACTGGTAACTTGATTGCAATAGGTAGGTCGATGGCTGCTTTGCTCATGCCAGATTCCTCAGATCCGTAATCTCTAAAAACTTTAGTCTGCGGGGAATTACACCTAGACGATTGTAGCTTGCCAAACATAAAAATGGTGGTCTGCTTTACTTAGAAATATGAAAATATTCTATAACGAGTTTATTCATATTTCTTCAGTTTCGTTAGGCTTGTGTAGTTCCAAGTTATATATTTATAGCTTAACGATGCTAACTCTAGTTGTAAAAGAATTTTTTACAAATTTTTTTGTCTACCTTTGAGCGATCGCTTAAAAGTAGGGCGATCGCTGTATTTAGTTGAAAAATAGAGCGCTCTAAAAGATACATTTATTAAGTATTATTAATTTTTTTTTAATTATGCCTAAAAAAATATCTCTTGCTTCAGTTGGTTTGTATGTAGGCGGAATTCTGTTTTTGGTTGGCTTTTGGGCTTACTCTCAAGGCAATTCCACTTTGAATTTGATCGGTTTTTTCTATGGCTTTCCTGTCCTGTTGGGCGCATTTGCGTTTAAATCTTCGGAAGTAACCCCAGTACCTACGATTATCGCCGAATCAGGGGATATTTTGGCTTTACGCAAGGTTCAAGAAACTCCTACGCAAAAGCAATTACGAAAAGATGTTACTCGCTATCGCTATGGTGTTAAGGCGCATTTAGATGAGATCTTAGAAAAATTAGGTATGAGTCCTACCGATGAAGAGCGCCCTCTATTAGTTGGCATATATGAAGAGATTTCTGAAGCTGAGGAGACTAAGGGCGCTTATAGTTTGGTTTTACGCTTCCGATCGCCTTTGATGGATTTTGACTTTTGGCAACAGAAACAGGAAAAATTAACACGATTTTTTGGACCTGGGATTGTGGCTGTTGTGACTGAACTCGAAAATAAAGAAGTTGATTTACGTTTGATTTCGCAAATCTAGCCACAGAAAAATTAGGGGCGGCGCTTTGCACCGCCCCTAATTTCTTTTAATTTTATGCTACTGCCTAAAAAGTGGGTAAGTAAGTGGGCTTAATTAAATATAAAATCCTAAAACTTGTGGCGGACGCTGCGCGTTCGCTAGAGGTTTCGGTTCTGGTTTTATATTTAATTGCGCCTAGTGGATAGAAGATTTGTGACTTTAGTTTCTTTAGCAGCTTTAGTTGTAGGTGCGAGATCAGGGAAATTGGTTGTTTTCCCGACTGATACTGTGCCCGCTTTGTCAGTACGTCCCGATCGCAGAGATGATATTTTTACACTTAAGCAGCGATCGCCTGATAAGCCATTGATTTTGATGGCGGCTAGTTGGCAGGAGTTCCTGCCATTTTTAGATGTAGGTAATACTGCTTTCGCAATTTGGGCGCACATGGCTCAAAAACACTTTGCAGGAGCGATTACTTTAGTTTTGCCTGTCAGCGATCGCGGCGCTAATTTAAATGAAGGTTTTACGACTCTAGGTGTGAGGATTCCTGATCATAAAATGGCGATCGCGGTTTTGCAGCAAACAGGCGCGATGTTGACGACTAGCGCCAATCGAAGTAATCAGCCCCCATTACGCAAAATGGCAGAGATTAATAAAATTTTTCCAAATGTACTAACTTTAGATGATGGACTGGATATTGCAGAATTATCGGGTAGTGGATTGCCATCAACCGTTGTGGAATGGACTGTGGATGGTTGGCTAATCCGCCGCCAAGGTGCGGTGCAAGTTTAAGAGCAGCCTTTTTCGCTTTTGCGCCGCGCAAGAGGTTATCAAACTGACTTTAAATTAACTTTAGGTCGATTTGGGCTAGCCAGTCTCTCGAAAACTGCTCTAAGTTAGCTGTGGTTAGCTCTTTTTCTAACCATTGCAAGGCTGTCACTTGACTAGGAAATTTGGGGCTGTCGTAATCACCAAAAACATCTACTAACGAAATTGGAAGCACGCTCTGCTCAGAAGCAAGTGACCAACGTTCAAAAAACTGTTGCATAGTTTTTTCGGGTAAGGCGGCTTGCAAATTTTCTAGAGCCATTACTTGATTTGGAAATTTAGCGCGATCGTAAACTTTGACAGCATCGGTCAAATTGATGAGTTGCAGGGTGTTTATTGGATTTGAACTTGGCTGAGATGGGGTAAATGTTGTGTTCACACCTGCATTGAGATTTGACCAGTCTTGTCGAAATTGGGCGATCGTTGGTGACAGTAATTGAATTTGTAGCCATTGCAATGCAAGATTTTGATTTAGCATTTGAGCGCTGTTGTAGCCACCAAGAGCCTCTTGTAGCGATGTGGCAAAAGTTGCTTGTCCAGAGGCGACTTGCCAACGTTGGAAGAATTGCTGCAATATTTCGCCCGAAATATTTGACTGTAAGCTATTTAGCGCGGCTGTTTGATTAGGCAACCTAGCTCGACTGTAGCTGTTAGCTGCATCAACCAAGCTGATTGGACTGGATGGTGGAACTGGATTGCTGGTTGCGACAGGTCGGTTGGTGGTGGTGGCAGGCCCAAAAAGTGAGGGGGGAGTTGTGGCTGCTGTGGTCTGAGGAGATGCCAAATTTGGCGGAGTCGTGATTGGCGGACGGACAATCTCGACTGTAATTGTGGGAGTCTGAGCGATCGCGGGTGCTTGTAACTTTTGCCATGTTTTTTCGCCCACCTTGCCATCAATGGTCAAGCCATTCGCTCTTTGAAAAGCGACGATCGCATCTCTAGTTTTTATCCCAAAAACTCCATCAACAATCCCATCGTAATAGCCCTTGGCTTTGAGAAGTTGTTGAGCTTGAGCCACAGGCGCACCTTGAGCGTCAGGCAATAATGTTGGTAATGTTGGCGGTTGGCTAGCTGCCCGAAGCGCCTTCCAGCTAGAAGCACCAACAATGCCATCAGTGGTTAATCCTTGCACTTTCTGGAATTTGAGGACAGCGTTGGTCGTCCCGATTCCAAAATCGCCATCAATTTTGCCAGTATAAAATCCTTTGCTTTGGAGGAGTTGCTGCAACTCAGCTACCGCACTACTTTTGCTACCTTGTCTTAATGTTGCGTCCATAAAATTAGTCCAATAAATAGTCCAGTTCTTTTAAAAATAGAGTACACGCGCATCTAGTCCTTGCGATCGCAAGAAATGTTTTAAGGATTCGGCGGCATCACGGTTGGCATATCCGCCAGCATAGATATAGTTCCCACGAGATGATTTGGCGATAAATGCGTTAGGAATCAACCGCCGTACCTGTTCTAAAGCCCCTATCCCCCCAGTACTCATCGGAATCGCCGTGATGTAGCGATATTGTGCTGAATTTTCGCTAGTAGTTGAGGGAAGATAACTCGGCAATGTCACATAAGGGGAAGTGCTAGTGGGCTGATTAATTTGTTGATAAGACTGATAAGTTTGTTGTGCGGCTAAGCCTCGCCGTTGTAGCTCGCGCGTTACAAAATCTGCGGTCTGGGCATCGAACGCACCCGCAACAATTGAAGTTCGACCATTTACTAAAGCAACCACAGGATTAGTAACTACTTGTCTTGCCACGCCTAGCGTTACAGGATTATTTCCTGCCATATAAACAATAATGGGACTTGCTTGGGCTTTCACAGATGCGATCGCCATATTCCAAAAAGCAAAGCTGGCGATCGCCAAAGTGACAGTCTGCGTTACAGTCTGGGTTGTCGATCGCTTTAACCAGTTGGATATTGTCATCGTTTTTAGACCTGATAAAACCCTAAATCGACTTAATTGTTCGTGAACTTAAAATAAATTCTATCGCAAAGTCAGGGCGATCGCTATCCTACAAATTCCAGCCCTTGGCTAATAAATTTGCTGAGATTGAATCATGCCATTGATTTAGCAATGCCGCAAACTCTGGTTTGTGTAAGTCTTTGCGCCATAACATGAGTGCATCTTCACCCGTCACTTCATAATATTTAGGTCTGCGACCGATTTCTTCAAATCCAAAACTTTCGTATAGGGCGATCGCCACCTGATTTGAAGCCCGAACCTCCAGAGTTGCCCATTCTAACTGGCGATCGCGGGCTTTTTTGAGCAAGCCCCAGACAATTGATTTTCCCAATCCTTGACCTTGATATTCGGGGCGCACTGCTAATACCGTAATGTGCGCTTCTTCGAGAATTGTCCATAAACAGCCAAAACCTAATAATTCATGATTTTCAGTGGTTAAACCTAACACACAACTATTCGGATTCTCAATTTCATACTGATAGGCTTCTAAGCTCCAAAAATCACCTAGACAAGCACAATCGATCGCCTTTAATTGTGATAAAAACTGCGATAAAAAATTTTGATCAATTTCACTTAAATAGATCCGATTTGATGGGGGCATGTGTTGTAATAATCTAGAGATTGATTAAGATATGCAGTCTTTTATGCCATAGCTAATCTAAAGCTAATCTAAAAATATGGATTATCGATCAATGTCAGAAATCTTGCCAATTGTATATCTCACCGTGGTTAGCTTCTTTGCTTGGATCGTTAGCACTTTAGCGGGTGGCGGTAGTCCTTTTATTTTAATTCCCTTAGTGAACTTACTTATGGGAGCTTCGGCGGTTCCACCTGTAATTACCATCGGGATGTTTTTTGGCAATGCTCATCGAGTTTTACTATTTTGGCGAGAGATTGATTGGGAGCTAACGGCTTGGTATGCACCTGGAGCGATCGTAGGCGCAATTTTGGGTGCATACACCTTTACACAAATCCATCTCGATTGGCTACAAATAGTGATTGCGATCTTCTTAATTGTCAGTGCAGTTTTATTTGAACTAGAGAAAAGCCCCGAAAAAGTTCTTGCAGAAGACAAGCCAAAACAGATAACACTGGTCGATAATTCTAAAAAGTT
The DNA here is from genome assembly GCA_031412945.1 of Cyanobacteria bacterium SOY_65_metabat_81. GTDB lineage: Bacteria > Cyanobacteriota > Cyanobacteriia > Pseudanabaenales > Pseudanabaenaceae > Pseudanabaena. The sequence continues at coordinate 19,037 of JANODY010000044.1, forward strand.
GGAAGAGATAGAAGAACTCATCGAAATTAACCAGTTAGGTGAATTGAGCGATCTAGAGCAGTCAGCATTAATTCCTGAACGGGTAAAACCTAAATTTCAACTTAAGGCTTGGCATATCATGCCTGCGGGGTTTTTCAAAGCCTATGTATCTGGATTAGTCGGCACAACCGGCCCTGTCTTAAATCCTTTTTATCTCCGTTACGGCTTAGTCAAAGAGAAAATGCTTGCTACTAAGGCAAGCCACATGACGATTATCCATTTAGTCAAAATCATCACCTATGGGGCATTAGCCGCCATCTCGAAAGAGCAATTGATTGCAGGTTTGGCGATCGGGCTAGCTGCCATCCCCGCCAATCTGGTCGGCAGGTATATTCTCAGTCGTATAAGTCATAACCAATTTCGTCAACTTGTACTTGGCTTTATGGCGATCGGTGGTCTATGGATGCTTTGGGGACAGAGGGGCTTATTTTTAAATGCTATATCCTAAGGGCTACTCCCTTCCCGCTATTAAATTAGGCATTAAAAACCAAGATTTAGCGTTGCGGCGCTTCGCGCCGCAACGCCTAATTTTTCACTAGGAAGGGAGTAGGTTCTATATGGTGAAACAATTGCTAAAAAAATGAGCGATCGCCTAATGCGATCGCCAACGTCTCAAACAGTCCACCACCCGCCAGCAATTATGTCTTAACCTTGGTAATCAGATTCGCATCATGGGCGCGATGTTCATCTAGCCAAAAAATTATAATCTCACCATGACAAGCGCCTTTGCCTTGATTGCTGATGCAACGAAACTAAAGGTAGTAAAGCTATGCCAATCAAAATATCCCTGTACTTTATTCCGAAAAACATATCAAATGCTCATATTGCAATTAGGATAATTTACAGATATAAATTTGGGAAGCAACAAAATGGATTTTAATAGTCCAGAACACACAGGCTACGTCTACAAATTATGCAAACTTTGCGCGATCGCCAAAAGCCTGAAGGATCGAGATTTCTGGGGAATAACAATTTTTGAGAAACCTCAATGGATTCACTTTTGGACGCGTTGGCTAGCAACTTGGTGAATCTTGGAGCAGTGACAATTAACAGATTAAATAATAGATGGGGCGATCGCAAAAGTCGTAACTGGGTAAAAATCATTACCTTCGTATTATCGGAATACGCCTATTACAACAATGCAGAAGGAAGTTTTTGGGAAAGCCTTTTTGTGAGGCTGGGCATTAGTGACACTCCAGTAACAAAAAAAAGCTTTTTACAATATTCTTTGGGTTGGTGGAATATTGTCCATCGCTACAACGAAATCGATCTTGCTCAAACCTTATATAGCAATCCGAAATAAGTTGTGAGAGGCTTCGACTTCGCTCAGCCAACGATATATGCTGGCTGAGCGAATCTGATGATTTCTCTTTGTTTAAGCGATCGCAAAATGAGCTTTATCCCGTTCTCCAAATTCTCAAGTCTCTTGCAAATATCTAATAGCGCTATTGTAGGCGATCGCATAGAAAATCAAAGTGGTATTATCGGATTAACTAGCTCAGGATATTTGTTATGAGTACTTTGGCAGTAGTTTGAAGATTAACTGTGGTTTGAGTATAGAAATACTCTATAATTATCATGGTGTTTTTGAGTCAAACTTTGTCAACTGCAATCAAAAATTAAAAATCGAATCCGACTAAAATAGGTAGATATGTCAAAGCGAATAGTACTTTTTAATCATAAAGGTGGGGTAAGTAAAACAACCTCTGTATACAATATTGGATGGATGTTATCAAAAAATTACAGGGTGTTAGTTGTAGATGCTGACCCTCAATGTAATTTATCAAACTTGATTCTGGGTGATGACTTTGAGAAGTATTATATCGACCAAGAAACTAAACACCACAACATTAAAGACGGTGTTTCAGTTGCATTTGATGGAAAACCATCTCCCATTCAAGCAGTGAATTGTTTTTCTCCATCCAGAGCTACTTCTCTGTATTTGCTAGCAGGTCACGCTAACCTATCAGCTTATGATACAGCATTGTCATTTGCATCAATCAATGCTATGCCGACGCTGCAAAATTTGCCTGGAGCATTTGCTCAATTAATGAGGCTTACTGAAGAAAAATACAATATTGACTACACATTAATTGACTTAAATCCAGGGCTAAGCGCAATTAACCAAAATTTATTTTTGTCTTCACACGGATTTGTAGTACCAACCAACCCCGATCCATTTTCCGTGATGGCAATAGATACTTTAAAGGATATCCTACCAAGATGGGTTGAATGGAAAAGAAATTCTATTCAAAATTTTTCTGATTCTGCATACCCTCTTCTAGAAGGCGTGCCAAAGTTTTTAGGTACTTTAATTCAACGTTTCAACATTCGCAATGGAGTTGCTGCTACACCATACAGAGATAACATTAGTGAGATTAAAAACAAGGTAAGTGGAGAATTTTTTGCTGCAATATCTAGATCTGGAATGGCACTAAAAGAGGGTCAATATTCATCAGACTTGATAAGTAATCGCTATTGTCTGGATGAGATCCCTGATTTTCAAGGATTGTTGCCAAAATCTCGTGTTGCTGGAGTGCCTATTTTTGAATTAACAAATGCAGAAATAAATGAAACTGGGAAAGTTCTTACAACAATGAGCGAAACAAGAGATGGTTTCTCAGAAAGATTTAGACACCTTGGCGAAGAATTGATTAAATTATTACACTATGCATAATGCGTTAAGTCTGTTTAGAAAAAATATAGAAGAATCAAAATCTCTTACCCCAGTGTATGAGTATTTAGAGAGTTCTCTAGTTACTCCTTTGTCCTTTGATGATTTGTTGCGAGCGCAAATTGTCTACTCTGTGAGCGCTTTTGATAAATTGATGCACGATCTTATTCGCATAGGAATGGTTGAGATATTTATGGGAAACCGACCGACAACACCTCAATATCTTGCAGAAACCATAACAATATCCACATATAGTGAGTTGACATCTGCAACATTCCTCCCAAAAGAGTTAGTATTTGAACAAGCAATTGTTAGGAAACTGAAAACTGTTTCTTATCAAACTCCTGATAATGTGGCAAAAGGATTGAGCTATATATGGAGTGAACCGCAAAAATGGCAAAAAATTGCGAGTAATATGGCGATGGATACTGAGACGGTAAAAACTGAGCTAAAGCTGATTGTTGATCAAAGAAATAGAATTGTTCATGAGGCTGATATTAATCCTTCGACGAATCAAAAGTATTCAATTACTAAAAGTGATTCCCAGTCTGTAACTGATTTTCTTCAAAAAGCTGGTGAAGCAATATATACGCTGGTACTTTAGTTTTTAGTCAAGTTATTTATAAGCAAGTTTATGATCAACAAGTCATGAAAATAAAACATATTAGTGAAGTTAGCGCCCAAAGATATAAAAACCTTAACTTAGATACATCATTAAAACTAAGTGACGGTTTAAATATATTTATAGGTTCAAATGGTTCTGGCAAAAGCAACTTTATTTCCTTATTAAAATTTTTAAAATACGGCATTTCAGGTGATTCTTCATCAGAGATAAATAGTGTGTCAAATTTTATAAAAGCTATTTCAGACTTGGGTGATTCTAGGTTGCTGAATGCTACAGTCCCTCTACCTGAAAAAGTAAATCTAACATTTGCTTTTTTTGCAGAAAATATAATCTATAGCTTTTTTGACAATATCAAAGACACTATAGAAAAGAATAAGTTTGTTCTATCGCTTTCAATTTTATGCTCAGAGAAAAAATTTCCACAAATTGTTGAGGAACATTTGTTGGATTTTAGCAAGAGTCAATTCCAACCTTTCTACTATTATAAGTTTCCTTATGAATCAAGTGAACAAGGAGCTATCTTTGATACTGAAGATGAACTTCAATCTAACTATACAAAAATAACTGGAATTAATGGAGAAGAAATTGGTTTGTCTGCTATTCCAAAACTATTAGAATTAATAGAAGATCTTCCAGAAACCATCACACTATATAATATTCGCCGTCAAGTTATTAATCTATTGTCTGACTGGAGGTTTTATAGTTCTAATAATATGAATCTAAAAATGATTCGTAATGCAGAACCAGAAATCGGATCTCCAGAGAAATATCTCAATCCTGACTGTGAAAACCTCGCCCTAGTCCTAGACAACCTCATCCAAGAAAGCATCGACTTTGAAGACCAACTCAACGTCATCATGCGCGACATCGTGCCACAAACAAAACGCATTCGCCCCATTAGAACAGGTAGAACCAGAATTAGCATTGAATGGCACTTACAAAATACCAAACGTCCCCTATACCTTGATGAAATGTCCGATGGCACAGTCAGAATGCTATGTTGGGCAATCATCCTCAACTCCCCTAACTTACCCTCCCTCATCGTCATTGACGAGCCAGAAGTCGGCTTGCATGTTCAATGGTTGAGCTACCTCGCTGAATGGATTAAAAACGCCGCCGCTAGAACACAGGTGATTATTACTACCCATAGCCCCGACCTATTAGATAAATTTACAGACCGCCTCGAAAATGTCCATGTCTTTGAAGCCTCCAATCCAGAGCAAACCCTATTCCATGTCAAAACCCTATCCAGAGAACGCCTCCAAGATCGCCTAGATGAAGGTTGGGAACTTGGCGATCTGTATCGAGTGGGTGAACCTGAAATCGGAGGTTGGGCGCTGTGATCGTATGGGTATTTGCAGGAGGTGGACAATCGGAAATATCAGGGCTACTTCCCTACTTACGCCGAGAATTTCCCAATTGTGACTTCCAAAGATTGACACCAGTTAGTAATAAGGAAGGCATAAAACCCAACAAATTAGGCGCAAAACCCAAGACAGATCGAGCATCTCAAGGCTTGACAGGCAAATCATTGCTCAAGGAAATTGAAGAGAGATTAAATCATAAATTCAGATTAAACGATCCGATGTGCGATCTCATTTTGATTTTTGACGATCTCGACTATCCACCCCAAGGCACTAACGATCCAAACGAGTTCTGTCTACAGAAATCTCAAGAATTTGTAGATCTCCTAAATCAAGTATGGAAAAATAACCCCAACATTCAGCCAGTCAATCACGTTGTCGGATTCGCCAAACCAGAATTAGAGTCTTGGGTGATAGCCGATTGGGAGCAAACCTTAGCAAGAGATCCCGACTTTCGCGACAAATGTAAGGCAATGCAGCACTGGCTCGTAACCGATCGCCAACTATCCTTTAGCAATCCTGAAAATTTTGGACTAGATGCCGCATTTCCCCAGAGCTATCATCAAAAACTTTCCAACGCAATTATCGATGCCTCAGTACAAAAAGAAGGGATGAGATATTCCAAACAACTGCATACCGCCCGTTTTATCAGGCAACTTGACTCAGCGATCGCCCAACAAAAATGTCCAGAATTCCGCAAGTTTTTCAGTAGCTTGACGCAACTCACTCAAAAAGCTAAAAGCTAATCGCCATAACCCATGAAGACGCTATTTCTAAAGCTTAACTGATATCGAAACACCCTCACACCAGCCATGCGAGAATGTCGATGGAGCAACAGGCGATCGCAACACGTTAATCATGGGCGATCGCTAGAAGTTTTTTGAGGCTAGTTGAGCGAACTAATCGCCGCATTGAGAGTTTGGCTAGGACGCATCGCTTCGCTAGCTTTATCAGGATCAGGGAAATAATAGCCACCGATATCGACAGATTGACCTTGAACAGCGCTTAATTCTAAAAGAATTTGACTTTCTCTCTCTTTCAAGATCTGCGCCAAATCAGCAAATTTTGACTTTAGTTCCAAATTCTGATTCTGTTCCGCTAGAGCTTCTGCCCAGTAAAGCGCGATATAGAAATGACTGCCGCGATTATCAATACCGCCGATCTTGCGAGAAGGTGATTTATCGTTATTGAGATAGAGACTGTTGGCTTGGTCTAGGGCGATCGCCAAAATCTTCGCGTTCTCATTGTTGGTTTTGCGTCCGAGGTCTTCGAGGGTAACGGCGATCGCTAAAAATTCTCCAAGCGAGTCCCAACGCAAATGCCCTTCTTCCAGAAACTGCTGAACGTGCTTGGGAGCAGAACCACCCGCACCCGTTTCAAACAGACCACCACCCGCTAACAATGGCACAATCGAGAGCATTTTGGCACTAGTACCGAGTTCGAGGATTGGGAATAGATCCGTGAGATAGTCCCGCAACACGTTACCAGTTACAGAAATCACATTTTTACCGACTTTAATTTGTTCGCAGGTAAATTTCATCGCTGCCACAGGCGACATGATCTGAATATCTAGCCCTGTGGTGTCATGGTCTTGCAAATAGGCTTTGACCTTAGTAATAAGATTCGCATCATGGGCGCGATGTTCATCTAGCCAAAAAATCGTCGGATTACCTGTGGCTCTAGCCCGACTGACAGCAAGTTTGACCCAATCTTGGATCGGTAAATCCTTAGTTTGACACATCCGCCAGATGTCACCCTTAGCGACATTATGCTCGATCAGGACAGCCCCTGTATCATCGCTAACTTGCACCACGCCATCCGCAGGGATTTCAAAAGTCTTATCATGGGAACCATATTCTTCCGCTTTCTGAGCCATCAAGCCCACGTTGGCGACATTGCCCACTGTGGTGACATCAAAGGCTCCGTTTTCCTGACAAAATTCAATACAGGCTTGATAAATCGTGGCATAGGAGCGATCGGGAATCATTGCCTTAGTGTCGTAAGCCTTGCCATCTGCGCCCCACATCTTGCCAGAAGTACGGATGGTCGCCGCCATTGATGCGTCAATAATCACATCGCTAGGAACGTGGAGATTGGTAATTCCCTTATCGGAGTTGACCATCGCTAGACGCGGCTGCTTTTCATAAACTGCTTGCAAATCTGCGGCGATCGCCTCTTTCTGTTCAGTAGGTAAAGATTCAATCTTGGCATAAACATCGCCCAATCCATTATTCGGGTTAATTCCCAATTCCTTGAAGGTGTCAGCATACTTCTCAAATACATCTTGATAATAGACCGTCACTGCATGACCAAAGAGAATCGGGTCAGAGATCTTCATCATCGTTGCCTTGACATGGAGAGATAGCAAAATATCTTCTTCCTTCGCCTTAGCGATTTCCTGAGCATAAAACTTCCGCAAAGCCTTGACACTCATCACCGAAGCATCAATGACTTCGCCTTCCAATACAGGGGTTTTCTCTTTGAGAACTTGAGTGGAACCATCGGCTGTGGTTAATTCAATCTTGACTACACCTGCCTTGGGAATTACCACCGATCGCTCACTACCGTAAAAATCACCCTCAGTCATGTGCGCCACATGGGTTTTAGAATCCTTTGACCATGCGCCAATGGAATGGGGATGCTTTTGAGCAAATTCTTTGACGGCGGCGGCGACACGGCGATCGCTATTGCCTTCACGCAACACAGGATTAACCGCACTGCCCAACACCTTGGAGTATTTAGCCTTAATCGCTTTCTCTTCCTCAGTTTGCGGCTCGGCAGGATAGTTGGGGATGTTGTAACCTTTGGCTTGTAACTCAGCGATCGCCGCCGTTAACTGGGGCAGGGAGGCGCTAATATTCGGGAGCTTGACGATATAAGCATCAGGGGTTTGTGCCAAAGCGCCCAGTTCGGTGAGGGCATCGGGTTGACGCTGTGATTCGATTAAATATTCAGAAAAATTCGCAATAATCCGCCCAGCAAGAGAAATATCTTTGAGTTCAACCTCAATGTCGGCGGCTCTCGTAAAAGCTTGGACGATGGGCAGTAGGGAGTAGGTGGCTAGGGCTGGAGCTTCATCGGTAAAGGTATAGGTGATTTTTGAGGTTTGATTGCTCATAGCGATTGGGCGGATTTTTTGCGGATCTATTACAGCTTAGATGATACATGGCTTAGTTAACCCGATTCGTATCGGTTTTATCCAGAAAATAGCGATCGGGTTTCGCCTAAAATATAGATAAAATCACCAATGTCCACTCTGAAATCGTCGAATAAATAGGAAAACCTTTGCCTGTTGAAAGTGTATAGATCATATCTTGTTATTTTTGTTCTATAATTTAGTCAGTTGGCGATTCTATAAAATACAAAATCAACCAATTTTTATATGGTAAAAACTGCTGTGTCCACTCTAAAACTTTTTGAAGAAGATGATGAGATAAAATTTTTTGAAGAGAAAGAAGACTCAGATACTGATTCTAAAAACTCTCAAGAACTATTGGAAGAGATTTCAGATATCGTTGTGACTGGAACTGATTGGACAACAGCAACTTTATTAGATCAACTTGTACGAGGAAATATTCAACTAGATCCAAGATTTCAAAGACGAGATGCGTGGACTATAGAAAGAAAAAGTAGATTTATTGAATCAATTATTCTTGGATTTCCCATACCACATATTGTTTTAGCTTCTAATCTGACAGAACGAGGGAAATTTATTGTCCTTGATGGTAAACAGCGTTTGCTAACCATTCTTCAATTCTATGGTAAAAGTGATAGTGAAAACAATAAATTCTCTTTGAGAGGTTTAGAGTTTAGGAAAGATCTAAATGGTATTTCATACAAAGATATAGAAAACAATCCTGATTATGCTGCTATAAAAACACCTCTAGACAATCAAACTATTCGCAATACTTTGATCCGAAATTGGCGTACTTTGACTTTTCTTTATAAAATCTTTTTGCGTCTTAATGTCGAAAACACTCCTTTGACACCACAAGAACTTAGGCAAGCACTTCACCCAGGTGATTTTGTCAACTTTTTAGACGATCAGTCGGTAAATAGCCGATCTTTAAGACGGATTTTCAAATCTAAGCTACCTGACTTTAGGATGAGAGACAATGAATTGCTCATGAGATATATGGGATTTCATTATTTCTTGTCTGAATATCGTGGTGCATTAAAAGCATTTTTGGATATGACTTGTAGAAAGCTTAATCAAGACTGGGGAGATAAAGCGGATGGTATTAAAGAAGCAGCAAACCAGTTTGAATTTGCTGTAGAAGCAACTATTGAAATATTTGGAGAAAAGAATTTTTCTCGAATTTGGCTGAATAACTCACTAGCCTATCGCAGTCAGTTTAACAGAGCAATTTTAGATGCCATGGTTTTTTACTTTTCTGACCCTATTATTAGGGATGCGGCAAAAAACAAACGAGAATCAATAGAGACTGCGTTTAAAGAATTATGCTCAGCTTCTGGAAATGGATTTAGAGAGTCTGTTGAGGGTAACACAAAAAATATAGGAGAAACTTACACTCGCCTATCTTTGTGGGGTAAATCCCTTAGAGAAGTGTTGGGTATAGATTTTAATGTTCCTGAACTATCCGAAAATCATATATTTTTTAATGGGTTACATTAACTGATTATTTTATATGCAGAAATCCGAGAGATTTATTAATTTAGAAACAGAGCTACTTAGGCTAAAAGAACAGTTTCTACCAGAAATCAGTCCTATTAGTTCATATTCTGAAAGAGATATAGCACTGACTATCGCATATATAGTGCTTACTCATTCCGAAATTGAAGCGTATTTTGAAGATAGAGTTTGGGAAATAGCCCTTCACTCAAAGAACAAATGGGTCTCAGAGCGTCTTGCCAGTCGTACATTAATCACTCTTCTTGCATTTTCTGGTCAAAAAATGGAGCTGCCGCCTGATACTCTTACTCCTACGCAAGGAACTACGATAATTTCTCCTAATAAAATAAAAATTGATAAAAAAATAGAATTTGCTCTTAATGCTTTTTATAGAGTTATTGATCAAAATCATGGACTTAAAGAAGCTAATCTATTGGCATTATTGTTGCCAATAGGTATAGACAGTGATGATTTAGATTCTGTAATGTTAGCTACTATGAATACTTTTGGAGAGCAGCGAGGTCTTATTGCTCATAAATCTGCAACATCTTATAGAGCAACCCAGCTACCTGATCCTGCTAACGAGTTGACTAAAATACAGCAAATCACTGTCGAAATCTTGAAATTAGATAATTTAATAAGCAATTTAATGCAAAACACCTGACATTTACATAACGCAAAGTTGCTACTGTTTGATTTTTTGTCAAGAGGCTATCATGATGTTGATGTGTTGAAGGGGCGATCGCTGTTTGATTTTTTGGGAGTGGAGATCGTGCTGTTGAGGTGTTGAGGGGCGATCGCAGTTTGATTTTGGGTTTGAGGCGATCGTGATTTTGGGTGTTGATGAGGCGATCGTTGTTTGATTTTTTTTGGAGGGGCGATCGTGCTGTTGAGGTGTTGAGGGGCGATCGCAGTTTGATTTTTTGGGAGAAGCGATCGTGATTTTGAGGTGTTGATGGGGCGATCGCGGTTTGATTTTTTGGGGGGAGAAGCGATCGTGATTTTTGAGGTTTTGAGTGGGCGATCGCGGTTTGATTTTGGTGAAGGGGCGATCGTGATTTTGAGGTGTTGGGAGGGCGATCGCGGTTTGATTTTTTGGGGGGAGAAGCGATCGTGATTTTTGAGGTTTTGAGTGGGCGATCGCTGTTTGATTTGTTGGAGTGGCGATCGTGGTGTCTTGGGTTTTGAGAGGGGCGATCGCTGTTTGATCGTGGACAAAGTGGCGATCGTGACACCTTACAGGTTTTGAAAATATGCTAACTTAACAAATGTGATGAGATTAAGTTACTCACGTTACGCAGAAGTCTAAAAAGGTTTCAGGGACTGCCATTCCAAGTAAGACTGTTGCAAAGCCTTGATGTAGAGTTTGGATTTGAGAGCGAAATGATTGAGCTTAGAATTAAGTTTGAGAACCTCCAATTTCACATATCCCCACAAAGCGGCAAAGAAGTCGCCAATTCAAGGATGAAATGCAACAGGTTCTGATATACTTCGATGCTTTGTCAAATGGAGTATTGCCAACCATCAAATATTATTTAAGATTAATCAATTATTTACCTGAATTTATCAATAAATACTCTGCGTTGATTGAAAAAGATCAAGAAATAAATTTTGACCACAAACAAAAATGGAATGAAATAATTACTAGATTGAGCTAACACAACTATGCTAGACGCTATCTCCCTTCTTGGGCATAAAAGTGCTTTAACGCAAAACCAAATCAATAGTCTTTGATCGCTGAAACCCTCTTGTTTCGGCAAGCCAAAGAGATTGAAGAACAAGCTTTACGGTGATTTTTGAAAAAGCGATCGCCTAAGCCCATAACCATTTGGCATTGTCCTGCTATATGGGTAGCATTGGTTAGGATGCGATCGCTAAACTTACAAATCGATAAAAGTCCTAGTCTTCATCCACCGCAGACTCATCTGCTGTAGCGATCGCCTCAGTTACCACAGTCTCATCTACCACAGTCTCATCAACAATTAGCCCTTGATTTTGACGAAACCACTTCAAACCAGCATTAGCCAACCGACTGCCAACCAACTGCCCGATAAATTCAAAATTATCCTTTAGCAAACCAGTTGCCAATTTTTGTAAACCCGCATCGGTCAGAGCCGCCTTCACCACCTTATCTTCAGACAAAGTGATTGCTCCGTCATCGCGCAACTTTAGTAAAATTTCTTGACAAATATCTGCCTTCTCCTTACCCTTGCAAGTGCGACGTAAAAGCTCACTTCTTTTCACCAACCCTTGCCCAGAGCCGATATCCCAAAGAGTCAAAAGCAAACGAATTTCTGTGTAAACTGTATCCATACTGATTATTCTCATCCTGAACTATGTAAATTTTATCAAACTAGAACTAAAAGTTAGTCAAAAATGCTCACTATTCTTTAGGATAATCTTTTTTGTGCTATTTTCTAAGCTTACTGCGATTTAACCCAAAAATCGAATATATAGCCATATCCCGCAAATCTCATGGATTATCCCACCCTCAAAGGCTACAGGCAACCCGCCGAATGGCAACTTCACAGCGCTTGTTGGCTAGCATTTCCTAGTCATCGCGACCTGTGGTTAGACCAACTCGAAATCGTACAAGCTGAATTTGTCGCCCTAGCTAGAGCGATCGCCCAATCTGAACCCCTAGAAATATTAGTCCTAGAAGACACCGCCGAACAAGCCAAGCGACTATTAGGAGATTTGCAAGTTCGCTTCCATCTCATTTCATTTGGCGATATTTGGATGCGCGATATTACTCCTATCTATGTCAAAAATTTAGATGGAAAACTAGGTGCATTAAACTTTAAATGGAATGGTTGGGGTGGCAAATATCTACTAAAGCATGACGATCTAGTTAGCGATCGCATTCTTAAAACCCTCGACATTCCTAAATTTCAATTTGATTGGGTATTAGAAGGTGGCGCGATCGAAGTCGATGGTGAAGGAACCTGCCTCACCACCAAACAATGTTTGCTCAATCCTAACCGCAATCCTCACATGGATCAATCAGCGATCGAATCTGGCTTAAAGTCAGCCTTGGGCGTAGAGAAGATTTTATGGATAGAAAATGGTTTACTCAACGATCATACAGACGGACATATTGACACGATCGCCCGCTTTATCGCCCCGCACACCGTCATGTGTATGCAGCCAAGCGATCGCGATGATCCAAATTATCAAGTTCTCATAGATATTGCCACGCAACTATCAACGATGACCGATGCCAAGGGATGCAAATTAAATGTGGTTAAGAT
>JANODY010000045.1:0-34732 GCA_031412945.1 Cyanobacteria bacterium SOY_65_metabat_81
GGGTAGAATATTGGGAGATCATCCTGACTATGCCAATACTTTGGGCAATTTGGGCGCTCTTTACTATGAATTAAAAATCTATGATAAGGCAGAAAACTTCTACCTGGTAGAGAAACAAGTATTGGAAAAAACTCACAGCCATCGCGGACTGAAGGCTTAGCGAAGTCGAAGCCCGTCTCAACTCATTTCGGATTGCTTTAGAACGCTTACCGAAGGCTATTTGGGCTTAACTGAGCAAACGCTGAGTTTTACCCTCATAACATTTAATTCTAAATTTAGATAACCCATAAGTTGGTTTCAGCGTCGTTTCATGGCGATCGCCCATGATAGAGAAGTCGAGATCAGACATCCAAATTTAATCGCCTCACACCCAACTCAAAGAACTCATCATCATGAAACTCACATCTTTATTTGCTACAACTGCGATCGCTACTATGGTTGCCGCTTCCACCGTTCCCGTACAAGCTTTTAACCCAAGTGTAGCTCAAGCAGCACCCCAAGAAGTCAAGATTGCCCAAGCTCTAACAAGCAAAGATAAAATCGCTCAAATCACTCCACTAAAAGGGAAACCAGGTAGCGGCGATTTGCTCCGTAAATTTTATAAAGAAGACCTTACTCCCCTGGGCGTACAGGTCGGTGGCGCTGGTATGGTAGTTAACCTATACAGCAAAAAAGATGACACCACAATCTCACTCTGCACAACCTATGACGTTGTAGTTGCCATTAAGAAGGGTTTGATCGTCCAATTCGCTCCAAGTGAAGTTAAATAATTTTATTTACACTCAATAAGGGATTTCATTTCGCTTATGGCATAATGAAGCCCCTTATATTATCGCAGTTTGAGTTTGAAACTTAGTTGACTCGTACAATGGAACTAAAAGACACTTTAGCTTTACTACATCCTGCGATCGCGATCGCATTTGTATTCCCATTAATTGGTATCGTCATCAATCGTTCTTGGTTGACTCGTCAACGCCGTCTGCAAGCTGCAAATGGAGAGAAGAGCAAAATTCCTGCAAGCGTTGGTTCTGAGCATTTGGCGATCGGTTATTGGCTAAGCGGATCGGTGGTTGGAGTAGCCCTTTTGGGTATGGCTTTCCCAATTTTTTCCAAAATGATCGAGCGCGACATTTTAACCAAAGAACCATCAAGAGTTGCCTTTGTGGCGATCATGTTTATCGCTTCTACAGCTTCAATGGTGTTTCTTTATCGGGCTACAAGCAAGTTGTGGCGCGGTATTTTTGCAACTTTAGCTGGAATGGGATTAATTATCTTGGGCGCACAACCAGAAGTCTTTCGCCGCGATAATGAATGGTTTTTATCGCATTATTACTATGGGATAGCCGCAGCTCTATTAATGATTTTTTCAATTGCGATCGTGCGGGATATTTACCAAGATCGTAAAAATCGCTGGCGAACTGTGCATATTTTACTTAATATCTTTGCGACATTATTGTTTCTAGGACAGAGTATGACTGGCGCTAGAGATTTGTTATCTATTCCCTATAGCTGGCAGGCTTCCTACATATCTAAATGTGACTTTACGAACAAAACTTGTCCACAAATCAACAAGTAGTAGGGCTAACGCATTAATCGCTGTTCGTAGGGGCAATTCATGAATTGCCCCTACGAATGTATAAGGCTTTCAAGTTGTTTTGCGTAAGTTCTAAGTAGATTAGCTCAAAATTAAAAAAGTATAACTAGATTAATAATGGAATCCACCAATGTTAGAAGATATTAGACAAATCTCAAATCCCTTTGTTAGAGCAGTAACGTCTGGATTTTTTTTAAGTACTTTGGTGACCATCCCTGCTACTGCTGCAATTTTTTTGATAAACTTCAAGAATGAATCTGCATATAAATTTATTTTTTATGCCTCAATAGCTAGTGCTTCAGCAGGTGCAGTGGGTGGGCTTGCGGCTGGAAAGAGCAAATCTGAAACAGCTAAAAGTCCATTAGTTGAAGCTAGTGGTGGTAGCGATTGGAAAGATTGGCGCAAATTTGTGGTCGATCGCAAAGTCAAAGAGAGCGACGTTATCACATCTTTTTATCTAAAACCAGTAGATGGCGGGATGATTCCTAATTTCACCCCAGGACAGTTTCTCACGATTCAGCTAGATATTCCCGAACAGCCAAAATCTGTAATTCGCACCTATTCACTCTCTGATTACAGCGAATCCTCCACTTATTATCGTCTCTCGATTAAACGCGAACCTGCGCCTCCTGACACGATCGCCCCTGCTGGGATTGCTTCCAACTTCATGCACGATCACATTAATGAAGGCTCGGTAATTTTGGCAAAACCGCCTGCTGGAAAATTCGTGTTAGAGGTGAATAGTTCTCAACCTGCGGTCTTAATCAGCAATGGTGTTGGCATTACGCCGATGATTAGCATGGCAAAAGCTGTTAGTTTGCTGAACCCACAAAGACATATTTGGTTTTTACATGGGGCGAGAGATGGAAGTCTCCACGCCTTTCGCGATGAAGTCAATGCGATCGCAGAGCGCAATCCTAATTTGCATATTGCTTATTGCTATAGTCGTCCTAACTTAACTGATGAAGGCAAGTATCAACATAAAGGCTATGCTGATGTCGATTTGATTAAGAATGTAGTTTCGCCAGAAATGCAGAGCCTATGCGGTTCGACAGATGCACAATATTTTCTCTGTGGCTCTCCATCATTTATGGATTCACTCCGAAATGGGCTAAGAGAATGGAATGTTCCTGACAATAAGGTTCTATTTGAGTCTTTTGCTAAAGCTAAGCCCAAAAAGGTAGAACCAGCCGAGGTGCAAACTCAAGAATTAACTCAAAAACATGATTCTCTGGAAATAGTATTCAGCAAGTCTGGCAAAACTCTTAACTGGAGTCCTGACGATGGCACGATTTTAGAGTTTGCGGAAGCAAATGATATTTTCCCAGATCATAGCTGTCGCGTTGGGGTTTGCGGAACTTGCGCGTGCAAGATTTCTGAAGGAGAAGTTGATTATGAAGAAGACCCAACGGCTTCTGTTGATCGTGGTTCAGTTCTCATTTGTATTTCTAAACCCAAAACCGCAAGGGTGGTTCTCGATATATAGCAGTCCTAAATCATTTATGAGAAAAATAGGGCTTCGACTTCGCTCAGCCAACAATATACGCTGGCTGAGCGAAGCGATGCACTGAGCTTGTCGAAGTGTCGAAGCCTCTCACAACTCATTTCGGATTGCTGTATAAGTTGTCGGTTTAGCCTGTAGCCCTAAAAATGCATAAAAAAATGAACGTAATCGAATATGCGATCGAGGCTTTTTGTTTGGGCGTGTTTATGGTTGCGGCAACCATAGTAACCGCCATTTTTGAGCTTCCTAGCTCACCTATTCATCAAGCGATCGCCGATCCTCTATTACGCAGATTTTTTATCGGCGTAATTATGGGTTCGATCGCAATCGCGATCATTTACTCTCCTTGGGGTAAGCGATCGGGAGCGCATATCAATCCTGCGGTAACATTAACTTTCTTGCGACTTGGTAAAATTAGCCCATTGGATGCTGGCTTCTATATTTTGGCGCAAGCCCTTGGTGCGGTTTCGGGAGTATGGTTCGCGGGAATTCTGCTGGGCAAAGCGATCGCCGATCCCGCGATTAACTACATCGTTACCGTGCCGACCCCAAATGGAGAAGCGATCGCTTTTTTAGCCGAATTCCTGCTTGCCTTGGGATTGATGTCAATGATTTTAAGAGTTTCAAATAATGACAAACTATCGCATCTGACGGGGCTATTTGCGGGAGTTTTGGTAGCACTTTTTATTACCTTTGAAGCACCTATTTCTGGGATGAGTATTAATCCTGCCCGTTCTCTAGGTTCGGCAATTCCCGCGCAAGTGTGGTATGGTTTCTGGCTTTATTGTATTGCGCCACCAATGGGAATGCTGTTAGCCGCAGAATTCTATTTGCGAATGGGTAAGAAGAAAAAGCAATTGGAATTGTGCTGTAAACTTTGTCCGAATAGTTCGACTCCTTGCATTAGTCAGAACTGTTGCCAGATGTGCAAATCATAGGGAAGTCAGCGCCACCCTCGTTGCGATCGCCTTAGAAAAAATGTCAAAAATCATGAATTAAAAATGAATTAAAATTATGCATGGTATTACTTATCCTTCGCTATATCAAATAAATACTCGGATCTGGCTAAACCAAATATCTCAAAAGATAGGCAGAAAAGCATCTCTCGATGACATTCCCGATCTCGAACTAGATAAATTAGCCGAACTAGGCTTTGATTGGGTATACTTCCTCAGCATTTGGCAGATCGGAGAAGTAGGGCGCAAAATATCGCGTTCCAATCCTCAATGGTTAGACGAATATAGAGAAACTTTTCCAGAATTTCAAAACGAAGATATTGGTGGTTCTGGATTTGCGATCGCTAGCTATACCCTCAATAGCGATTTAGGTACGCATGATTCTTTGCTTCGACTTCGCGATCGCTTGCACCAACGCGGTCTGAAATTGATGCTGGATTTTGTCCCCAATCATACGGCGATCGATTGTGCTTGGGTTAGCGAACATCCAGAATATTATGTTGTCGGTTCTGAACGCGATCTTCTCGAACAGCCGAAAAACTACATCAAACTAGACTTGTCTCAGCAAGAGATGATTCTTGCCTATGGTCGAGATCCTTATTTTAGCGGTTGGGTTGATACACTTCAACTCAATTATGGGAACCCTGCTTTGCAAGCAAATTTAATTGGGGAATTATTAAAAATTTCTCAATGGTGCGATGGATTGCGTTGTGATATGGCAATGCTGGTCTTGCCAGAAATTTTTAAACAAACATGGGGAATCGAGATCGAACCCTTCTGGAAAAAGGCGATCGCTGAAGTCAAGGAAGGATATCCAGCCTTTACATTTATGGGTGAAGTTTATTGGGATTTGGAATGGAACCTTCAACAGCAAGGATTTGATTACACCTACGACAAACGCCTGTACGATCGCCTTCGAGATCGCCACAGTGGCTCGGTAAGAGAGCATTTTTGGGCAGATTTAGAGTATCAGAAAAAATCTACCCGCTTCTTAGAAAATCACGATGAACCTCGTGTCGCCAATATCTTCCCTGAAAACATCCATAAAGGTGCAGCTATAATAAGCTTCTTCTGCACTGGAATGCGATTTTTCCATCAAGGGCAGTTACAGGGCTGGACAAAGAAAATTTCCGTCCATTTTAGTCGATTTCCTGAACAATTATCCAATCCAAATTTACAAGAATTTTATGGTCAAATCCTTAAAGTTTTGAATCGAAGTCTATTTCGTAATGGCGAATGGCAACTACTAAAATGCAACCATGCATGGTCAGACAATTGGACTTGGAATTGCTTTGTTTGTTTTGCTTGGCAAAATCCAGAAGGTCACAAAGCGATCGTCGTTGTTAACTATGCTGATAACCAAAGTCAATGTTTTATTAATTTACCTTGGCAATCTCTTAGTAAACAGATGTATGTATTTAAAGATTTAGTCAGCCCTGAAATTTATATCCGCAATAAGGAAGAAATCGCTGCCAAAGGGCTTTATTTAGATCTATTACCTTGGGGCTATCATATATTTGAAATTCATGAAGAATGAAGATAGAATTTTTTGAAACCATTATAGAAACATAATTTATATGCCTTTAAAGCCTGGCTCCAAATCAGTAGCGATCGCTGAATGAGCTTGTTTTCCCTTCAGTTTTTTGTTCTGAATCCATGCTCCCACATCTCCAAGTATAACCCCAATCAAAATGAAAGCTCCCCCAATACACTGAGCAGCATTTGGAGCTTGATGCAAAATGAAATAAGAACATAAGATTCCAGCAATTGTGCTAAAAGCGTTGGCTAAAGTAACATCGATAGAAGTAGATTTCTTTAAAGCATTGATCCAGCATAACTGTCCAACTCCGACAATTACCACGCTATAAATTAGAGTCCATTGCCATAAGAAGGGTGAAAAAACATCGATAAAATGTTCAAAACCAAACAGCAAGATCACGATTGCCCCAAAGACGAAAGTACCGATTAACGTTCTAAAAACCCTAAAAAAGCCTAGAGGAACGTTGACCAATTGAGTATCACTGATTATGTAAGCGATCGCCAAAGCAATTGCCCCGATGATAGTTAATATTTCTCCACTATTAAACTTTGAATAAGCTGTTGGCTGAAGCAGAACAACCAAAACTACGCCAATACAAGTAGCGATCGCTCCTGCCATATCCCAAAAACTGGTTTTAGCTTTGAGTATTAAAATGGATAAAGCTAAAACCATTGCTGGCTCAATTCTGCTAACTAAAATTACGTTATTGATCTGAGTTCTATCCAGAGCGGTAAAGATCAAGGCTGGAGCCAATGCACCACTTAAAATAGCAACAATAGTTAGAAAAATCCAACTTTTTAACTTAATCTTTTTAATCTCTTTGATATTCCACTCTTGATAATAAATGAATATTAAAACACCTAGTTCACAGAGATTTCCAACAAATAGACTATTACAAAAAGATACGGGATTTCTGCCATCAATCAAATGCGTATCACCAAGATCGTGTAATTTGCTGGCGATCGCATTAGAAGCACCAAATATCACGGTGGCGATCGAGAGTAACCACCTACCAGTAACACGATTTTGAGAATTAGGAATTCCAGAAAATTCTTGAGACATTGCTTGACTATATTTTGTGATGGAGGAATAAAATTAAATGCGATCGCGTAGCTTTCTAGTTGAATGCTGGTATAAGTGTATGATTTTTCAGCACTGGTTTAGGAATGCTATGCTGCATAGCGATCGATAAAACTCTATTCAGGTATGTTACCCTGCAAAAAATTTGTTATTACACTTATTGGTTGCTTTATCGGACAATTTGTGTAATATTTATCTCATTCAAGTATTTATCCTCTGATCTGCAAGATAATACATAGTTAGACTGCCCCAAGCGCTGGTTCTTTAAGAGACAATATGAAGATCGGTAACACTACAGTAATAAGCTTTATTAACCTCAAGGGTGGCGTAGGAAAAACAACTTCTGCTGTAAACGTTGCGGCTACTTTGGCGAAAAGAGAAATCAAATCTGGAGAGAAATCGACTAAGCCAGCATCAGTGTTGCTTATTGACTTAGATCCTCAGAGTAATGCCTCACTTACTTTATTGAACAAAGAGCAGTACGAGGAAATAGATAAAAAAAACAAAACTCTGTACCAGCTTTTTGAAAACGAGATTTCACGAGACGATGATAGTGAAACCTTTGACCTCGGTGATATTAGGGTGACACCTATTGAGGGACTTAACCTTGATTTGCTGCCGTCCAGTCTAAAACTTATCGATATTCAAGATAAGCTTGTTGGGTATCATCGGTACTATCTTAGTGCAACAGATATTCTTTTCAATGCTTTGAATAAATTGAAGAACCCCGAAGGTAAAGCTTACACCCATATCATTTTTGATTGTCCGCCAAGTCTTGGATTGATCACTTTAAATGCGCTCTCCCTCAGTCGTTACTTTATCGTGCCAACTCTTCTGGATGCATATTCTCATTGGGGATTGGATAAAATCGTTGAATGTGTAAATCGCCTGAAGAGGTGTAAAGCTTCTTGTGAAGTTGAACTACTTGGGGTTCTTTACTCAAAGGTTGATACAAAGGCGACGATTGAGAACAACAAATGGGATATTGAATTCCAAAAATGGGGGACAGAATTTGACAACTGGTTGTCAAAACATATTCCTAAAGTGAAAGGATCAATAATATTTAAGAGCCGTATTAAAAGTGCAGACATAATACGCAAAGCGGAAGCCGACAATCGTCCATTGATCGAATATCACCCTTCTGACAGTTCTTTGAAGACTCAACAGAAAGATCATCAAGTAGAATGGGAAAACCTCGTTACAGAAATACTAGAACGCATTGAACATAGAAAATAAGACTAAACTCTATATGCAAACGCAGTCTAACACACCATTGGAGCTGACAGAATTGTGGTACTTTAGCATTGCTTTAGTGCGATCGCCGATCTTGTAGGGTGCGTTAATGAAATGTAGCGCACCTTATTTTTGTCGTAACAAAAGCAGTTAAGCAAGTTTTCTTCTCTCTTGTTTTTCCGTATCTCATAAGATACACTCAAAACATGATTGAAATTCGCGAGACTGAAATCTATTCAAGGTGGTTTAAATCACTGCGCGATCGGGAAGCTAGAGCGCGTATCGACATTCGTATTAGGCGGTTGTCTATGGGCAATTCTGGTGACGTGAAACCGATAGGAAAAGGTGTCTCAGAACTTCGTATTGATTATGGTGCAGGGTATCGAGTGTATTTCGTACAACGAGGGGATACGTTAATCGTGTTGCTTGCAGGAGGCGACAAACGTACCCAAGATCGGGACATCAAAACAGCCATAGACTTATCACAAAACCTATAGGAGATCTCATGAACAAAGTTACAACTCATCTTTGGGATGCCGCAGAGCATCTAGAAACAAAAGAAGATATGGCAGCCTATCTTGAAGCGGCTCTTGAAGATGGCGATCCTAATTTAGTGGTCGCAGCATTAGGAGATATTGCGCGATCCAAAGGAATGACAAATATTGCTCGTGAAACAGGATTAGGACGTGAAAGCCTCTATAAATCTTTGTCCCTCGAAGGTAATCCAGAATTTGCCACTGTTTTAAAAGTTATACAGTCACTTGGTATCCGTTTACGAGCTACTCCCGTATAGCCGTCTAACACTGCGTTGGAGACGACTTCTAAAGAGTGATCTGCAAAAGTTAAAGTTTGACTGAGGCAGCTCAACTTTGCCGTTATACCGAGACCGATATGCTTCTCAAGGTTGTCTGTTTCTAGCCGAGATTAGGCAAGTAAAAATGGTTTACTTCGTTGATTAGTTCCGAGAAGTTGTCGGCGATCGCAAAACATAAGAATTACAAAGATTCTGATATATTAGGGTTGATTTAAAAGAGATGATTTTTCCCTCAATTTTGCTTTGGCAAAGACAATCTAAATTATGGCTATTTTTTTTTCTATCCTACAGTTTCTCTCAGTATTACTACTCGGTCTCTTTGTTGGAGCCTTGCTTGCAGAAGGATACCTTCTTGTTCCATATTGGCGTAAACTTTTGCCCGATCAATTTTTCTTGTTGCACAAAGAATTTGGTCCACGTTTATATCGCTTCTATGCACCGCTTACAATTGCCGCAACACTTCTGACAGTTTTTACCGCTATAGTTAGCTGGTTAATCGGATATTCGGAACGATGGATAACACTTACTGCTGGTACTTTGTCTTTGTCCACGATCGCAATATATTTCATCTATTTCAAGCAAGCCAATGAAAGCTTTGCCAAAATGAGTATTAGTCCTGATGATCTTGGAGCGGAATTAGGTCGCTGGGCATCATGGCATAGTTTGCGTGTGACCATCGGAATTGTGGCTTTTGGCTTTTCGATACTAGGACTCAGAGGAACATTATAGAAGTAATAATTCTGTCATGATAATATTGTATATGCCAATATAGATTGCTCTTTTGTAGTTTAATTTGGATAAAAGAGTGGCGATCGCTAAGACAAATAATTATTAAGCGATCAATGGTGATTTCAACGATAATGGGATTTTAGATAGTTTGGAAACATTCTTGGGTATGTAAAAGCTATGGAAGTTAGAGAAATAAAAATCTGTGTTGATGCAGAATCGGCAAAAATTTATGAATCAGCTATATTTGCTGATCGACAAAAGCTTGATGCTCTTCTTAGCTTGAGGCTGAAAGAATTTGCCAGAAAACGCCGACCTCTGGAGGATGTGATGAGCGATATTAGTCGTAAAGCACAAGCTAGAGGCTTAACTCCAGAAATTTTAAATAATTTGCTAAGTGAATAAAGTGCGATACGTTTTTGATACCAACGTGATTATTAGCTCAGTGCTATTTGAGGGGAGTAAGCCTGACTTAGCAATTAGGTATGCACTCCAAAACGGCAACATCCTGTTCTCATTAGAACTAATAGAAGAGCTTGACGAAGTTCTCAGTCGTGCAAAATTCAGAAAATATATCACAGATGAAGAGAGAGAAGAATTTTTAGATGGCTTCATAGATAGGGGAATATTGATTAAAGTAGTAGATGTTGTCAAGGAGTGCCGTGATCCCAAAGATGACAAGATTTTAGAGTTATCTCTTAGCGGTAAAGCTGATTTGATCATCAGTGGAGATAAAGATCTGTTGGTTCTTAATCCATTTCGCTCAATACAAATACAATCTGTTGAGCAGTTTCTAAAAAGTGTCGGTTACTATCCACCCCAAAAAGAGGCATAACAAATCATTGCACCCGACCGTATCCTAAACTGCCAATATTATCCAAGGTTACTGACATAAGGTGAGTTCAACAGTTATACCAAACCGATATGCTCATTAAGGTTGTCTGTTTCTAGCCGAGATTAGGAAAGCAAAAATAGTTTACTTCGTTAGTGGAGTTCCAGAAAGTTGTCGGCGATTTCTTTCAGGATGCGTTCCGCCGCCAAGACAAATAATTTTAAGCGATCGCCATTACTTTAAGCCAATTCTGATACTTGGGCAATCTCATTAGCTGCAAAATTTCTTCTTTACTTACTCCCAAGACCTCTGCTCGAAATTGCTGTACCATCTTAAAAATGATGATTTACTGAGCGATCGCTTAAAAAATATTCTCAAAGTGTCAGCTAATCTCCATAAATTTATTTATGCTTTTCTAAGACTGTTAAGTAGCTTCTCAAACAGAATGATTTAATGTTTTCTCAATGTTCGTAGAATGTCGAGAATTTCGCTCCGATACTATTGCAAATTTTAACACGGTAAAAAAATCATGAAGCTGGATGGAAAGGTTGCTCTAGTTACAGGAAGCAGTGGTGGCATCGGTCAAGGCATTGCGATTCGCTTGGCAAAGGAAGGCGCTAGGGTTGTGGTCAACTATCGCTCTAATCCTCAAGGTGCTGAAGAGACTTTAAATGCGATCAAAGCGACTGGCGGCGATTGCATGATGGCTGAGGGTTTCTGCGATTACGATCGCGGCTATAGTATTGGTGCTGATTTGGGGATGGTTGATGACGTAAAGCGCTTGATCGATGAAAGCATCAGCCATTTTGGAACCCTTGATATTCTCGTTAATAACGCTGGAATTGAAAAACACGCTGACTTTTGGGACGTTACCGAAAAAGATTTTGAAGCGGTAATGAATATCAATTTTAAGGGCGTTTTCTTTGCGACCCAATCCTTCGTTAAACATCAAATGAGCGAGGGTAAACGTGACGGACGCATTATTAACATTAGTTCCGTTCATGAAGAATTACCATTTCCCCACTTTACCGCCTACTGTGCCAGCAAAGGCGCTTTGAAGATGATGATGCGGAATCTTTCGGTAGAACTTGGTGCGCTTGGCATCACGATCAATAATGTCGCTCCTGGTGCGATCGAAACTCCAATTAATAAGGCGCTTCTCAACGATCCCTCTAAATTGGAACCTTTGCTAAAAAATATTCCTCTCGGTCGTTTGGGACAACCTGAAGATGTCGCTTCTGTGGTTGCCTTTTTAGCTTCTGACGAGGCTCGCTACATTACAGGTTCCACCATTGTTGTAGATGGTGGTTTGCTTTGGAACTATCAAGAGCAGTAGGAAAAAAGCAATGTCAACAGATAACTTGTCTACGGAACATCTGACTACCGAGCATTATGACATCATTATTATCGGTACTGGTGCAGCAGGAGGAACTCTTGCTTACAAGCTAGCCTCTACTGGCAAAAGCATCTTGGTGCTAGAGCGCGGCGGTTTCATGCCTAGAGAGAAGGAAAACTGGGATACTAAAGTCGCGTTTAAGAGCAACCGCTATCATAATGATGAGGTTTGGTACGATCGCGATGGCAATGAATTACATCCTGGTATGAGCTACTTTGTTGGCGGAAATACCAAGATTTATGGAGCCGCTTTATTTCGTCTGCGCGAGCGAGATTTTGAATCTTATCAGCATAAGGATGGAATCTCTCCAGCTTGGCCTTTAAAATATCGAGACTTTGAACCCTACTATACTGAAGCTGAAAAGCTATATCAAGTTCATGGCAATCAGGGCCTCGATCCAACTGAACCGCCTCGTAGCCACGATTATTTTTATCCTGCGGTCAGCCATGAGCCGCGAATGGAATCCGTTAGCAACTCACTCCAACAGAAGGGACTACATCCATATCATACGCCTCTGGGTATCAGGCTAAATGAAGTCCAGCAACATCTAAGTGAATGTATTCGCTGTAATACTTGTGATGGATTTCCCTGCCTAGTTCATGCTAAATCTGATGCTGAGGTGACTGGGATTTTGCCAGCAATAAAGCATCCTAATTTGACGCTATTGACCGAAGCTAAGGTGTTGAAACTCCATACCAATGATTCTGGCAAGGAGATTACTACGGTTGAAGTAAGCATCAATAATGAGATTAAGTACTTTTCGGGTGGAATAGTCGTTCTTTCCTGTGGAGCGGTTAACTCATCGACGATCATGCTGCGATCGCACAATGACCGACACCCGAATGGTTTGGCAAATAGCTCTGATTTGGTAGGGCGCAATTTTATGAAACATGTGCTTGGTTCCATTATTGGCGTGACAAAAGAGCCAAATCCCACCAAGTTCCAAAAGACTCTATCGATCAACGATTTCTATTGGGGTGAAGATGGCTACGACTATCCGATGGGACAAATCCAAACCCTCGGTAAAGTCAATAAAGAAATGATCGAAGGCAATCCTGCTGCCTATGCTCCCCGCACACCTGAAGAAGTGGCAAGTCACTCGGTAGATTGGTGGTTGACGGTAGAGGATTTACCCGACCCTAACAACCGCGTTCGTATCGATGGCGATCGCATTATTTTGGACTATACCGAAAATAATGCCGAACCCTATGCCAGATTAGAACAGAAGTGGATCGAGATTCTTAAATCAATTGACTGTGGCGAGAGCATTCTGTCTCATAACAGTTATTTTGTTAAAGGTTCTACTAATTATTTTACTGGTAAACTCTCTTTGCAAGGAGTTGGGCATCAAGTTGGGACTTGCCGCTTTGGTGAAGATCCTCAGACCTCGGTATTGAACCTTAATTGCCAAACCCACGATATTGATAATCTCTATGTTGTTGACGGTAGTTTTTTCTGTTCGAGTGGAGCCGTCAATCCGACTCTAACAATCATTGCTAATGCTTTGCGGGTTGCCGAACATCTCATCAAAAGACTTGAGGCATAGTATGGCTATTAAATTCCAAAAAAGAGTTTTTCTGATTGCCTTCTCTTTAGTATTGGGAGTCTTTGCCCAAGAGGCGGCAATCTTAAAGCCTTTATCTACTGGATCGCCCTATGAAATCTCTTGGGCGAACACTTGGGCGATCGCCCAAGCCCAGACAGCTACTGTAATTGCGGTTGACTCTGTGGGCATTACAGTTTCAGATATGGACAAAGCCATTCAGTTTTACTCTGAGGTTTTGTCCTTCCAAAAAATATCTGATGTCGAGGTCTTAGGCTCTGAATATGAAAGACTCCAAGGCTTGTTTGGAGTGCGTTTGAGAGTAGTAAAAATGCGGCTGGGCGGAGAGATTCTCGAATTAACGGAATTTCTCACGCCGAAGGGTAGACCGATTCCTGTCGATTCTCGCAGTAACGATCGCTGGTTTCAACATATTGCGATCGCAGTCAGCGACATGGATAAAGCCTATGAAATTCTTCGTAAATTCAAGGTGCAACATGCTTCTACTGCTCCGCAAAGGATTCCTGACACAAATAAAGCCGCCGCAGGAATTCGTGCCTTCTACTTCAAAGATCCTGACGGACATAATTTAGAAATAATTTATTTCCCTAAAGGTAAAGGCGATCCGAAATGGCAGGAGAATTCTCAGTCAGTCTTTTTAGGAATTGACCATACGGCGATCGTTGTTAGCAATACTGATGCTAGCTTGAAGTTCTATCGCGATGTTCTAGGACTCAAACTGGCGGGTGAAAGTGAAAACTTCGGCACCGAACAAGAGCATCTCAATAATGTTTTTGGAGCCAAGTTACGAATTAGTGGATTAAAAGCGCCATCTGGATTAGGGATTGAGTTCCTCGATTATTTGTCTCCGAGCGATGGCAAGCCTTACCCCGCTGACGCACGAACTAATGATTTGCTGCATTGGCAGACGACTTTAGTTGTCAAAGATGCTAAAGCGATCGCGCAAAAGCTGCGAAATTCCCGCACAATTTTCATCTCGCCCGAAGCTATCGAGATTCCTTCTCTTTCTTTAGGTTTTAAGCGCGGATTTTTAGTCAGAGATCCCGATGGTCATGCGCTGAGGATTATCGAAAAATAAGCGATCGCCTAGTCAAAAAAATTGATCAAAAAAATTAATTATAACGTTATGAATATTCCCGATCAACCTTCATTTACACTCGATCTTCAGCAACTTGCCGCAGCGAGAATCCAACTCCACTATGCAATCCAGCCCTTAGCCGCTATCTCCAACGCTCTAGCAGATTCGAGTAATAAAGGATTATTCTGGGACGATCAACTAGGATTCACAACCCGCGCAATTACTTCGATCAAGTCATATCGGCTTGCTCTCGATCCGATCGCATTGACTCTAAATTTTGTAACCGATCGCGATCAAGTTATTTCTGCTTTTGCTTTAAGCGATCGCACATTGACTGAAGCATTTGACTGGATGAAGGCGATCGTTAATGGATTGGGCGGTGTTGCCGATTTAATTATCCCGATTTCCTATCCCCCCAACGACTTTCCCGATAGCGATCTTGCCAGTGGTGCAACTTTCCAACTCCTAAACTTAACTTCAAATTTTGCTGAATACTTCTCCAGTGCCGATCGCATTCTCCAAAATATAGTTCAAAAAGAACCTATGGCATCGGATGTTCGCATTTGGCCACATCATTTCGATATGGCAACTTTGATTTCTATCCCAGATGAAATAAATGGACAAGAAAAATCAGTGGGTGTCGGTCTATCTTCAGGTGATGGTAGCTATAACGAGCCTTACTGGTATGTGACTCCCTATCCTTATCCCGAAGATCGCATTAATTTACCGATTCTAGATGGCAATGGAATTTGGCATACAGAAGGTTGGGTTGGGGCAATTCTTACTGCTTCTCAATTTGGCGAGCCTGAAGCAAGCATCGATCGCGTTAACACCTTTTTAAAATCTGCGATCGCTGGTTGTAAAGAACTACTCAGGTAGTTCTAATGACGTAAAGACGGGCGGCGCTTTGCGCCGCCCGTCTTTACCATAATTTTAACTATGTAGGAAAATCTATGTCTACTGAACATTACGATGTCATTATTATCGGAACTGGCGCTGGCGGCGGAACCTTAGCCTATCGACTTGCTTCTAGTGGAAAGAAGATTTTGATCCTAGAAAGAGGTGCATTCTTACCTCAAGAGAAACAGAACTGGGATACGGTGGAAGTCTATAAAAAAGATAGATATC
This sequence comes from Cyanobacteria bacterium SOY_65_metabat_81, assembly GCA_031412945.1. GTDB lineage: Bacteria > Cyanobacteriota > Cyanobacteriia > Pseudanabaenales > Pseudanabaenaceae > Pseudanabaena. The sequence goes on from JANODY010000045.1 coordinate 15,446, forward strand.
ACACTGCTGAGACTTGGGTCGATGACAAAGATGGTAGTCAAATCCATCCAGGCACTGGCTATTGGGTTGGTGGTAATACCAAAGTTTATGGTGGCGCATTGCTGCGTTTGCGGGAGCGCGATTTCGATCGCGTCGAACATAAAGGCGGAATTTCGCCCGAATGGATCTTGAAATACCAAGACTTTGAACCCTACTACACGGAAGCAGAAGAACTTTACGATGTTCATGGGCAACGCGGTCAAGATCCCACTGAACCGCCAACTAATTCGCCTTTCCCATTCCCACCTGTTTCCCACGAGCCGCGCATTCAAGAAATTCACGACGATCTGAAAAAACTGGGCTTAAATCCGATTAACCTTCCTTTGGCTATCAAGTTAAATGAAGTCAATCGTCGCTTAGGAGCTTGCATTCGTTGCAATACCTGTGATGGATTTCCTTGTTTAGTGAATGGCAAAGGTGACTCAGATATAAATTGCGTCCGTCCCGCGATCGCGAAAGATAACATCACCTTGCTCACCGAGGCGCAGGTATTGCGCTTGCATACCAGCCCATCTGGCAGAGAAATCACCAGCGTTGAAGTGAAATTGGATGATCAAATCATTAACTTCTCTGGCGATATTGTCGTCATTTCCTGTGGTGCGATTAATTCGGCAGCGCTGCTATTGCGATCGGCTAACGATATGCATCCGAACGGATTAGCAAATAGTTCCGACCAAGTGGGCAGGAACTTCATGAAACACCAGCACGGCGCGATCGTTGGCATCACTCCCAAGCCAAATCACAGCGAATTCCAAAAGACTCTCGCGGTTCTCGATTACTATTGGGGCGAAGATGGATTTAATTATCCAATGGGATTGATCCAACTTCTAGGGAAAGTCAATAAGGATATGATCGCCCTCGATGCACCTGTATTTGCTCCAGGAATGGCGTTAGATCAAATCGCCCAACATTCTGTCGATTGGTTTGTCACTGCTGAAGATCTGCCCGATCCCAACAATCGCGTCACCTACAAAAATGGAAGCGTGCATCTTCGCTACACCGAGAACAATACGGAAGCCTTCGATCGCTTGATGTCTCGCTGGGGCAAAGTATTAAAATCAATCGATTGCGGCGATCGGATTATTCCCGTATCTCTATATTTTCGCAAGAAGTTGGATATTGCAGCAGTAGCGCATCAAAATGGAACCTGTCGTTTTGGGGGAGATCCCAAAGATTCCGTTTTAGACGTTAACTGTCGAACCCATGATGTAGACAATCTCTACGTCGTTGATGGTTCCTTTTTCCCCTCCAGTGCCGCCGTCAATCCCACATTAACAATTATTGCTAATGCTTTAAGAGTAGGCGATCGCTTGCTTGAACGAATGGTATAGATTGTTAAACCATTTAAGAATTGTCTAGATCCCCCCCAGCCCCCCTTGTAAAGGGGGGAGAATCAATTAAATTATCTTCTTCCCCCTTTACAAGGGGGATTGAGGGGGATCTCTTAGAATGTCAACTCATCACCTAAAAAGTGGATAAACACATGAATTCATCAGAAGAAAACAGACTAGTAGAATCTCGCAACGGCGTAGCGTGGAGAAAATGGGGTTGCTATCTTAGCGATCGCCAATGGGGAACAGTGCGCGAAGATTACAGCCCCACAGGAGATGCTTGGGATTATTTCTCACACGACCAATCGCGATCGCGAGCTTATCGATGGGGAGAAGATGGTATCGCTGGCATTTCTGACAGCCGCCAGTTCCTCTGTTTTGCGATCGCGCTTTGGAATGGAGCCGATCCGATTATTAAAGAAAGATTGTTTGGATTAACGGGTAGTGAAGGCAATCATGGTGAAGATGTTAAGGAGTATTACTTTTATGTAGATAATACGCCCACGCATTCCTACATGAAATATGTTTACAAGTATCCACAAGCTGCCTTTCCTTACGAACAGCTAGTGAATGGGAACAAACATCGCAGTCGGCAGGAGCGAGAATTTGAGTTGTTGGATACAGGCGTATTCGATAGCGATCGCTACTTCGATGTGGTGGTTGAATATGCTAAAAGCGCACCTCAGGATATTACGATCCAAATTAGCATTACCAACCACGCACCCGAATCGCAAACTATCCATCTCCTGCCTTCGCTATGGTTTCGGAATACTTGGGCTTGGGATGATAGCAAGAAACCATCACTTACGGCGCATTCTTTGGGCGCGATCGCTGCAAGCCATGAAGATCTCGGACAAATGTGGCTCTATTGTCCAGAAAGTAAAGAATTACTATTTACAGAAAATGAAACCAACTATCAGCGCCTTTTTGGAACTGCAAATAGTTCCCAATATGTGAAGGATGGCATTAATGATTATATTGTCAATGGTGAAGCATCGGTAAATCCTCAGAAACAAGGCACAAAGGCGGCTGCTCATTACGAACTAGCGATCGCTTCGGGTGAGACTAAAGTTGTCAGATTGCGATTGAGCGATACTGCCCCTGATGTGCTTATTTTAGGCTCGGAAGCTGAAATTGTGGCAAAGCGCCTGAGCGAAGCTAATGAGTTCTATCAGCACATTTCACCGTTTGCGATGACGGATGATATGCGAAATGTTCAGAGACAGGCTTTCGCAGGAATGTTATGGAGCAAACAGTATTACAACTATTCCGTAAAACCTTGGCTGGAAGGCGATTCTGCTACACCAACGCCACCGAGCGATCGCCTCAAGGGACGTAATGCACAATGGTTCCATTTAGAGTCCGAAGATATTCTTTCGATGCCAGACAAATGGGAATATCCTTGGTTTGCGGCTTGGGATTTAGCTTTCCATGCGATTCCGATCGCGATGATCGATCCAGATTTTGCCAAGCGACAACTGGATGTAATTACCCGCGAATGGTTTATGCATCCCAACGGTCAAATTCCCGCCTATGAATGGAATTTTGGCGATGTCAATCCTCCCGTTCATGCATGGGCGACCTATCGGGTTTACAAGATCGAACAGAAGATGCATGGCAAAGGCGATCGCAAATTCTTAGAGCGCGTTTTTCAAAAACTTCTATTAAACTTCACTTGGTGGGTAAATCGCAAAGATCGCGATGGCAAGAATGTTTTTGAAGGTGGCTTTTTGGGATTGGATAATATTGGCGTGTTCGATCGCAGTGCGGAACTCCCGACGGGCGGACATATTGAGCAAGCCGATGGAACTAGTTGGATGGGCATGTATTGCTTAAACATGCTAACCATTGCCTTAGAACTCGCACAGGAGAATAACGTTTACGAAGATATTGCCACAAAATTCTTCGAGCATTTTCTTTACATTGCCGATGCGATGAATAAAGTCGGCGAGAAGCATACAGAGCTTTGGGATAACGCTGATGGCTTTTATTATGACGTACTGCATCTCCCTGATGACAAGCAATTGAAGTTAAAAGTGCGATCGATGGTTGGATTAATTCCTCTTTTTGCTGTTCAAACCTTAGATCCAGATTTGCTCGATCGTTTGCCCGAATTCAAAAATAGAATGCAATGGTTTATCGAACATCATCCAGAACTAACTCAAAATGTCTCTTGCATGGAAAGCTGTGGGATGGGAGCTAGACGTTTACTGGCAATCTGCTATCGCGATAAACTCCAACGCATTCTTACCAAAATGTTAGATGAGAGTGAATTCTTAGGTGACTATGGCATTCGCGCCCTCTCTAAATTCCATAAGGATCATCCCTACATTTGGAGAGACAAAGGTAGTGAATACAGGGTTGATTACGAACCAGCCGAATCCTCAAGCGGTCTATTTGGCGGGAATTCTAACTGGCGTGGACCAATTTGGATGCCTGTAAATTTCCTCATTATCGAATCCCTACAGAAGTTCCATCATTTCTATGGCGATAGCTTTCAAGTCGAGTATCCTACTGGCTCAGGAAAATTGATGACGTTGAGTGATGTGGCTTCTGAGTTATCTCAACGCTTAATCAATATCTTTGTGCGAGACGAGCATGGCGATCGCCCTGTAAATGATTCACAAAATGGTAAAAAATCAAAATTTGATACTGATGCCAACTGGAATGATTTAGTATTGTTCCATGAATATTTTCATGGCGATAATGGCTCAGGAATCGGCGCTAGCCATCAAACAGGATGGACAGGGCTTGTCGCCAAATTAATCCAACAATCAAGCGAATATTCTGGTAAAAAACCAGATTAAGTAGCTAAGGAAAACCTAAAAGCGAAGGTCGCGCACCACTCTGACGACCTTCGCTTTTACAGCAGTTGTCGATCGAACCCACTACAACAAAAGTCGCAGGGCGAAGCCCCGCAATGGGTTTTATATTGTTACTTAACCGCTCTAAAATAGAGAATAGATTATGGAATGGATAGAACATCTAGAACTTGGACTTAGCAACATTGCGAAGCTAGCTAAACTTTGCATCGAAGCAATATCGATTTTCTGTGTGATTTTAGGAATGTTGCAAACGGGACGCATGGCAATCTCTAGGAATGCCCTCTCATTCAATCATTTGCGCTTACATTTCGGGATGTGGTTGCAATTAGCTTTAGAGTTGCAATTAGGAGCAGATATTTTGGCAACAACTGTCGCTCCTACCCTTGAAGCGCTTTACAAATTAGCGATCGTCGCTGTAATCCGCACCTTTTTAAACTACTTTCTCAATCGAGAGTTCGCCGAACAATCGCCCGAATCAATTGATCTTCTCCGAAATAGATAGCGTTATTCCAAAATTTATATAACTGATGTTGCGTGGAAGGAATAGCCATTTTTTGAAGGAGAGAGAAACTAGTCTTGATGGCGTTGAGGTAAAGTTTAGCCTTGAGAGCAAAGTGATTGAGATTGGTTTGGACACGGAGACGTTCCAACTTAACAAAAGCAAAAAAGCAGGCAAAGACATGATTTTTTTGAGTATGAGGAATACCCGTTGGAGATTTAGCCAAAGCGAGATTAGATTTTATTGACTTGTGAAATTCTTCAACAGTCCATCGTTTTTGATAGATTGTGTTGATGTCAGTTGCGGTTAAGTCGAGATTACTGCAAGCTAAATACAAGATCCCTGTCGATTGATTTTTGTTTTTAAAAACGCTCATCTATGGAAATAAAAGCCTCTACTTCCATATTGAGATAATCTGCTTCCCACAAATCCATCTCATCAATGCGCCAGTCACCAGTATATTTCATATTCCTTGGATCTATTTATTTGCGATACAATTCAGTTTTTTTGTCAACAATAACCTTTGATTTAGACAAAAATTTGTGACTACTATTAATGCAAATATATTACCGCAAACATATTTTACGCACCAAAGTTTAATACGATCGATAATAAGTTAAGTATTTGTAAAGAATTAGAAATAACATCTATGTTATCAGCCTACCGTGACCATGTTGCCGATCGCGCCGCCCAAGGAATTCCACCCTTACCCCTCAATGCTGAGCAAGCATCCGCCCTTTGTGAGCTATTGCAAAATGCCCCCACAGGTGAAGAGGAATTTTTACTATCGTTATTACGCGATCGCATCCCCCCTGGTGTTGATAAAGCAGCCTATGTAAAGGCGGGATGGCTAACAGCGATCGTTAAGGGTGAACTCACATCGCCTCTGGTCACACCCAGCTATGCGGTGGAACTGCTCGGCACGATGGTTGGTGGCTATAACGTGCAGACCTTGATCGACTTGTTGGAAAATGATGATCTAGGCGACTTGGCGGCAACAGCCCTCAAGAAAACTCTGCTTGTATTTGATGCATTTAACCAAGTTTTAGAAATGTCTAAGACTAATGCAAGAGCCAGAGCCGTGATTGAATCATGGGCGGCGGCTGAATGGTTTACTAGTCGTCCCGCCTTGCCTGAGGCTGTCACCGTCACGGTTTTTAAAGTCACAGGCGAAATCAACACCGATGATTTTTCGCCCGCTTCTCAAGCATTCTCGCGTCCTGACATTCCCCTCCATGCTCTCTGTATGTTGGAAACGATGATGCCAACGGGATTGAAAAAAATTGCTGAACTCAAGGAAATGGGGCATCCTGTCGCCTTTGTCGGTGATGTGGTGGGAACAGGTTCTTCCCGCAAATCGGCAATTAACTCAGTATTGTGGCACATTGGCAATGATATTCCATTTATCCCTAACAAGCGATCGGGTGGCGTAATTCTCGGCAGTACGATCGCCCCAATTTTCTTTAATACTGCTGAAGATGCGGGCGCATTGCCAATTCAATGTGATGTCACCAAATTAGAAACAGGCGATGTGATTACGATTCACACTCGCGAAGGCAAGATTACCAACGCGGCTGGTGAAACTCTATCCACATTCAGTCTCACCCCTGACACGATCGCCGATGAAGTTCGCGCAGGTGGACGGATTCCGCTTTTGATTGGTCGCAGTCTCACCGCCAAAACTCGCCATGCGATCGGTTTACCCGCCAGCGATATTTTCATCCTTCCCTCCACCCCTACCGACACAGGCAAAGGCTACACCCTCGCTCAAAAAATGGTGGGCAAAGCTTGCGGCGTGGCTGGTGTACGTCCCTATACTTCCTGCGAACCCTTGATGACCACCGTTGGTTCTCAAGATACAACTGGCCCCATGACCCGCGATGAGTTGCAAGAACTCGCCTGTTTAGGATTTAGTGCTGACCTCGTAATTCAGAGCTTCTGTCACACCGCCGCCTATCCGAAACCCACGGACATCAAAACCCATAAAGAACTTCCCGACTTCTTTGCAACCCGCGCAGGTGTAGCCCTACGTCCCAATGATGGCATTATCCATTCTTGGTTAAATAGAATGCTCCTACCCGATACCGTCGGCACTGGCGGCGATTCCCATACCCGTTTTCCCTTGGGTATTTCCTTCCCCGCAGGTTCAGGACTAGTTGCCTTCGCCGCCGCCCTTGGGATTATGCCCCTCGATATGCCTGAATCGGTTCTAGTGCGCTTTACTGGTGAATTGCAAGCTGGTGTAACCTTGCGCGATGTCGTGAATGCGATTCCCTATATTGCCATTCAACGCGGATTGTTGACTGTTGAGAAGAAGAACAAAAAGAATGTCTTCGCAGGTCGGATCATGGAAATTGAAGGGCTTCCCGATCTCAAAGTAGAACAAGCCTTTGAACTCACCGATGCCACCGCCGAGCGTTCCTGCTCTGGTAGCACGATCAAGCTCAGCACTGAGACTGTTGCCGAATACTTGCGATCAAATGTCGCTTTGATGAAGAACATGATCGCTCGCGGCTATAGCGATGCCAAGACGCTCTTGCGCCGTATCGCCAAAATGGAAGAATGGCTGGCTAATCCTGTATTAATGGAAGCCGATCCTGATGCCGAATATGCGGAAATCATCGAGATCGATCTCAATGAAATCAAGGAACCAATTGTGGCTGCTCCTAACGATCCTGACAATGTGAAGTTGCTTTCAGAAGTAGCAGGCGATCGCGTTGATGAAGTCTTCATCGGTTCCTGCATGACCAATATCGGACATTACCGCGCCGCCGCCAAGGTTCTCGAAAAAGAAGCCGCCGTAAAAGCGCGTCTTTGGATCGCACCGCCCACCCGCATGGATGAGTTCCAACTCAAAGAAGAAGGAATCTACAGCACTTTCGGCGTGGCTGGAGCCAGAACAGAAGTTCCTGGTTGCTCTCTCTGCATGGGTAATCAAGCCCGTGTTGCTGATGGCGCGACCGTCTTCTCAACTTCCACCCGCAACTTCAATAATCGCATGGGTAAGGATGCTCAAGTCTATCTCGGTTCCGCAGAACTAGCGGCGGTCTGTGCCTTACTAGGTAAGATTCCGACTGTGGAAGAGTATCAAGCGATCGTCACTCGTAAAATCGATCCTTTCGCCAGTGAACTCTATCGCTATCTCAATTTCGATCAGATTAGCAATTTTGAAGATCAAGGTCGAGTGATTGCGTTGGAGGATATGCCTCGGATTGAGGATATTTTAGGTATGCCTGTAGTTGCGAAGTAGATTAGTTGATTTGCGTATAATGTTAGGGTGAGTCTATAAAAATGGCTTGCCCTAATTTTTAGTAACTAGAATTATTACTATGATTACATTTGAAAATGCGCTTGATGTCATGAGTCAATTATCGATAGAGCAGCAAGAAATCTTGATTGATATTCTCAGAAAAAGGAATGCTGAAGCAAGAAGGAAAGAAATCCTTGCAGAATGTCGTGAAGGCTTAGCTGAATATCGGTCTGGAATTCTTGAATCTCAAACTGCTGAGGCGGCAATTATGGATTTGCGTAGTTATCTGAATGATGCTGAGGCAGTATGAGAAAGCTGGTTGTAACTTCCAAGTTCAAAAGGGCTTTGAAGAAGTTTGTTAATCGTAATGCTAGTTTGCAGCAGCAAGTTGAAAAAACATTACTGCAAATGACGGAAGATATTTTTACGCCTAACTTAATGTCACATCGACTCAAGGGTGAATACGAGGGATTAAGAGCTTGTTCTTGCGGTTACGATTGTCGGATTATTTTTTCGATTGAGAAGAACAAGGAAACTAATGAAGAGGAGATCGTACTTCTTAATGTTGGTTCTCATGATGAAGTTTATTAGTACGCGCGATCGCCTCTTGCTTGTTGACAGGTCTATGAGTATGGCGATCGCCTATTCATTTCACAGATAAAATCGCTTGACAGGTTTATGAGTGTGGCGATCGCCTCTAAGATTAAAAAATCACATTACAAGCTGGCAAATAGAAAAAGCGCTTTTGGGTTTTCCGATAATACCTGAAGTAAATCTTACAACTGGATTATTTGATTAAGGCGATCGCACACTTGAGCAAATAATTCACTATTCAGCTTGCCCAGAGGATGAGGTTTTGCACCGCGTAATCGCCAATCAAAGGATTTGGGCTGATGACAGAGAACATAACTAGTTTTACTGGCTTTACGCCCTGCAACTTTTCCGATGGAGATTGCAAAAGGGTTGTCGGCATTGTATGCGGCTGTTGTCATCGGTAAACCAATTACGATCGCTGTTTTGTCATTAAAAATGCGTGGTGATAGTACTAGAAAAGGATGAACGTCTTTCATTTCCTGTCCAACCTGTGGATTGCAGTCGATCCAGATAATGTCTTGGCGATCGGGTATCCATAGCTTTTTTACCATTGCTCTGCGCCGAGCCTTTGAGATGTTGTCATCACTTCGCCACCATGTCGGGCTGGATCAAATTTAGCTAGTCTTTCTTCAAGGGTTAATGGCTCATCTACAGGTGTAATCAGGACTTGATTATCGACAACAGATAGTTTGACTCTTTGGTTGACGTGGAGATGGGCGGCACGAGCGATCGCGGCGGGAAGTCGGACTCCTAAGTTATTGCCCCATGTTTTGATGTCAAGGATTACTTCAGCCATGGCAATATTTCACAAGAGAAATGTTTAAACACTAGTATAAACGTTATGTCTTTTCTTTGATAGAAACTCCAAGGAGTTAGAAACATGAAAATTAGATATTTTACGGATACTGACACTCTGTATATCGTCTTTTCTCAAAAAGCACCTGCGGAAACACGGGACTTAGATGAGAATACTTTGTTGGATTTAGATGAGGATGGTCAGCTTTGCAATATGGCGATCGCGTCTTCATCAATAGCTATAATAAAAACATCGCGTTTGAATTAATAATTTAGTCAATTAGAGTAAATTTATGACTGCAACACTTGTCAAACCGTCATTACTAATTCATGAGATTTGCGTTGAGAAATTTGGCAATCTCAATCTATTTAAGTTTAGCGATCGCTTACAGGATCGGATGGAGTTACTTCTGGGAAAAAGAAAAGTAGAATCGCTTTCTGTTGAAGAGATTCCTGAGTTAGAAACCATTGGGGAGCTAGATCGGATTTTTACTCATATTAATGCAATGCTTGCGGCTCAAAATGTCAATTCCTGATGCCATAAGGCAAATTGTCTGCGAACGGGCAAAATTTGTTTGGGAAAATAACGCTACTGAAATTAAGGGGATTACGGAAGTCGGCCGTGCAACCTGCGATCGCTTCGATCTTAACGATTTGAGATATTCGCAAGAAGACTCGATCCGCGCCACAAGACTTTTTTGGACTCAAACAGGACTGCATCTGCCAGATGATGATTTCTGTGAGGCTTAACTAAAAAGTAATATTACAAGCTTGCAATTTGTAGATCAGCGATGACTGGCAGTTGAAAAATATTGTTAGTTTGTAGACGTTTAGAGAAAAAGAGAATTGCTAAATTTTCAATAGTGCCAGTTGTGGGATTCATTCGCGCCACTACTTCATCACCGATTTCTTCTGATTCTTGATCGGCGTAGGGTGGGCAACGATCTATGTAGAGAATATCGCCAATTTTGTCATAGCGGATGATTAGATTTTTAGCGATCATGAGATGTCTCCTGCTAGTTTACGCGCTGTGTAGGCTGTAATTATCCAATGCCTATTGGTTTCAAGGTCGGATACAGTGATCACGATTAGGTAACGTCCTGTACGAATTGTATCAAACCACTTAGAAAATAGTAATGCTTGGGGATCATGCTTGCTGGGACGAATGCGATCGGGATTTGCAAGAGTGTCTGATAATTGCTCAAGGTAGTTTGGTAGGGTATTGGGATGATTTTGAATAATATGTTCTTCTCTTTCATCGCTTAGTTCTACTTGAGATGATAGGTATGGACAATCAAAAAAATGACTCATGTATAATTTTGCTATTCAGATTTTTTAATTTTACAAGGCGATCGCCTATTCATTTCATAGATAAAATCGCTCGATTGGTTGTTTATAGGTTTATGAGTATGGCGATCATTTTAGCGGAGGAGTGTGCTAAAATTTAGGCGGATAAAACACAACTTTAACAAATTTTATTTAAACTGTTTTTAGCAATACCAAATTTATGTTTGACAAAGATTTTCTTAAGTGGATTGCCAAAAGTACGGCTCATGTGGGTGGAGAAATTGTTAAAGGTACAGCCCATGTTGGCGGAGAGATCGTTAAAGGAACAATTCACGTTGGCGGAGAAATAGGTAAAGGAACAGTCCATGCGGCAAAGGAAGTTGGCAGAGAAACTTCTAACCTTTTTGGTGGCAATGAATCTACAGGTTGGGATCTAGCCAAACTCCCAGAGGAACAACGTCTCGCATTTTATGGAGCATTGTTTGCGATCGCCACAGCCGATGGACATTTTGATAAAGACGAAATGGACTTGATTTGTGGAGTTATGGATTTAGATGGAATGTCAGATTATGCCAAAGAACAAATACAGGAATACATCATCGAACCACCCAATTTATTTGACTGTTTAAGAGTTCTAAGTGGCTCAGATGAAACATTACGCTATGGAGTAATGATGAATATGGTTGATACAGCATGGGCTGACGATTATCTGGATCTACAGGAAAGCAAAGCACTGGCATTTGCTCAGGCAGAACTCAGTATTTCTAATGAGCAGCGCCAAGCTATTGATAACTTTGTGCAGAAAATGCGAGAGATTCGCGCTCGTGGGCTTGACGATACCCAAGCGGCTGACGCAATCAAAACCGCAACCGCAGGTTTATCCGCCGTTGGTGTCCCGATCGCAGCAGTATATCTGTCAGGCTCGGTAATTGGATTAAGTGCGGCAGGAATTACATCAGGATTAGCAGCGATCGGCTTAGGTTTTGGTATGGTTCCTGGTATTGGCATCGCCGTCTTAGTTGGCGCAGGTATTTTCATGGGTGTGTCCCAACTGCTAGACGTAGGAGGGCAACAGGAAAAAGATCGCCTGATGGCAGAGCGAGAACGCAAAGCCCAACTGGTGATCACCAATCTGCAAGGGGCGCTTAATAAACTTATTGAGCGAGTTGCTAACTTGCAAACAGTCGCGGCGGATGCTGAAGCCAATAAAGAAGCGATTCGAGTTTTGACAGAGAAAATGCGTTACCTTCAACAACTCGTTGCCAAGCGTAAACAAGCAAGCAATAATCCTGCATAACCGATGATTTCCGATAACCTTGTCATTGAATTAAGAGCGATTTTACAGGCGCAAAACCATCTGTTACAACGACTGAGTGACAGTATCGGTGAAATAGAAGCCAAGTTTGTCGATGTATCGCAACAGTCAAGCCAACTTCAAGACCTAGAGCGGATGATGGCAGAACTGGAAAACTCCATCGATTTTCTAGAAGATGAAGATCTTGCCGACTTCGATCCTGATGAGATTTATCAAATCTACGATCGCCATCAAAATGCTATTAAACGGGACTTGCAAGCGATCGGTTTTACAGATTGGCAAAGCTTTGTGCAGCAATGCCAAATCTACGATCTACAAAATGGACTCGATCCCTTTGCCCCTTACGAAGTATTCCTAACCGAAGCCGATCTACAGCAATTAGCCAATGAGAAAAAGTCCTATGATGCTCAATTTGCATGGGACAAGTGGGATTATCTGTTTGTGGGCGCTAGTGGAATGCTTGCCGCATTAACTGATGTTTTATTAGTAGGAACTCCGAAAACTAGTCCTCTAACCAAATGGCTCAAAGATTTCAATACCACTGCAAAGGCAGGTCAAACTGACTGGTTTTCCCAATGGGCTAGAGACTTAGAAAAAACTTGTAAAGTCCCTTACGATGCTCAGGCTATGGCGGGAATGTCAGGTAGTAGCCATCGCTTTCAGTCTCTTGGACATGATCCTGTTTTAGGTTTTGTCTTTGGTGTACTCGACATTATTCGAGGCACAGTGACGGGCTTCTCCTATGACAAACTAACCAGTGTTCATAGTTTTGTTACTCATCCCGTATCAAGTGATGTCTCGATTAATCTCATTGAAGCGATTCTCAAGCAGCTTGGACATCTCATTTCCGATGTGGCAACCCCAATGGGTTTACCTGCTCCTTTCCTGTCCTTCATGCAAGGGATTAATATCGGTAGCTTTGGAGAAAAGGGGCGAACTGTGGGTGAAGTTGCCCGATGGATGTATCTGGAGGGCTATGATTTACGACACTTTATTGCTTCTGGCATTACACCTGCGGTTGTAGAAATTGTGTTGCGAGCATACATTATGATTCGACATTATTCTGAACATGGTGAAGTCAAATTTGATCTTGCCTCACACCCAAAATATAGATCAATGTTATTGATGGCTCATGGTATTGCTACAGCAGCTAATGCTGGCAAAGTTGTCTTAACCCAAAATCCGTTAGCAGTTAATTACGCTGAATATATGGCTTTTATTCGCTATCTCATTCCTAGCCTTAAATATTGGTTGTTTGATCAGCAACGTTTGCGACTAGAACACATGGAAAAAATCAACGAGTCAGGATGGAATGATTTATTGGATAACAGCGATCGCCTATTAGGTGCAATCGCTAAGCAAAATTTTCCATTAATCTCCCTCTAAATGTCTATCCAATTTTTTTGAGGGGCGATCGCTGTTTGTGGGGATGGATAGGCGATCGCTGGTTGATTGATTTTTTTTGAGGGGCGATCGCTGGTTGTGGGAATGGATAGGCGATCGCTGTTTGGTTTGATTTTTAGAGAGTCGATCGCTGATTGTGAGGATGGATAGGAGATCGCTGGTTGATTTGTTTTTAGAGGGGCGATCGCTGTTTAATGTGATGGATAGGCGATCGTTGGTTGGTTAATTTTTTAAAGGGGCGATCGCTGTTTGGTTAATTTTTTTTGAGGGGCGATCGTTGTTTATGGGATGAATAGGCGATCGCTGTTTGGTTAATTTTTTTGAGGGGCGATCGCTGGTTGTGGGGAATGGATAGGCGATCGCTGATTGGTTAATTTTTTGAGGGGCGATCGCTGTTTGTGGTGATGGATAGGCGATCGCTGGTTGATTGTTTTTTAGAGGGGGCGATCGCTGGTTGTGGGGAATGGATAGGCGATCGCAGTTTGGTTGATTTTTAGAGGGGCGATCGCTGTTTGTGGGGATGGATAGGCGATCGCTGGTTGGTTGATTTTTTAGAGAGGCGATCGCTTTTTGTGAGGATGGATAGGCGATCGCTGATTGGTTGATTTTTTGAGAGGCGATCGCTGGTTAAGGAGATGAATAGGCGATCGCTGGTTGATTTGTTTTTAGAGGGGCGATCGTTGTTTATGGGGAATGGATAGGCGATCGCTTTGATGTAGTGATCGCATTAAGAAGCGAAAGATTACAGTCTGGAAATGTTGATTTATTATTTTTTGATGTATATTAAGTAAATGAGGAACAGATACTTTTAGGTAACCTGTATTAATAAGCAGGAAATCAAACACATGGAAAAACTTGCAATTCCTACAATTCAAAAAGACTGGATTAACCTTGTCAAACTAGTTACCGAAGAAAACAAAATTTATGAAATAGAAAGCGGAAACACCTCAGCCGTATTGATTTCACAAAGAGAATATGAAAGTTTACAAGAAACTATAGAATTGCTCTCAATTTCAGGGTTAAGAGAAAGTTTACAGCGCTCCCTTGAGCAAATTACAAATAATGAAACTTACTCCTTTGATGATGTGTTGGGAGACGTGGATTAATGATTTATGAAATCCGCTTTACCAAAGAAGCGAAAAAAGACGTAGCCAAATTAAGTCCAAAGTTAAAGCAAAAACTCAAAAAAATTATTCAAGAGCAAATTACACATAATCCTTATGAAGGTAAAAAACTGGTAGGCGATCTAACTGGTTTCTTTTCTTTACGGCTAAATTATAAAGACAGAATCCTGTACACCATTGATGATCAACAACTGTTAATTTATATTCACCGTGTTAAGACGCATTATGGCGAGTAGATGGTTTGTATGGGTGATAGGCGATCGCTGTTTGGTTGATTTTTTAGAGGGGCGATCATGACCACTAATAAATTTCCCTGCGATGACCGATCCTAGTAATGAATATTGACTGACTTTCTGCATCAAATTCGTAAATGACTCGATAATCCCCTACTCTCAACTTATAAAATCCAGACCACTGACTAGTCAATGGCAGTGGAGAAATCTTTTCAAAATTAACGCTTAACCATTGGATTTTCTTCAGGATTCGCACGCGCATAACCTGAGAAATTCTATCTAAATCATCTATAGACTCTGGTTCAAAACTTACTGAATACGCCATTTAATGCTCTATTCCATATTTTTTGTATACTTCTGATGCTGGAATAGTAAACCTTCCCTCCATTCGTTTTTTTCGTATATTTAGCAAACTTTGCATGAATGATTCCTTGATTTCTGTCCCATGATCAGGATCTCCCAAGTATTCATCCAAACGTTCATCCACAGTATTACGGATTAAGGTTTGTAGTTGCTCTACAGTCAAGTCTTTTACTTGCATAGTTTCTACCAACGATGAAATATATAGGTAATTATAGCAATTATTTAAATCATGGATAGGCGATCGCTCTTTAATTGATTTTTTTGAGGGGCGATCGCTGTTTGTGGATTGAATAGGCGATCGCTGGTTGATTTATTTTTTGAGGGGCGATCGCTGTTTATGGGGATGGATAGGCGATCGCTGTTTGATTTTTTTGAGGGGCGATCGCTGTTTATGGGTATGGATAGGCGATCGCAGGTTGGTTGATTTTTTAGAGGGGCGATCAACGATGCTCAAGCAGCCAACATAGCAGCAACGGATTCCTTAGACATAAAGCGGCGAAAATCTAGAATCTCAACCAAAACTAGTTTGTCGTCTGGTGAATAATGCAGAATCACCTGACCATCTTCTTCGGCGTAGGAGATCGCATCATTAGAGATTTCAATCAAAAGAGCATCAACATCTTTGCTATAGCTAATCTTTTTCATATCTAGATCTCCTACCAGGATAAAGGGTAATGATTAAAATGAACGAGCCAAAGTCTCGGTAAACGACTCGAAGCAATAACTTTTCGTCTAATCGCTTTTGTGCGATCAGTTTATCTTCTTCTGAAATTTCTAATTTATCAGGCGATCGCACTGTCTCAAGAACAAACTCGAAATCGATGATTACGCCGCGACTGGCTAAAATATCTATTTTTAATCGAGAGTGTTCGCTAAACCGAATTTCTTTCATAAACCACTGATAGCATGATTCTATTGTAACCTCATTAGCTATGCGATCGCTGTGTGGTTGATTTTTTGAGGGGCGATCGCATTGTTTTGTTTTTGGTGAATTAGGTGATAATGAAAGCAATTAGTTTAATTAGCTATAACCTTCATGCAGTTTGAGTGGGACAAAATAAAAAATCTTGAAAACATTCGCAAGCATGAAATTGACTTTGCAGATGTTCCCTCAATGTTTGATGGTGAAATGCTGATAGAGCTAGACGATCGCTTTGATTATGGCGAAGATCGCTGGTTTGGGATCGGTTTTCTCGGTCTTGGAATAGCAGTCGTAGTCTGGACAGAACGTAAAAACAACATCATCCGAATTATTTCCGCGAGAAGAGCAAACCGTCATGAACAGAGAAAATTTGCACAGTACCTCTCGTACTAACTGGACAGCATTAGAGGCGATGTCTGATGATGATATTGATTATTCAGACATTCCACCACTGACAGATGAATTTTTTGAACGTGCAACCTTACGCATTCCCGTAGATCAAGCTCAAAACTTAGTTCAATTAGATCCTGATGTGAAACAATGGTTTCAGAATCAAGGGGAGCAGTATAAAACTCTGATTAATAGCGTATTGCGCCAATATATGGAGAAAAGTAAAACTCAGCAGTCAGCATAAAGCTGTGTTGAATAATTTGATGAATAGGCGATCTTATTATTTTTATTTTTTAGAGGGGCGATCGCTGGTTGTGGGGAATGGATAGGCGATCGCTGGTTGGTTGATTTTTTAGATGGGTGATCGCTGGTTATGCGTTATCTTAA
This sequence comes from Cyanobacteria bacterium SOY_65_metabat_81, assembly GCA_031412945.1. GTDB lineage: Bacteria > Cyanobacteriota > Cyanobacteriia > Pseudanabaenales > Pseudanabaenaceae > Pseudanabaena. The sequence continues at coordinate 32,204 of JANODY010000045.1, forward strand.
AGTTTAAAATAAAGTTTATCACCCTCATTTCAAATACAAAAAACCTATGATTGACTTTCAACTATCTGTCCAACCACAAACAGAACAAAGACTTAGAAAAATTTTAAGTCAGGTGCAAGATACTGAGATGTTTGCAAGGAATATTATTTCCTATCAAATTTCAGAATTACAAAAAGGAATTTTAAACCTGCGATTGGATTTAAAGGAATTTGAACAAAGATATCAAATGACTTCCGAAGACTTTCAAGAGAGATTTTCTCAAGGTATTTTAGGAGATGATGCAGATTTTATGGTTTGGTCAGGTTTGTATGAAATGCTTTGTCACAATCAGATGCAGCTTAGTGAGTTGAGATGATTGAGGCTTATTTTATTGAGATTGAACAAACAATTCGGGAATTCCCAAATGTACGGTTTGTCTCATTGACTAAGAAAATATATAACGCTACTCAAGGTTATATTGGCGGCTCGATTATCTTTGAAAATAATCATCGCTTGGATTTTGTGGAGGTTAAAAATACTGACATTGAACAGAAGCTAAAGTATAGATATCATTACATGGATGAGAATCAAGTCATGATTTTTCGCTATGACAATGCCCCTCATCATGCTGAAGTTTCTACTTTTCCCCATCACAAGCACGAAGGCGATGATATCAAAGAATCTCCTGAAATTATTCTCTATCAGCTACTTTTAGAGATTGCTCAAAATCAGAGATAAATTTTTTAAATAGCGATCGCCTATTCATTTCACGGATAAAATCGCTTGATAGGTTTATGAGTATGGCGATCGCTCATAATTAAACAAAAGTTAATTATTTTATATTTTATTTTTCATGTAATCATCATCTGTGATAACGTGTAAGCGAATATGACGCTTAAATAAAGGATTTATGCCAAATCAACCCAAAAGTCAATTATTTTACGGGGATAATCTTGAGGTGTTGCGGCGGCATATCAAGGATGAGTCGATTGATTTGTGCTACATCGATCCGCCGTTTAACTCGAAGCGGAACTATAACCAGATTTATAACAATATTGGGAAGGAAGATCAGGCGCAAGCGTTTATCGATACTTGGACTTGGGATGGTATTGCTAATCAGGGTTTAGCGGAGATTCAAGAAAATTATTTAGGTCATTTTACTTCTCAAAGTATCGACCTGATTTCTGGCTTGGCTAAGGTTTTGGGTAAGGGGAGTTTGTTGGCTTATTTGGTCAGTATGACGTTACGAATTGCTGAAATCTATCGAGTTTTAAAAAACACTGGAAGTTTCTATTTACACTGCGATCCAAGTGCTTCTCATTATTTGAAAATAATCTTAGATTCTATTTTTTGTGGTCAAGGTGGCGATTATGTAAACGAACTTATATGGTGTTACGGTTCAGGTGGTGCAAGTAAATTTCATTTTTCTAAAAAACATGATGTTATTCTTCTGTACCGTAAATCAACAAATAACTTTGTTTTTAATGTGGATGAAGTTAGAGAAACTTATTCTTCTCCAGAAAAGGTTGAACATAAAGTCATTAATGGAAAAGCGTACAAGAGAAAACATGAACTCGGTCGTATTCCTTTTGACTGGTGGCAGTTACCGATTCTGACCAATACGGCAGCAGAACGATTAGGTTATCCTACACAAAAACCTGAATCTTTGCTTGAAAAAATTATCAAAGTATCAAGTAACGAAAATGATGTAATTCTTGATGCTTATTGTGGCTGCGGTACAACCGTTGCCGTATCCCAAAGATTAAACCGTCAATGGATTGGCATTGATATCACCTATCAAAGTATTAGCTTAATTCTCAAACGTTTAGAAGACACATTTGGGAAAGGCGTATTAGACAACATCACGCTTAATGGCATTCCCAAAGACATGAAATCTGCCGAAGCGTTAGCTAATAAAAGCGACGATCGCACCCGTAAAGAATTTGAAAAATGGGCTGTTCTCACCTATTCCAACAACCGCGCCATCATCAACCAAAAGAAAGGCGCAGACAAGGGTATTGATGGCATTGCATACTTTAGAAGCGAAAAAGATGATCCAGAAAAAATTATTTTGCAAGTCAAATCTGGCAAAGTCTCATCAAGAGATATCCGTGATCTGCAAGGCACAATCACCCGTGAAAGCGCCACCATCGGCATATTTATCACCCTGCAAAAGCCCACCAAAGACATGATCAAAGAAGCCAAAGAAGCAGGAATTTATCAAAGTCAATACATGAGCGCCCCCTCTGATAAAATTCGGATTGTCACCGTCCAAGAAATCATCGAAGAACAAAAACGTCTCGATATTCGCCTCAGTTTAGAAGTCCTAAAATCGGCTGAAAAGCAAATGGAAGTTAAGCAAGGTTTGTTAGATTTGGAGTGACACATAGGCGATCGCCTGTCTCACTAGACCTCAAACAGTTATACTCCCTTCCCAGTGAAAAATTAGGCGTTGGGGCGCCTCGGGCCCCCCACCGAAAAAATTGTTTTTTATTGCGCAATTTAATACCGGGGGGGGGGTGAAAGAAATTGGGGGTAATAAACAAATTT
>JANODY010000046.1:0-11895 GCA_031412945.1 Cyanobacteria bacterium SOY_65_metabat_81
GTAGCCAAGACCGCAAAAGTGACCAAAAGCCCTCCATGGTATTGACATGAACTTCACAGAAACCATCACCATCTTCATCTCTTGCATATTCTCCCGCACCATGACAAACCGTTTTGTGAGCATAACCCCAATCTTGTAGAGAGTTGTAAATTGCATATTCATCGGGGGTGCGCCAATTCAAGGATGAAATGCAACGCCTAGAGATCTTTGCATAAAGGGACTCATAAGGATATTCTGATATTAATCACAATAACCAAGATATCCCCATGAGCTTTCACCATCTTACCACCATAGAAAGAAGCGAACTCTATAAATTGCGAGTAACAGACCAGCTATCGATGTCCGAGATCGGTCGCCGCATGAAACGAAACAAGAGCACGATATCAAGAGAGCTATCGCGCAACACAGATGAGCGCCACAGAGTCTATATACGGCGCAGGAGAAGATGAAAACACGCCGTAAACAAGCAAAGGTGATATTCCAGAGTGTGAGTGCCAAAACGATCACCGAAGTAAAACAGCGATTAGAGCAGCACCACAGCCCAGAGCATCTCGCAGGTAGGATGAAGCTGGAGGGAGTAGGTAAAATCAGCTATGAGACGATTTATCTGATGATCTATGCCAACCATCAAGAGCTGGGAATATATCAACAATATCTAAGGCAAAAGCAGAAACGACGACGACGTAAAGGTCGGAAACAGAAGCGCAGTGGCATCCCAAATCGGGTTGGAATCGAGAACCGTCCCAAGATCGCGGATTTGAAGACAGAGATCGGACATTGGGAAAGTGATACCGTAATCGGCTGCAATCACACGGGTATCGTGGTTACGCATGTTGACAAAGCATCGAAGTACTTACTTGCTGGGTTAGCGAAAAACAAGACAATGGTAGAAATAAATAGAGTGACGATCAAACTATTTGAACCTGTAAAACCAGCATTCCGAAAAACAATGACTTTTGATAATGGAAGAGAATTCTGCGGACATGAGAAGCTATCTGAAAGCTTGGAACTAAAGACTTTCTTTGCAAATCCGTATCATTCATGGGAGCGTGGATTGAATGAGCATACAAATGGATTGATTAGAGAGTTCTATCCCAAAAGTACTAACTTCAAAATCGTGAAAGAAGAAGACTTTCAGAGAGCCGTGGATTTTATAAATCACAGACCGAGAAAATCTCTTGACTATCGCACCCCTTACGAAGTATTCTTTGCTTCATCCGACCCCGTTGCATTTCATCCTTGAATTGGCGTTGCCCCAAGAATTTGCCGCCAGTTTTGACTATGCGATCGAACATACTTACTTCTGCGCGATCCGTCCCGAACAACGCCCTGATTACGTGAATATGGTGCGATCAATTTTAAATCCAACTGGGGAACTGATTGCTTTATTCTGGGCGCACAATCGACCTGATGGGCCACCGTTCGGCGTAACACTTGAGGAAATCAAAGATTTATTCTCAGCTAGTTTTGACACATCCAACATCTCCCCAGTCAATAATTCGATCGCCTCAAGAAATAGAGAAGAATATTTGGCTAGATTTAGAGTTTTAAGATGAGTTCAACTATGGTCAGCTAGAACGCTAAAACCGCAAGATTTGAAAACAAATTATGTCGAGCCTCAGCAGAAAGCCTCGCCAAAACATAACTATGCAAATAACACGGGATATGTTCTGCAAAAAACTCAATAATCCCAGCCAAAGTATCTTTTATCGGCAGATTCTCGCTCAAAAACAACTCAGTTACACCAGCCCAAAGATCAACGATCGCCAGATCAGCAGAATCAGTAAGCAAAACCAAATTTTCATTAAAACTTTGGATCAAGTTGTTATATAGAGTATCTAATAACGATTTGATCCAATCAAAATGGTAACGCAGCAGCCCACGCTTAATCCCGAAATACTGACATAACTGGCGTTCTGAAGCATTTAGCAAATCAAAACCACCATCCTGAACGCTATTGATGATCTGAGCCATCTTAAGTTGTAAAAGTTCTAAATTAGTCATCGCATCGGTTGTGATATCACCAGATTTAATAAGAGTATGGGAAATATCACCAAGGTCAAAATCTGACAAAAAGTAAATAACATCACCATCTTGAAAGCGATCGCCCGCCTTCCTGCCAAAACACTGCATCACCGTCGCCAAAATATGGCGATCGACAAACGTCGCAAAATCAGGATCTTTATCAATTGGATGTAACCCCGTCATCGCTACATAATCAGCACGAAGCATGGCAATATTGGCGCAAGGAGTACCCACAATCACAAAAGTTTTTGCCGCTTTGAAATCATTGGAGCCACGGGAGTCACGGAACCAAAAGCCATGAGCATCGGACTTAGCAAACTTTTTAAAATCAATCACCCTAGTAGTTGGATCAAGCTCAGTAAGATGAGTAATAATCGCCTCAACCTTAGCCGTCTTTTCCTCACGACGCTGCATCCCTAACCGCCCCAGATTATTGACCTGATAAATCTTGGGCATGATCAATTCACCCGATTGCTTAATCATATGAACAGGAGCATTGAGACGCATTTCTAGATCCGTGACATCAACCGTGGCATCCAGATAAAGATTAGCTGCTGATTTGTGAGCAATATCGCGCAAACGCGAATCAGCCAAAGAAACTGTCAATTTCTCATATTGAATATGCAAATCACCATGGGAAATAGCCCCAGAAAGAATATCCAAAAATTCTACCAGCCACTGCTTCAAAACCTCACGGTCAATCTTTTGTCTAATTTCATCAGCATGGAAAGTAGTCTCACGCTTGAGCAAAGCATGAAGTTTTGCTAACTCTCGCTTATCCTTACCCGAAATATTTTCAAACTCAGAATCGGCAATCCCATCAACCGTATCGAGAATTGATAGATCAGGCTTCAGCAATTCAGCCAGCAAAGTCGTATCAATAATTTCAGGAATAGCCGATTTAATTCCATGAAAATCTAGCCCGTGGTATGACGTATCACCCAGCAACTCATGTAACTTATTCAGCACCTCAATAATCTGCTGCTTATGGTCAAGACTAGAACGGGTCAGCAAAGCGATCGCTTTATCCACATCATCCCTACCAACCGAAATCTGACGCATCGTTGTTAAACTTTCAGATACCTCTTCCCAGACTAAAACAGTCTTTGAATAATCAAACTCATCAGGACTAGGCAAACTCATGGGATGAGAACGTAAAATCTTAGAATTAAAAGCGATCGCCCTTTGATGTCGAAAACCAAAGCCATCACCTGAACTACCTCGGCAAGCATTAAGCAAAGGGCAAGTCTCACAAATAATCTTCGTATCAGAAATTGCCTTATCTCGTAAAGCGGAAATAGCTCCAGTCCGAGAGCAATTCGCCTTGGTATCCAAAGATTCACCCGACTTAGCACGGCGTAACTTACCAGATTTATTAGTCAAACCATTGTGACGCGCAGGTAAAATTTCCCAATCTTGCAAAGTTGGAGTCGTGACATTACGAGAATCCGTAGATATATAGATGAGCCGTTCAACACCATCAAATAACTCAGGACGCAATCGCCCCGCATCATAACTTTTGCCTGTACCTGTCGCCGAAGCATCAAGTATATGTTTGTGAGTTAATAATGAATTCTGCCAAGTTTCCAATCTTGAGCCTGACTCATATTCAAACTGGGGCAAGGTGGGTTGAGGCGATCGCCTATTTTGAGATTTATTAGTAAAACCCTTAGCAGTCTTCTTCGGAAAAAGCTTATCTTTCAACCATTGGAACGGAGAAGATATAGGCTTGGGTTGATAATTAGCAATCTGGAAAAACTGGTCAACCGTCAAAAGCTGAATCGTTGCCCCACTAGACAACTCATCAATATCGTCATCAGTTTTAGCAACCTGACCCCACCAGAGAACATCAATTGCAAAATCTATATTACCTAGAAAATCAAGATTTTTCTCATGGCGGCGCATCACGGACGGATTAGCAATGTCACCCGCATCGATCGCATATTCCAACCGAGTCAATTCAGGCTTAGCCCCAATCGCATCAAAATAACTCTGTAAAGTTTCTTTACTCGCGACAAACTGACCACCCGAAGCCCCGATCGCCACACAATTACGCAATTTTGCAGCTAAATACGGCTTAACACCAGTACCCTCGACCAAAACTACACGCTGACAATCAACCTGAATATCACCATGAAAAGCAAGAGGTAACTCACCATTTTGTTGTTGTGCCGAGATCCCAAAAGGTTTATGCCAACGATAGCGACCTGATGCAATATCGCGTAAACGAATTTGAAAACCGAGAATCTGACTTAATGGATTCTTAATTGGCAGAATATAGCCAGAACTAGTTGATTTCGTACCTAAATATTGAATTTCTACTTCAGATAAGCCACGGCTTTCTAGATCTGCTTTATCTAGACTGCTTAAATCAAGTTTCTGCAAATAGTTTTGATAAAGGCGATCGCGTTGAACAGCATCAGGCAACTTAGCCAAACTATCCTGTTTTGACTTTTGTTGAGCAATTCGCAGTCTTAAATTTTTGTCACGACGTTCTTGGCGATCTGATTCAGACTCAGGACGTTTGCGGACATATTTCCCAGCAAAGTAACTGCCATTGGTTTCGCCCAGATATTTCCAATCAGTCAGACTGACATCACTAGGATGGGTCATGCACAGTACGAAATCTTGATTGTCAGAGGCAATTCGGCATTTACCTTTGATGTCATCGCAAATCGGACAAGGGTTATTTGATTTAGTTGGTGAAAACTTTCTAGAAGAATACTGGTTATTTAACGAGGTCATTATATTTGACCTCCAATGAGCTTGTTAAGGGAGATCTTTCGATAGATCGCCTTTAACAAGTCTTGTGACTTTAAAAACATCTAAGTTGTCCTGATTGTAGGGGTTGTAGCGATTTCAATCAGGAAACGAACAGACTTTTTGAGCTTATTTCAACGCTTCAATTATAGTTTTTTACTGAATTTTAAAAATTCGCATAAAAAATTATTGCTAAACTTGTATCTTGCGTTAAGATATAAGAAAGCGTTGAACAAAATTGCCCTTCTGAAGCAACATCTGTCCATTTCCGGATATTAAATTTAATAAAACCTTCGGGTTTACAAGAAAGCTAGTGGTTTGCCGTCACTGGCTTTTTTGTGTTTGAAGGGGAAAACTAACTAAGTAATCTCCTATAGATAAAAAACTACAATTTAAGCATACAGCGATCGCTCTAAATCTGATCTATAAATTCTCAAAATTTGCTTGAAGTAACACTCAACTTTGCTTTAGGGTCGCCATACTGTCATCTGCGACACTATTTTGCGACAATGTATGATTTCAGTATTCATAACATTTTATGATGCTTTGTGATTTTACGATTTTTCTAAGTACAACAGTTTGATAATGATGCTTCCCAAAAATAAGAGGCGGCGCGATGCGCCGCTTTTTACGTTTGTAGTATTACAGAAGCAAGACACGAGTTAACCTCATTACCCGAAAAACTTGCCCAGTAAGGCGGCACACTTGCTATTACCCGCAGAGGCAAGCCCGTCCTAGCCGTGATGACATGGCAACATTACGAAGCAATACTCGAAACCATAGAAATACTTGGTGATGCGAACCTCATGGCTAACTTACGTCAAGGTATTAACGAAGCAACATCATTACAGGGAGTAGATTGGGAATCAGCTAAACGAGAATTGGATTTGTAATGTATCGCATCGTCATTCAGCCTACGGCTTTAAAATTATTGAAAGAAATCAGCGATCGCCGCATCCGTCAAAAAATTAGCAATCGCCTATTTGCGTGAAAATTGATGTGATTAGCGATCTCTGTTAACGATCTTCCCAAAAGTTACGATTTAGGATGTCATTAACATCGCAATTCTCAAGCCAAGAACTAGGAAAATTTATTTGCGGATATTCTTCTCTCACGGACGCAAGAGCATTTTCAGATACTTTAGGTAAAATTTCAGAGATTTGATTTTTTAAGCTCGGTGCATCTTCCAAAATATCTTTAATGTCGTTACGAAAAGCTCTAATTTCTTTTTGCCAGCCAACATAACATTCGGGTAATGGAACATAACAGCGTTTCAGTAAATGCTCAATCAATCTTCTTAACAAACTTCTAATCGCATTACGCTGACTTTTACCCAAAGTATCTATCTCCTCAATTAAATTTTCCAAATCCAAATTTCCAAAATCATGGGCTTTCAACTTAGCGACCGTATCTTCGACCCAAAGCAAAATATCTTGGTCATAAAGAGATTGAGGTGTAAGTAACTCTGCCATTTTCGCCTCCAGTCCTAACTCATCTACTATACTATACGGCTTATCTAAGTTCATAGCTTGAGAACAGCAGACAAAATATTCAAAATCTCAGCAAGGCTAATATCATCGCATACCCAATAATCTCCTCAAAATAAAAACGACTACATTCCCCCTAACAACCTAGCCACCTGCTCTGGAGCAGGCAACTGTCCCTGTAACTCTAACGGCAAAGACGACACAATTTGATAAGTGGCAAAGCGCGATCGCCTGATTCGACTGCCGCAGCGCATACTCCACAATCGTCCGATCCTTTGACTTACAAAGAATAATCCCAATCGCCGCATTCGCACCCTCCAACCTCACGCGATCGTCCAAAGCCGCCAAATAGAACTGCATCTTCCCAACGTATTCACTACTTGACTATGAACGAATTAACTCTTTATCAATATCAAAGTAGAACTAATCGATAACTCTGTACTTTTTATTCGAGAATACATTTCCGTTAAGCAGGAACAGATCGCAACTTTAATCCCAACCCATGACCTTCACAGCAGTCCTAGAGAACATAGCCCGATCGCGAATCGCCACAAAAATAGGCGAGAAACTGACAACAGCCAAAAGCATATCCCTATCAGGACTATCACGCTTAGGCAAAGGACTGATTAGCACCCACCTATGTCAACAACAAACCAAACCATTACTCATCGTCACTGCCACAGTTGAAGAAGCCACCCGATGGGCTTTACAACTCCAGTCAATGTCATGGCGCGTCTATCTATATCAACCCCTTGATACATTTCCCTATGAATCTAGCCAAATCGATTTAGAAATAGCTTGGACAAGGATTGAGATATTAGCGGAACTGCTTGCCAAACCACAGCCTAACTTAGCGATCGCTACCACCATTAACGCGCTACAGCCCTATCTACCATCCACTCAAGTCTTCCAAAAACATAGCATCTATCTCAATATCGGCGATTCGCAATCGGTTAAATTACTTGCCGAGTCTCTAGCAAGATTAGGATATGCAGAAGTCAAAGAAGTAAAGGAATCCAAACAATGGAGCCACAAAGGATTTAGTTTTGAAGTGTTTCCAATTAATCGAAATCTACCCGTGCGCCTAAGCTGCAATCGCGGCACTGTCGAGAAAATCAGAGAGTTTGACCCCACTAATCCCAAAAGCTTCACTGACCTATCTAGCATCGCGATCGCCCCTATCGATTTGCATGAGTTTGTTTCTGCTCATAAAGCCATATTGCTAAATTACTTACCCAAGTACTTCTTTTCTAGATTGTCCTTCATGTAGATATTTGATCGCTTGCAGTCTTTTCCTGATGTATTGTTGTTGATACTTGTTCCATGACTTTTGCCACTCGTCTTCATCTAATCCTTTATTCTTCAGTCTTTCTAGTCGATCCATTTTTTTCTTTAGCTACCTGCCTAATTTTACACTGGGAAGGGAGTAATCGACTCGCCGATCGCATTAAATATTTCGAGGACATAGCCTTCTTCGCCGCCTGTGGGATGGGGGACTGTACCAATAAAGGTGGCAATATCGCCTTTTTTTAACTGATATTCGGGGAAGTCTTGGGCTATGGATACTCTTTGATATAGGTCAATCATGATTTTTTTTCTTTTTTTGGTTTTAGGGTGATGAATTAAATTTTTTTGTCAATGATGCGTTCTAGCCAAATGGTGACTACTGCTAGATCTCGACTGCCTTTTAAGTTGCCTTCGACTCGATAAAATATGCCGTACTCATTTTTGCTGTCTTCTATGGCTTCTGTGGTTTGGACTAATTTTAAAATAGCGGTTTTGAGTTGGTCGGGGTTGCTTGGGGTAAATCCAGCTTCGGCTAAAAATTTAGATTTGTCGTCTTGCTCTTGATAAACCAAGAGATATTGGCTAATTTTTGCTTCGGGAATAATGACATCATCGGAGAGTTTCATTGACTATTTCTTAACGCAGAGTTGACTGCTCATTAGTTTTGGTGATAGATGATCTCGTCTTCGGTATGGCTAGATTTCATTGGCTTTGATTTTTTCGTAAAGAGTATCCACTGTTTCTCCTGTAAAGAGTTTCTCTTTTAGTTTGGTATAGTCTCCGTTGCCAAGGTTACAAATTTTCCAGAATTGGGCAACTTTGGCGGATTCGAGATTTTCAATGAGAAGTTTAAATGCTTCTTCAATAATTTGTTGATCGCTTTGCAGATTAATTTTCATTGTCTAATTCCTCGATAAGTTCGATTGGGTTAAGGGCGGGAATACTTAAACTTTTACAGCGATTGAGTAAGCGTTTGTCACAGGTGATAAAAAAATCACTTTCCGATGCTTCAAAACTGGCGACATGAAGGGCATCTATAGGCTGTATCCCTTCTGATTCTAGCTTTTTTGCTCTTTGACGGATTGTTTCATTTAGTGGTTGAAAGATTTGGGCTTGATCTAAGTATTTTTTTATGCTGGCTTGAATAATGGGAAAAGGGTTTTTCTGGTTTTCATAGTTTAATACTGCCGAGTTTATGGTTTGGATTTGTTGGCTTTGGATTAAATTAAAAATGATTAGGACTGCTTGGGATTCTAAATATATTTTGCTCTGGCTTTGATCGTCGTAGGGGCGATTGTAAGCGCTAGTATCTAAATAAATTTTGATCATGGCTTAACGCGGAGTTGACCGCTCATTAGTTTTGTTAATAGAGAATCACGGGTTTTAGTTAGGGTTTGAATTTATTGATTGTTTAACAACATCTTCTCAAACATTGGTTTAACTGTTATTTCAAAACTTTGTATTATTTTCTGCTTTGCCAATACTAGTTCAATCGAAGATAATATTGTTTGATTTAGTAAAGGCTGTCCTGATCCAGTACTTAATCTATTTAATCTATTAGCTTTTAAAACAAAATATAGAAATGCTTGACTATTCCCATTTTTGATTTGTCCAGTCATTGCGTTATCAGTTACCCAGCTTTGTCTAAGAAGTAGTAGAGATTTCCACAATAACTGCCAACTCTTCCTATAATTACAATATTTTGATAGTTAAAGACATTTGTTTTTCCAATAATGCCATTTGAACCATATATCGGAATATTAAAATCTTCACTCCTTGCTGGCGGCGATTGTCCATTTTTAAACAATGCAATATCTCCCAATTTGCCAACTTTCGGGAATATCCCCTAACTCAGAGGCAAACATCGCACCACCAGATGATTTATAGGCTTTACCGTCTGCATTGGGCTTGCCCTGAGCGAAGTCGAAGGGAAACTCGAAATCTATAAACCCATGCTTAAACAGAGTCTGCGCTATTTGCTCCAAAGTCTCATTTTGCCGCCTCAAGTTTTCAATCTTATTGGAAAAGTCAAAATATATTTTTCCTATAAGCTCTTGAGATTTCCTATCAGGTAAAGGAATTAAAAGCTTATTAAAATCAGTCTTTTTAAAATGTGGGATTACGGCATCAACATTGAGATATTTTATTCGTTTCTGAACAATGCGTGAATGTAAAGCTGCAAATAAATAAAGTGGGTCAATCTTTTTTTTGTCTGCTCTAACAGCAACCATATCTTGAGCTATGCAAAAATCTACTTTATTAGGAACAAGACATACTTCACCGTTATTACTATCTTTGTTAGTTAAGATAATATCTCCCGATTTAGGATGCGCTCTAAACCAATTATCAAATATATCTTGCGAAACATATCTAATATTTTGTTTCTGAGGATAAATATGATCGTTGCTAATGCATTTAGTAGCGATTAAAGCTATACCTTTATCATCAGTTGGAACAGTTTTTCCTCTGTTATCAACGACAAACTCTAAAGCGTCAGCTAGTGAGATTTTATCAATATTAGAACTTTGATATTTACTCATACTTTAATCTCAACCTTTACTATTTCCTTAAACCACAAAACAAAAAACTTTAAATTCAGCGATTATTTACATCTAAAAGTCGCTTTAACGCCGCTAAATTTGCTCATAACTCAACCTCCGCAAGCATTAACAGCACTTGCTCCTTTAACATCGGCAACTCATTCTGGACAATATGCCACACAACCCCCAAGTCAACCCTAAAATATTCATGCACAACCAAATTACGAAAATCAATAATATCTTGCCAATCTAAATCTGAATATAGCTCTCTAGTCTGCTCAGACATAGCCCTCGAAGCCTCACCGATGGTTTGCAAATGAAACAAGATCCAAGTCTGCACCAACTCATCAGCAAAAAAAGTTTCCTTTCCTTGTACAGCATACTTTTCAATCTTGGCGATCGCCTCATTCATATCTTTTAGTCGTTCGGCATCACTTCTCATAACACAATACAATCCTGCAAAACTTGATCGCGAATCCTCTCCTTCAAACCCTGCACGGTCACCACGTCAACTTTACGCCCTAACAATCCCTCTAAGTCTCGAATTAACCGCACAGGAAACCAAGGCGAAATTTTATTAAGGTCGTAATCAATCAAAAAATCAATATCACTATTTTCTGTCTCCTCACCCCTAGCCACCGAGCCAAACACCCGCACATTAAACGCCCCATGTTTTAGAGCCATTTCTAAAATCTCTTCGCGCCTTTCCTGTAACAATTGCTTGAGTTTTTTCTCCTGATTAACCGCAATACTCATAAATTAATCTCCCTGCTTACTCAAAACTTGACTACAAATACTCGCGATCGCCCTTTGTAAATCAGGCAAATTATTTTCTATAGCATCCCACACACGATACAGATCAATGCCATCTAAATAATCGTGAACTAAAACATTTCTAAAACCCGATAAAGCTCGCCAATCAATATCTAAAGCAGTTGCCTTTAAATCATCCGATAGCCTTTGAGTTGACTCAGCCATTGTTTGCAAACGTCGTAACACAGCATCCTGCACTAACTCATCACGCATAAAGCGATCGCGATCTTTACCCGTATATTCATTTATTTTTTCAATACATTCCAAAATATGCTCAATATAAACCTTGTCCCGTTCTATATTCATAAGGCGATCGCCTCCGCCAAAACGCGATCTTTGATTAGTCGGCTTAATCCTTTTTCCGTCACAATATCCACCTTGCAACCAAGCATATCTTGCAAATCCATCAATAGCCCCCCTGGAAACCAAGACGAAATTTTTTTGATGTCGTAATCAATCAAAAAATCAATATCGCTATTTTCTGTCTCCTCACCTCTAGCCACCGAGCCAAACACCCGCACATTAAACGCCCCATGTTTTAAGGCAATTTCTAAAATCTCCTCGCGCCTTTCTAGTAACAATTGCTTGAGTTTTTTCTCCTGATTAACCGCAATACTCATAAATTAATCTCCCTGTTCATTCAAAACTTGACTACAAATACTCGCGATCGCCCTTTGTAAATCAGGCAAATTATTTTCTATAGCATCCCACATAGGATACAGATCCATACCATCCAAATAATCGTGAACTAAAACATTTCTAAAACCCGATAAAGCTCGCCAATCAATATCTAAAGCAGTTGCCTTTAAATCATCCGATAGCCTTTGAGTTGGTACTGGTTTCGTGTAATGAAATGCCAGAACCTATATATATACAGGACTCTAGGATTATAGTGTAATTTAGGTTTGAGAGATCTTGAGCGAGAGAATCGGGCTTCTAGCCTTCTTCCTTGGAATCCTCTGGCATTCGGATGGATCGCCAAA
>JANODY010000047.1:0-2098 GCA_031412945.1 Cyanobacteria bacterium SOY_65_metabat_81
TTTTCGGTTTTGATTTTGGCGTTCTATAGCACAGACTGCACAACCATTTTATTCTTGCTAAATTCCTCAAAAGTTATCCCTTGTGTAAATTGCTCGATATCTTGAACGGCTTGCAAAATATCTGTGATTCTTAGTTGCCAATCTCTAGAGGGCATAGATCACATCCTTGAGTACTGGTTCTCTTAAATGCTCTTTTAATGATTCTTCCATGCCTAAATCAATTTTACAATGGAATAGATCTTCAAGAAAATATTGCACTTCAAATAGTTCAAAGAATGAGGTATCGCTAACAAATTCAACTAAAAAATCAATATCACTATCGGGTCTTGCCTCATCTCTTGCGACAGAGCCAAATAGTCGCAAGGATTTTACGCCTAGCCTCTTTAGCTCATGGCGATGCATGGAGAGCGTTTGGATAACATCTGAACGAGCGAGTGATTTTATGTTCTTCTCAATATTTTGGGTCATTAGATTACCTGCAACATATCGCTATTCGGCATTTGTTGGATCGCTTCTAAAATTTGAGTTTTAATCATAGTTTATTGAATAAGCTAGAGTAAAAAATCGCCCCTCACCAACCACAAACAGCGATCGCGATCGAACAGCATTGTTTTTTGTCCGAATCATTACAATTTTGGCTCATCTAGGTAAATAGGTGGAAGGAGGCATAAGAAGACGACGAAAGAAATCAAAATCAATCCAGCTAAGATTGTATGCCCACTCAAACATGGCTACATATAGATACAAATACTTTTTGCGAACACCTCGAAAAGGACGTAGGAAATTGCGTAAACCGACCCAAATGCCCTCCATAGTATTGAAATGTACCTCGTAAAAGCCATCTCCATCATCATCACGGGCGTACTCACCATGAGAATGGCAAACAGTTTGACGCTCACGTCCAGAAGCAGGTATGCGATTATAAGCGTCAGATTCATCGGTATAAACAGTCGTGGTTGGTAAAGTCGTTGCTTCTACCTGAGGTTGTATGGTGGCTTGTTGGGTATTGTCACACACCTTCAGACGGATCTGCCCGCTGCTGCGTCCAACAGTACCAACAACGGGTGGACGGTCATTTTCCATTGTTCCTTTGCCTGGTCGTTGATTGCCGCGCTTTCTTGGTGGGTCGGTAATTGGGTCATGTTTTGTCCCTTTTTCCCCCGCATTCTGAAACATCTCGTCCATCTCTGCTTCTTCATCAGGCAGGCTATTCGTAATTAAATGGGCAAATCCTCGGCGCTGGATGCGATGCCGCCAAGACAATAACGTCCCATAGTCGAGTCCCATTTCTTCTGCTATGTGTTGTGTCGTTTGTCCTTGCAAGAATCCACGCAGGAGCATCACAATTTGACTACAAGTGTAATGGCTCCCCGATAAGTCTGTTCCTGTAAAAATGTGAAACACTTTTCCACATTCCCGACACTTATATTTGACAATTGGTCTGCGTTTGCGAACGTGTGGCGCTTGTCCTGTGGGGAATATGTGTCCACTTGGTGCAATCCCTGCGGATGTAAAATCTTCAATAACCATTCATAGCACGCTTGCTCATCTAGCAATTGGGTTAGGGGAAATTTCATCATCTTAATCTTTCAAAATTCAAAACGACTTACTCCTATTTTGCCATTTCACCTATTTACCCAGATGAGCCTTACCGCTTTGTAATCTTTCCACTCACACTTTTTTCCTTTCTCAGTTCGCAATCTCACTTTACCGCCATCGATACTCATCTCTTCCACAGTTTCTGTGGTGATCATCTCTGGAAATTCCTGCTTTTGGACTAATCTTTGTTGGCTGCTGTGACTAATCTTGATTCCTGTTAATTCGGCAACATTTGTCTCAGTTCTGGCGTAGGATTCGCTGGCACTTACCAATAGACAGCATTTTTCTAGCTGTGGGCTTAATCTTGCTTTTACTTGCAACTTCTTCGCTTGCTTGCTCTTCAGTTTTAGTTCACCGATACAGCTTTGGATTTTTCTCTCTTTTCCTGCTTTTGTCCCACTGCTTTTTTCGACAAAAAAATTCCCACGTTTGGACTTACGTTTTCCAGCATTTGCTCTCGCACAGCTATTTCTATACCTTCTAGCGTTTTCAATTGCTC
>JANODY010000048.1:0-3563 GCA_031412945.1 Cyanobacteria bacterium SOY_65_metabat_81
GCCTTCAAATGTAACCATTGCCGAAATTGAACAAAAGCTTAAAGACGTTAAAATCTTGATGAATTCAGAACAAATATCTAGAACGTTGGAACACATTTTTGCTTTAGTCTAAATGTGTATTTCTTGAGTGGGAAGGGAGTAGTTGTTGTCATTAGATTACCTCCAATAAATCGCTATTCGGCATTTGTTTGATTGCTTCTAAAATTTGAGTTTTAATCATAGTTTTTTGAATAAGCTAGAGTAAAAAATCGCATTCTCAAACCACAAATTACGATCGCGATCGCATAGCGTTGTTTTTTGCTCAGTCTGGGGCATAGGTTTGCCATCATGGATTTTCTATTCAAAGGCTTCTCGGAGGACGGTTTGCATGAGGTTTTCATGCGGTTTTTTGTAGCTCTTGAGAGGTTGCTGTGAAATTTAATGCTAAACCTCCTAAATAAAGAGTGTCGTAACTAAGGTCAAGTCCATTTGACCATTCTATTGAGCCAGCAATGACTCGCACTGATGCAAATAGTGACGGATCTTTGAGTTGGCTAAATACACCTTTATTTAGGTATGGTTTCACATCAAAGATTTTTTGTTCTGCATTTTCAAACCAGATCATTAGGCAGTAGTTATCTAGTGGTTGAACTTTTTTGATATACGGATTCATGATAATTTTCGTTATTTTAAAGGATCAATTTTGAACGGCTCTTGACCATTAACGGCGCTTTGTTTGTGAGAATGGTAAAATAGTAAGGTGGACAGTAGTGTTTTATATCAAATCTAGGAGTTTGAAATGGAAACGATTACTATTAATGTTGATAGTGAAGTAGCAAAAGCTTATCGAGAAGCTCAAGTTAATAAGCAAAAGCAACTTAGCACGATGATTAAGTTGTTTTTTCAACCTGATTTGGCTAATAAAACTCTTAGTCAGGTGATGGCAGAGATTGCGGATAAAGCAGAAAAAAGGGGCTTAACTCCAGAAATATTACAGTCGATTCTGGAAGATGATGATGAGTAAACGCTTTGTTGTAGATAACAATATTTTAGTAAGTGCTTTACTTGCCAAAAATTCTATACCTTTTTAGGTAATTAGCAGGATTGAAGAACGAGATGTAATTTTATATTCGGAAGAAACTCTGTTAGAACTTAATCAGGTTTTAAATCGTAAGAAGTTTATTAAATATTTTACTATCGAAGAAAAGCAATCGTTTATTTTTAAGCTACTTGAGAAGGCTGAATTAGTAGAAATAGAAGAATCTATTAATATTTGTCGCGATCCTAAAGATGACAAGTTTTTAGAATTAGCATTTAGTGGTAAGGCTGATTTTATTATCACTGGAGATCAAGATTTGTTAGTCTTAAATCCCTTTAGAAACATTGAAATTATTACGGCAAACGATTTTCTAAGCAGATCGATGTAATCAATGTAGGGGCAATTCATGAATTGCCCTTACATTGAATTACCAAAAATCTATTCAAATGCTTCGCGGAGGACGGTTTGCATGAGGTTCTCGGCGAGTTGTTTGCGGTGTTTGATTTGTTGTTCTAGGCGAACGATGATGTTCATTAGGCGATCAGTAAATTCTCAAATGGATTGGTATTATTCCATCGATAAATATTAAAATCTCGCCGATCGCTGGTCAAAATTCTCCCATGTCCTAGATGTTCGGCTAATACAACTAAAGAGGCATCGGCAAAGTCCATTGGTAGGTTGGCATAGCGTCTCATTAGTTCGACTATGCGAGTGATGTGATGTTTTTGGAAATCAAATACGGGAAATGTACCATTGGCAACTTCGGACAAAAAGGCAAATTGAACGGTCAATCCTGCATCTCTTGCTAAGAGATAGCTCGTTTCTGTGATTACGGGATAGGTGGTAATAAGAGGTTCTTTTAGGGTGGAGATGATTTGTATGGCGCGTTTATGGTCGCGATCGCTATTGTTACCCAAGGCGATGAAAAATCCTGTGTCAGCGAGGATCATATTTTTCGTTCATGATTGCTTGGAATCGCTCTTCTGAATTAGTGGCTAGGTCTGGGTCGCCGCTAAAACAACCGATAAATTTGCTTTGTCTAAGTTGAGCAAGTGGATCGGGTTGTGATGCGCGTATTTGTTGGTAATAGGTATCGATCGCTTGGGTAAGGGTACGATTTAGTAATGTCGCTGGGTCTTGGTTTGTTTGTTGTTGGATGTATTCTAGTTTGTGGACTTGTTCGTCTTCTAGATGAATGGTGATGTCCATAGTTGCTGTGTTTGTGGGGGCTAAATTTAAGTGTAGCGCATCATTCAAAGGCTTTGCGGAGGACGGTTTGCATGAGGTTTTCGGCAAGTTGTTTGCGGTGTTTGATTTGTTGTTCTAGGCGATCGATGATGTTCATTAATTTATCGACTTTTTCAACTATCGCTTTTTGTTCGGCAAGAGGAGGAAGAATAAACAAAAAGCTTTTAATTGTTGTCATATTCAGAAATGGTTGCGCTGTATTCCTCGATAGGGATTTGAACTTGATAGAATTAACATTAAGATAAATACACAAATATTCAGGCATTACTATTTGTCCTACTCTTAATCTTATAATTCCCGTTGTTGATAGTAAGCCTACTCCGAAGCCATCTGGAATAATACAAGCCTCTCCAATTCCTGCACCTACCTTAGAAAAAAGAATGTCTTTAGCTTTAACATTATGTCTAATTAGGGCTTACTGAAAAAGCAATTAGGTGGCAATGAGGAGGTAAGGAGAAAAAGCAGACTTCTTAGCAGTCAAGATAGGAAATTGCCAAGAGATAGCAGAAAAGGTAAAGCGCAACTTGTCAAAGGACAGAAAAAGGCGTTGTCGGCAAAACATAAACCAAGAAAAAAAGAAAAAAGCAAGCTGCTTGAGCAGCGCCTCTAGATTCATGACCAAAAAGGTGATAGCGATCGCCGTTTCCGAAGTATTTGCCAACTTGGTCATGACGCGATTCAAACTGAACCGTCGTTTAGCCTGTCCAAACTTACCTTCAATTTGATTGCGAACCTTAGCATCTTCGAGAGTTTGTTTGCGAATAGCCGCCAAATCATCGGGTATAGGTCTGCCCAAAGGCGGAGCCGTAATCCGAATACCCAGATTTCGACAATAGGCGCGATTGCTGCGAGTGCGGTAAATCTGGTCAACGTAAACCGCTTCAGGATAATGTCCAAAGCGAGATCTAAACAATTCTACTTGATGCTGCAAATCCCCAGATTCATTGAAGTTATTCCAACTGAGGTGGTCGAGAAATGCATGACCATCCACACAACTAACTGAGAGTTTAGCACCAAACTCCACAGGTGTTCCTGACTTACCTCTGACGATTGGACGTACATGAGGTTGCGTAATACTGACGATGCGGTCGTCTATGCGATGACAACCTTGCTCATACATCAATTGTTGTTGCCGATATACTTCACTGACGACTAGTAAGTTGCGATAGAGATTCTTCTTCAATTCTGATAGCATTGCCCCTGCGGCAATTAGGGTATCAATATGGGCAAGATTGCGACGGACATATCCCAACTGTTGGCGTAATGCTTTACGAATCTTTTTAGAATTGGGTTTGCG
>JANODY010000049.1:0-42492 GCA_031412945.1 Cyanobacteria bacterium SOY_65_metabat_81
AATCACCGCTTCAATGGTGAACTGCGTGAGGATGTCGCTAGGAGATGCCCCGATCGCTTTGCGAAGTCCAATCTCTTGAGTGCGCTCTGTCACCGATACCAGCATGATATTCATGATGCCAATGCCACCCACAAAGAGCGAAATACCTGCGATCGCCGCCAGCAAGATCGTTAATGCACCTGTAATATTTCCGACAATTTCTAGCGCATCCTGTTGGGTACGGATTGTGAATGTATCATCGGCATTAATGTCTGAACTACGGTGACGCAAGCGCAACAAGTTAGCAATCTGAAATTGCGCGGCTTCCACATTCTCATTGCTTGTTGCCGACACATTGATCACAGCTAGCGCCACACCATAGGGCGAAGTTCGGCCCGTAAGTTGGCTGGTCATAGTCGTGATCGGCAAAAAGATCGTATCATCTTGATTTGTGCCAAGGAACGCGCCTTTCTCAGACATAATCCCAATTACTTCATAACTTGTGCCGCGTATTCTAATACTCTGCCCGATCGCCTTACCTTGCGGAAATAATTCTTTAGCGATCGCCGCGCCAATGCTAGCAACTCGTGCATTTCGCTTAATATCATCAGCATTAAAAAACCGTCCCGAGCTCACTTCGGCATTGCGAACGATCGCATAAGTATCAGTCGTACCGATGAGAGTAGCGCGTTTAGTATTGTTCCCCGCGATCGCTAATTCTGAGCCATTGATCTGCGGGGCGACACTGCGAACAGTTGGTACTTGAGTGGCGATCGCCTCAGCATCGGCAAGCACTAATCGATTCGGCGGCGCGATTACATTACGACGAGCATTATCTGTCCCTGTAATCACAAATATCACATCTGTTCCTAGAGACTGAAACTGTTGTGTCGCATACTTTTGTGCGCCCTGTCCGATGCCCACCATCAAAATCACTGAGCCATTACCGATGATAATGCCCAGCATGGTTAAGGTGCTACGCAGACGATTAGCGGCAAGGGTTTTCCCTGCCATGCGAAAGCTTTCCCAAGTGTCCATCGTGTAAGTTTTCCTAATTTACGTTCAGCACTTTGCGACTTAAAACCAAGAATCAAGAAATTATGGCGGCGCAGTGCGCTGACATCGTTTCTTGATTCTTATTTAACCTATTTTAGTCTGGAGAATAAGCGAGCAGTGTGCCATTTTGTCCAATTACAAAACCGCGATCGCTTGAGAAAAAGTAAATACGATATAGATTTGCGCCAGCGTCTTTAGCCGATTCATCGCGCTTCCAAGTTTTGCCACCATCTTGGCTATGGATCAAGCGAGAACTGCCGCCTGAGATCCATAGATTATCCGCATCTTGGTAAGCCAAATCTAGAAACCCAAAGCCACCGCCTTCTCTAGGAGTTTGCTTTTTTTCCCAAGTATCAAATTCGCCAACTTCGCTAAACTGCACTTGACCGCCGCGATTGAGCATCCATAGACGATTATCTGGGGTATAACCCATATTCTGGACGCGGCGAGAGCTATTACGATTGTGCTGAATCCAAGTCTCATCACCCGGTTGCCATGTCGAATAAAAGTTACCCTTAGCCGAAATCGCCACATAACGACCATCAGCACTGCGATTGAGGTTACGCGCATTGCCGACAGCTTGAGTCACCAGAGCTTTCCAGTTTTGACCAGCATCTTGAGTGACATAAATTGCCCCCAAATCTGTCACCATTTCGGCTGAATTATTGCCAGAAGCCACGATCGCAAAGGGATCGCCCGGCAGTTTGGAGCTAAGCCCAATCCGCGACCAAGATTTACCCGCATCGGTGGTATGCAGCAATAGCGCAGGCTGCCCCGTAATCCAACCATCATTACCTGCAAAGCTAATTGATGAAAAGCGATAAATACCATCACCGAGATCGAGTTTGCGCTCTTCCCAAGTTTTGCCGCCATCGATCGACTCTAACAAAGTCGCATCAGTACCAACCAGCCAGCCATGATTAGGCTCAGCTTTGTCAAACCACAAGTCAAGCGGCGTAATCGCTACAGGCAAATCAACTTTGTGCCAGTTGCCATGATTTGCCGAGGCAATCGGCATTCCTGCCCCAAAGAATGTGGTGCAAATTAATAACAGACAAAGTGAAAATGAGGCAAAAAAGCGTTTTATATTTGTTTTCATAAAATATTTATAGAAGGTTGGCAAGGAATTTCGCAAAAAATTCGTTCATCAAATGGGCTTAATTAAATATAAAACCCTAAAACCTGTGGTGCGTGCGCCACTGGTTTCGGTTCTGGTTTTATTGCGCTTAGCTACTCACTTAATCTAAGGCATACAAACTGATAAAAAAAGCTACGGCTAGGGCTAAGGAGCCGAATATAAGGATGTTTTTTTGTCCAGGAGTAAGCACATTAACCCCAAATCCATAGCCTAGATTTTCAGTAAAGCCAGAAGGCTTTGCCGCCACTCCGATATCTGAAAAAGACTTTTTCTTGGTGTTGCAAACAGGACAACGCCAATCATTGGATATGCTTTCAAAAGCCGTACCGCTAGGAATATTTCGCTTAATATCACCTGTGGCGGGTTCATAAATGTAACCGCATACTCCACATTCATGGCGATGTAATTCTTCGCTGACTTCAGATATTTGGAGATTAAGGGCCTTGAGATTAACTATTTCAGGACTAGCTTCTGGGTTAGCCGTTTCGGTAACTTCTAAATCGGGTTCCATAGGTTTGATCGCGCTATAGGCGATCGCTGGTTAATTCTGTTACAAATTATTACATCTTTTCGACATGCCTTCATATTTCAGTAAACCTGCCGCAAATAAAAATATAAAACCCATTGCGGGGCTTTGCCCTGCGACCCTTTCCGTGGTGCGTCTGATCAACATTTTTTAAAAGTGCTGCTTTTCAACACTTTTAAAAAAATATTGGTTTTACTTCAGCGCTTTGCGCTGTAAAATATCGCTCTGTACTTTTTTCTCTCAAAACCATGACCGATTGGCAAATCGCCGCCGAATTTGAAGACATTCTCTATCACAAAGCCGATGGAATGGCAAAAATTACGATCAATCGTCCTCAAGTTCGTAATGCCTTTCGTCCTCAAACCATCAGTGAGATGATCGCCGCTTTTACTGATGCCCGCGAAGATCTCGAGATTGGGGTCGTGTTGCTAACGGGGGCGGGACCCGCGACTGACGGTAAATATGCTTTTTGTGCGGGGGGTGATCAAAAAGTGCGCGGCGATGGTGGCTATATCTCGGAGTCGGGTGTGCCACGACTAAATGTGTTGGACTTGCAGCGCCTGATTCGGACTATGCCGCAGCCTGTGATTGCGTTGGTGGCTGGATATGCGATCGGTGGTGGTCATGTGTTGCATGTCGTCTGTGATCTAACCATCGCCGCCGATAATGCCATTTTTGGACAGACTGGTCCAATGGTGGGCAGTTTTGATGGTGGTTTTGGGGCTTCTTATTTGGCGCGACTGGTAGGACAAAAAAAGGCGCGAGAAATCTGGTATCTGTGCCGTCAGTATGATGCTCAAGAGGCTCTAGATATGGGCTTAGTCAATAAAGTTGTGGCTATTGAGCAACTTGAGGCTGAGGGCATCCAATGGGCGCAAGAAATTTTAGATAAAAGCCCTCTGGCGATCCGTTGTCTGAAGTCGGCTTTTAATGCTGATTGTGATGGACAGGCGGGGATTCAGGAGCTGGCGGGTAATGCCACGATGTTGTTTTATATGACGCAGGAGGCGCAAGAGGGTAAGCAAGCCTTTCTGGAGAAGCGCAAACCTAATTTTCGCCAATATCCCAAGTTGCCATGATGTCATATCAATGTTATATCAATGCAAATTTAAAGCTCTTTTAGCGATCGTTGTCAACGTCTTGACTTCATGCGATCGGGTATGAAATGATGGTGATAATTATGATCCTAACTAGGCTTTGTTCGGTTAGGTCAATGTGGCGATCAACATTAAGAGCTTAAGCGTATGCGATGGTGGCGATTGTTGGGGCGCGGTTGCAAATAGAAATCTAAAAAATACTAGGGTGAGGGTACGTTGCGTCATTTAAATCAAAACGAAAAGAAGAGCAATCAAGCAAACATAAACAGCAATCCAGTTCTTTTGCGCCGTTTGCTGGCAGCTACGCTCTCTGTCAGTGGTGTATGGCAACTTTTGCCACCGCTAGTCTCAGCACAGACTGTACCTTTGACTCCTGCTGGCGATACGATTAATAACACCGCCACAGGTACCTATATTGATCCTCTCAACCCAGGCACAACAATCAATGCTACTTCTAACCAAGTAACAGCGACAGTGGCTGAGGTTGCTGGTGTTACTGTCGTTTCGTCAGGAACGATCGACGTAAACGGTGGTAGTGTCACAACTGGTGATTTTGTTAATTACAGCTTCCTTATTACCAATACGGGTAACGATCGCACGGCTCTCCACATTCCTATCTCATTAACACCAGTGGGAGGCTCTATTGGCACAACTGCACTACCTGTTGGAACTGGAGCATTTGCTGGTGCGAATATTTATGTCACCGAAGTTAATGGCATTGTCTTAACAACACCCGTATTACTACCTTCAGATGGTAATACCAATACTGCTGCATTTATTGCTGCGGTTACTGCCGCTAATGGAGGTACTGCTCTTATTCCAGCCGATGGCAGTATTCCTATTGGCGGAACGATCAAGGTTGTCGTCCCTGTAACAGTGACAGCGACTATCGCAGGTAGCCCAGTATCTGTCACGTTGGGCGAGACAGGATCATTTGTTGGCGATGTTGGCACTGATACCCAGAACCAACCTGATGATGCTGATACCCCAGCGAATAATGTTGCTGAAATTTACACAATCAACACGACTGGCGCTGGAGGAGCTACAGCACCCGCTAATGGCGATCGCGAAGCAAGTGCCAAAAACACACAAACTCTTGCAACCCAAATCAACAAACTCGCCCTAGCGACCGTCCTCAAAACCCGCACTGGCTACAATACAAACGCTACGCCGGCAAACTTCTCCGATGACAAACTAACCTATAGATTAGACTTGAGGGTTGAAACGTCAGCACCTGCGGGTAGTACAGGTATTACTCCTTCAGAGTTGTTGCCAACAGCGATCACGCTTGATGGTAGTGCTACCACTGTAAATAGGGTTTTAATCTCTGATGCTATTCCTGCTAATACCATTCTTGATACAACTGCGCTTCCTCCTGTGTCAGTAACTATCAATGGGGTTCTTTGGACAAGAGTTTATACACTCACTGGTGCTGCTAATCCATTAGCCGCAGATTGGCTAACTACTACGCCAACTAATTTGACCACTCGCATTGGTTACATCGCTAACGGTCCGATCGCCGCAGGATACTCCACAGTAGCTGATGCGACTGGGTTGACAGTTAACGTAGTTACGAATGGTCTTACAAACGGAACTCCCGCATTAACCTCGCCTGTGACGATCGCCAACATTGCTCAGGTCTTTGGTCAAACTGCGGCTGGTGTTATTAGCCCGACCAATCCTCTGGTTTATGACGAATCAGGTGACCAAAATCCGAATAACTATGAAAGTGGCTCTCCATCAGTACCCGCAATCACTGCTCCCGCAACTGCGCCCAATGGTATCGCAGATCCTGTCGCTGATGGCACGGACAGTAATACTCCTGGCAACAACAACACGGGTACTGGAGCGGGTGGTGAAGACAACGTCTTCACAATCAATCCTCCTGGTTCCATCTTAAATGGTCCACAAGGATCTGCTGATGCGATCGGGCCTAACGGCAACAACACCGACTTTGTCAACAAGTCTGCGAATGTTCCTACTGGTATCGCACCTACTAATGCTATCGGCGTAACAAGTACTGTCACCTTTGTCAATACAGTTCAGAACCCTTCCACCAACACCGCTCAGTTGGACAACGTAACTTTGGAGCCAATCACGGCTGCCTTAGCTGCGAGTGCAAGTGGCTTAGCTTCCTCGAACTTCGTACTTCCGTCAACGTCCAATGGTGCACCTCTAATTGAAGGCACTACTGTCACGATCGCCTTCCCCGTTGGTATTACACCTACTAGCGGCACAGGCAATACAGCCACTTACGAATTACTTGGAGGTGCTTTTAGTCTACTCTCAAGCTCAACAAATGGTGTTGCTGATCCCGCAGCCGCCATCAAGCCAGTCAGAATCAATTCCCTCGACATTGGTATTGCTCAAAGTTACAACGTAACTGTGGTACTGCCAGACACTGCCATTGTGACGACTGCATACTCTGTGCCGATCGTTGCTTATGTAGATAGTAATACCTCGAATACTATTGCTGGTGTAAATGGATTCAAGAGTACAAACTCAGATGCACCATTCAACATCAAGATCGATCGCGTGTACACAGGTTATCTAGAGCTACTCAAGCAGTCTCGCGTTGTTCAAGGATCTGGACCCGCAGTAGTAGGTGCAGGTACAGGTACTGCAGCTGATCAGGGAGTATTTAGCGACACTCCAAAGACACCTGCCCCTGGCAACATCCTTGAGTACCTACTTACCTACGAAAACATTTCCACCCCTGCGAGTGGAAGCTCCAACGTGGTCTTGAATGCTAACAACATCGTTATCACTGAAGATGGTGCTGCTAGTCCTAACAACTGGGCTACGACCACCTTTAACGTGCCTAACTCAGCCACTGTAGTCTTAAATGCTGCTGGTGGTGCTGTCTCTAGTTTCGGCGCTGTGATTACCTTCTTCAATGGTTTAACACCTTTGTCAACGACCGACCCCGCCGTCAATAAGTATATCGACAGCATCCCAACTCTGACCCCCGGTCAACAAGGATTCTTCAGATTCCAGCGCGTAGTCAAATAGATAATTGATCTTATCTAGTCTCCTAAGGTAGGGGCAAAGCATTCCTGTAACTATTTAGCCAACTCAATAGGTTTTATATACAGGAATGCTCTGCCCAACACTTGACGCGATTACAGGTTAATTATCTGCGGAGAGAGGGTAAAGCATTGGCAAATAAACATTGTGACAAGAAGTTGTAAACAATTGTGTCAATGCTCTACCTAGCCTGTTTTAAAAATCAATTTTTTTAGGTATCCTCACACATGAAACCCTTAAAAACAGTCACCAACATTATCGGCTTAGGCGCGATCGCTCTGATCGCCGCCATCCCTTTTGCTAGCATCACGCCTAGCCTCGCGAGCCTCCAGTCACCCGACTCAGCCATCGCCCAACCCGCCAAACAGCAAGATCCAGTTCAACTAAAGCTTAGTGCCGAAAGACCATCGATCACTGCCGACAAACAGTCGATCTTGGCGCTTGCCACAGGACAAGTAGAGTGGAAAACACTCCCAGCTAATGCCGCGCTCCTCCCCGGTGAGACCATTCGCTATGTCGTGACCGCTAGAAATATTAGCGATCGCCAGATCAAAAAATTAGTCGTTACTCAACCAATTCCTAACGGTTCAGTTTATGTCTTAAATTCGGCAACCTTGCCCAACTTTGACGGCGCAAAAGTAGCCTATAGCATCGACAACGGCAAAAACTACAGCGAAAAACCGACCATTCGGGTCAAGCTAGAAAGCGGTGAGATCGTCACTCGCCCCGCCCCTGAAAGTATGTATACCAACGTCCGATGGAACTTTGGCGAAAACTTTCCTGCCAACACTATTGCTAATGCCACTTATCAAGTTCGCATTCGTTAAACGCGATCGCCTTATGCAGATGCAACATTTGCCATCCCCCCGCAAAGCGCTACCCTGTACACACAAGTCTAACTGTCTTGGTTTCGATTGATCTAAGCCCCCTAAATCCCCCAATTCTGGGGGACTTTGCAAGAATTTTATTTTCTTGTTCCCCCAGAATTGGGGGCTAGGGGGCAATATTAAAACCAAATAGTTTTCTAAAAGCTATTTGGTTAACACTCATTTAAAAACCGTCATAGTTTCATACTTCACATTCTAAAAATCAGTTAAAAAACTAGTTAAAAAATTTAGGAACTCAAAAATCCTAGGCAGTTGAGGTTAGCTGTTTTTAATGAAAAGTCTAAGTTTCATAGCAAAAAAAATATTTCTAAAAAACAGCTTAAAGTTTGCCACCATATTTCTGGTTGGGGCAACTCAATTTTGTGAATCGAGCTTAGCTCAAACCTCAAATACACCCGCAGCAGTGCAAATTTTTAACACGGCGACTTATAGCTATACCGATCCCACAGGCAAAACTTTCACAGGCTCTTCTTCCCAACTACAAGCCGAACTGATTGACCCATTTGGTCGAGTTACCGCCTGTGATGGCAGCCTCTTGCCAGATTATTTAGGCTTTAGTGTTGGTTTATATGAATCACTCAACTCCACAGGTGATATTGGGTTGCCATTGTTATTAACTGGGACAGTGCCACCCAGCCAAGCATCAGCGACAAAGTTTGCAGGGCTGTCACCTAACTTATTTAACGCCAATCCATTTTTCTTGACCAATAGCGATCAGGGGAAGTTCAACTTTTTGCTTGATGTCAATCGTGGTCAAGTTGATGTCGGTCGAGAGTTTATTCTGTATGTAAAACCGCCAGCTAACTCATCTCTCAACGAAAGACGGATTAGAGTTAAAATCAATTCCAGAGTTGGGAGTATCGTCAATTACACGGCTGCTGCATTAGATGGTCAGCCAATCTCAGCCAGTAATGGAGCAACCTCAGTTGATGGCAAGATCGACATTAGCGATGCGGCGACAGTCGGACTTAATTTGGCAGTGATCAATCTCAGTGTGGCGGGATGTCAATCACAGGCAGTTCAACTTGTAAAAACAGGCGATCGGGCCGCCGCCGAACCGGGCGATATTGTGATCTATCGGTTGACCGTGCGTAACCTTGCAAATACAGCATTAGTTGATACCGAGATTCGTGATGATTTACCGCTCGGATTTCAATACATTGAGGGTTCAGTCAAAGCCGAATTTGGTGGAACTTTAGTGCCTGTGACCTTAACTCAAAATGGTCGCAATCTAATATTTAAGCCTAGTATTTCCCTTCCTGACGCTAGCGACAGTCGCACCCTGAATATTGTCTATGCCACGCAACTGACCAACGATGCGCTCCGTGGTACTGGCATCAATCGAGCCACTGTGTCAGGTGTGCGTAGTGACAACGCCGCGCAGGTTGTCCGCGATGGTCCAGTATCTCACAGACTCAGGATTAGACCGGGGATCTTGTCTGATTGTGGAACTTTGATCGGACGCGTATTTGTGGATAAAAACTTTGATGGCGAGCAGCAAGCTGGCGAACCGGGAGTTCCGAATGCGGTGATCTATATGGATGATGGCAATCGGATCGTCACTGATGCTAATGGACTTTATTCGCTCAGTAGCGTGCTTTCGGGCAGTCGAACTTTGGCGATCGATCTAACTTCTACTGCTGGCTATACACTTGCGCCAAATTTATATTTTATTGAGCGCAACAGTCAATCGCGGTTGGTCAAGCTCGCTCCGGGTGGATTATATCGGGTCAACTTTGCGGTAACTCCTGTGGGGCGTGGGCTTAGCAGCACCAAGCAGGAAGGCTCAAAATAATGAAAAGCAGTTCTGCCTCGCTTCTTAAATTAGGAATTATTGCTTTTCCGCAAATATTGATTTTGCTAGTCTGCTCATCGGTTAGAGCCGAGCTAGTCACAGAGGTGAAAACTTCTGAGGACACAAAACCACAGGTTCTATTAACTAATCAGCTAACTAATCAAGCTAATATTCCATCTGCCCAAATTGTAACGCCTAAAAATCTCGCTCAATCCACTGATATTAGTCCTGTTCTGAAACCAAATAATACTTCTAACAAGCCCAGCGTTTCACCACCAAAGATCATCATTCTCTCGCCCACGACTGGCACTGTCTTAGATGCACCTGCGGCGACAGTGGTAGTCCAGATGCCCGTTGGCTCTAAGGTGGAGCTTTTGGTAAATGGGAAGGCGGTGTCATCTAGCTCGATCGGGCGATCGGAATTGGATGAGACTAATAGAACCATTACCCAAACATGGTACGGCGTACCTTTGCAGGCGGGAGAGAACGCGATCGCCACCAAAGACGAAATTACAGAAACCATCTCAAGTTCGGTAATTGTCAAAGTCAGAGGCAACCCTGTCAAGCTAGTCATCTCCACCCTCGAAGCCCGCATCCCTGCTGACGGAAAATCCTATGCCACCATCGATGGACAATTAGTCGATGAAAATGGCAATCGCTCCAATTGGGATGCGATCGTCACGTTAGAAGCGAGCGATGGTAAGTTTCTGGGTACTGATGCCTCACCCGAACAGCCGGGTTTTCAAGTCTTGGCTAAGCAGGGTAAGTTTTCGGCGCAGTTGACATCTGGACTAAAAACAGGAACTGTGACCGTGCGAGCGATTAATGCTCAAATGGAAGCTTTTACGCAAGTCAAGTTTGAGACAGATTTGCGTCCTTCCTTAGTGACTGGAGTGATTGATTTGCGAGTTGGGGCTAGAGGTACGGACTTCTATCGCAGTTTGCGCGAATTTTTGCCGATCGATCGCGACAATCGCACCCAAGTTGATCTCTACGGGGCGGTGTTTGGGACGGGGCGAGTGGGGGAATGGTTATTTACGGGTGCTTTTAATAATAGCCGTCCGCTCAATCAGGATTGCGCGGGAAATAGCAGCTTAACTGGTTCTGAAAAATATTGCGATCAAAAATATCCTGTTTATGGCGATAGTTCCACTTCAACTCTGACTACGCCATCTTATGACAGTCTGTATTTGCGCTTTGAGCGGAACTCGCCTGTGCAGGGCGCGAGTACAGATTACTTGATGTGGGGTAACTTCAATACGGAAGAGTTTACTTCGCGATCGCAGCAATTTAGTGCCATTTCGCGCCAACTTCAAGGCTTCAAAGGTAACTTTAATCTTGGTGACGCTCAACTCACAGCTTTTTATAGCAACATTGGCAAAGGATTTCAACGCGACACGATCGCCCCCAATGGCACAAGTGGAACTTACTTTCTGTCTCGCCGCCTCCTAGTTAATGGCAGTGAAAATGTATTTGTGGAGTTGGTCGATTTCTTTAGCGCTGGCACAATAGTTTCACGCCAAGAGCTAGCGCGGGGCAAAGATTATGACATCAACTATGACAATGGCTCATTACTGTTTCGGCAACCATTGTTGCAAACAGCGCTAGCCGATAATGGACAACTGCTGCGCCGTCAAGTCGTAGTTACTTATCAAAATGAAGTGCAAGCGAGTGCCGATAGTAGTATCTATGGCGGACAACTGCGTTATCACTTCAATCGTAGCCAGAGTCAACCTAGTTGGGTCGGGGCAAATTATTTTAAAGAAAATCAAGGCGTCCGTAATTTCGTTTTATATGGCGCAAATGCCCTGATTTCTTTTGGGGAAAAGACTAATCTGATCGGCGAGTATGTGCGATCGGAAAATGATTCTGAGCTTTTAGGCTTTGTGACTGGCTCGGCGATGCGATTTGAGCTAAATAGCGAGATTTTTTCAGGGATTCTCGGTAAAGTCTATTACAGCAAAGCCGAAACAGGTTTTGCCAATAATGCCACCATTAGTTTTGTGCCGGGGCAGACTAAATATGGAACTCAATTAACGGCTAAGCTCACGCCTTCAACTAGCGTTCAATTTCAATATGACAAAGAAGACAATCTGGGCGTTGCGCCGCGTCCTTTAACAAGTCTGGTCGATCTGCTCACGCCACGTCAAGAAGCATTGCCAGGGTCGGCTGTAGACAACTCTTTACGCACGATTAGCTTGGGCTTGCAACAAAACATCGGCGCTTCGCTGCTCAATCTGGATTTGTTATATCGCGATCGCCAAGATCGACAATTGCCGAACTCCCTATCAAGTAATTCGGCTCAACTGCGATCGCGTCTGACTGTGCCAATTTTAGATAACTTAAAGCTGAGCGCCCAAAACGAAGTTAGTCTCTCTTCAAGCTCTGATGCGGTGATCCCCGATCGCAGTGTCGTGTCATTGGATTGGACAATTGTGCAAGGGTTGACCGCAAGGCTGGGTCAGCAGTGGTTTCATACGGGGCCGTTGGCTGGAAAGGCGATCGTCAGTGCCGATTTGGTTGGAGATTATAAATTAGGTACTGATACCAGTTTGACAGGGCGTTACTCGTTAATTGGTGGGGCTGACTCCAGTTCAACCCAAGGCGCATTGGGGCTTAATCAGCGCTGGCAAGTCATGCCCGGACTGCGATTAAACTTTGGTTATGAGCATACATTCGGTACTTTTGCGATCGCCAGCGCCACGGGTACATCTTATTTGCAACCTGTGGCAGTCGGTCAATCTTCTAGCTCACTGACCACTCAAAACGGTAACAGCTATAACATTGGCGCAGAATATACCGACAACCCCGACCTTAAGGCAAGTGCAAGGTTTGAGAATCGTAGTGACGGAGTTAGTAGTAACACCGTTTTCACGGCTTCGGCGCTAGGTAAACTCACCCCAGCTTTGACCGCGTTGTTTAACTATCAACAATCTAGTGCCGCCAATCAGTTAGTAACGGGCTTAGGCACGATCGCTAATCTCAAAGTCGGACTAGCCTATCGCGATCCTCAAGACGACAAATTTAACGCGCTGTTACGTTATGAATATCGCCAAAATCCTAGTATCATTCCTGACTCGATCTTGTTTGGTGGTGGCACTGGCTCTACCGATCACACCCTAGCCCTAGAGGGTATCTATGCCCCTAACTGGCAATGGGAATTTTATGGCAAGCTGGCTCTAAGAAATAGCACGACCACGATCGCCAAAGATTTTACGGGCGTGTCGCTGACCAACTTGACCCAATTTAGAGTTACTTATCGAGCAGGTTATAACCTTGAATTGGTCGCTGAGACACGGATGCTCAATCAACCAACGGCGGGATATAGCGAGATGGGATTGGTCGGAGAAATTGGTTATTATCTCACGCCCAATTTACGGCTAGCCGCAGGTTATAGCAGTGGCTCGATCAATATCGATCGCGATTTTAGTGGCTCGCGATCAGCAGGGGGACTGTATGCAGGGATCACGGTCAAGCTGAACGAGTTATTTGATGGCTTTGGCTTGCAAAAGACTCCCCCCCGCGAACAGCAAGATCCTGTCGAGCCTGTCGCCCCTGTTGCTCAACCCGCTAAACCTGACCAAAAAGTCGCGGCAGCAGTTAATACGCCTCAGATTATCAGTCTCAATGTGGCGCGATCGCTAACCTTCAAAGAACAAAAACAAGGTAATAGTGCAGAGTTGGCGATCGCGGATATCGCCATTCTCGAAAATTTAGCGGCGGTCTTGAAGGAATACAATAACCTGTCCATTGATATCCAAGGCTATATTGGTTCGCTCGCCGATATGAACTCAGGCGATAACCTTGCGGCTAATCGGATGATGGCGGCTAGAAAATACTTACTCGATCGCGGGGTAGCGGGTGGTCAAATGACCTTGCGCTCTTTGGGTGTGCCAACGGCTAGCACAAATAATGCTGACAAGATTAGCTCTGCATTACCAGTTAGCTTTGCTCTCAGTGGCAAGGCGGATGTATTTGATGCGATCGCCACGCGATTACAAACCATATCTTCAAATTCACCTGCGACCGAATTTTTACAAAGCATCTTGCCTAACGCGCAGCCCACGCTCCAAGCTAGGGCAACTACAGTTCCTCTAAATTCCACAAATTCCAAATCAGCGCCTAGCGCATCTCTAGGCGTAAATGTTGGCAATGACGGCAAAATCGCTGACTTGAGCTACGCCACCCTCGATCGCATGATTGACCAACTCAAAGCAAATCCTGCTTTGACATTCGAGCTTCAGGGTGGTTCGGCACTCAGTGTTTCGGGTTCTCAAAATCTAGAAACATTCAAACTAAGCGCGGTCAGAAATTATCTACTCGAAAAAGGGGTAGATTCCGATCGCATTTTGCTAACTGCTAGTAGCGCTGTCGCAAATCCCACAGGAACTGCCCAAGTTTATATCTCGTTAAATCTGGATGATAGTAATACCAACATCGCCGCAACACCTGCGACCCCAACGCAAGCTAGCGCTACAACTATTCCGATTCCGTTGGCAACTTCCAATACTGCGACCCCAACCCAAGCTAGCGCCACGACTATTCCGATACCGTTGGCAACTTCCAATACTGCGACCCCAACCCAAGCTAGCGCCACAACTATTCCGATCCCGTTGGCAACTTCCAATACAGCGACCCCAACGCAAGCTAGCGCCACAACTATTCCGATCCCGTTGGCAACTTCCAATACTTCCATATCACCTTTGGCACTCTTGTTAGAGAGCGATCGCCAGTTGTTTAAGTGGTTAGAGACTTCACTCCCCAATATCCAATTCAATACTCCATTTAACGACAATATCCAAATCCCCAATCTTGGATTTACGCAATTGCTAACCCAACTGCCCACAACAAATTCATTCTTATTAACGATCGCCATTCCTGAAAATCCGATCTTACTATCGACAGCTAATAGCGATCGCCGCTTGAGTTATTCCTTCGAGACTTCATCAACGCAACTGTTGAGTCTGTTGCTGGGTGATGAGCTAAATAATATTAGTCTCAATGCCTCAGCCCCTACGGAGCGAGCGAACCGCCGTCTCGCTTCAGCGCTTAACTTCTTGTTGACTAGCAATGGTGATGCCGTAACCGCCTTCTTGCAAGGAATGGGTCTCAGCACCACTCAAAAGAGTGGGTTTGTCATCGATCCCGATCAACTCTCAAATCTAAAGAATTAGATATTATGCCCCAAGTAACCAGCAGCAAAGTAACCAGCATATTGATCGGTTGTATCGGGCTAACTGTCTCCATCGGTACAGTTGGGAGTCTGGCGATCGCCCAAACTCAACCTGCAAATCCGCAAATTTATCAAATTACGGTTAATAGTAATGCCGATGGTGAGATTCAAAGCGATCGCGAATTGACTTTGCGTGAAGCCCTAGAGATTAGTAATGGTTCTCTAAAATTAGATCGTCTCAGTGATGCCGAACGCGCTCAGGTTAAGCCAATTAATGCCAAAGGTTCCCAAATTAGCTTTAACTTGCCGAGCGATCGCACCACTATCAGATTACGCAAAGCCCTCCCCGCAATTAGCATTCCAAACTTAATTATCGATGGCACAACCCAAACAGGCTATGACTCGCAAAAGTCCTTTGCCCAAGAGTTAGCCATTCCGCAGCCAATTGTGGCGATCGCCCCTGCCGATGGCGTGGAGATTTTTCGCGGTTTGACGATTGTGGCTGATGGCGTGACGATCAGAGGCTTGAGCATCTATGGCTTTAATGCGATCGAGAGTGTCCCCACCACCACCCCATCGGCGGACATCTTCATTTCGCACAAGTCGCCCCCGCCCGACACTTCAGAGCAGCAGCAACCCGCCAAATTTTCGCCATTTTATGACAGTAACCGCCCTCCCCAAGGCGTGACCCTTGAAGCTAACTGGTTAGGTATTCCCCCCACAGGTCATATGCCCAAGCAACCTTCTGGCTTTGGAGTTTATCTATTTAATAGTACCGATACAATTATTCGGCACAATCGGATCGCCTATCACGAAGGCAGTGGCATCACCACATCGGTTAGAGCCACGGGTACTCAAATTATTGAAAATGCGATTACTAATAATGGCTTTGATGGAATGCCTCACGGGATCTATCTTGAAGGTGAAATTGCCAATCTTAAAATCAAGGGCAATACGCTCTGTGCTAATGACGGGAGCGGCGTATATCTATTCAAACCTAACGGCGCGATCGCCATTGAAGACAATCGGATTATTTTTAACGATCGCAGCACCAACTATGCGGCGATTTATCTCATGGGCAACGATCATCAAGTTACTAATAACAAAATTAGTAATCAACGTGGATCGGGTGTGGCGATCGCCGCTTATCCTAAAAGCGATCGCAATTTGATTCGCAAAAATACATTCACTGCCCTCAAAGGTTTGAGCATTGATCTAATTGCTGCACGTCATACAGGCGATCGCAATTTTGTCACGGGCGATGGCATCAACTTACAACGCGATTCCAATTTTCGGCGCGTCGATACGGCCAATGGCGCAATTAATGCCCCGATCTTCCTCTCTACCGCTTTTCCCATGTTTACGCCGACTCAAGTCAACATCGATGGCACGGCTGATCCTGACACCGAGATTGATATCTATCGCGTCACTGACAAAATCAATCCAAATCTGCCCTATGGAACTCTCAACGAATATCTAACCACAGTCAAAACCGATGAGAAAGGCAAGTTCGGCGCGTCACTCAAAAACTT
Source organism: Cyanobacteria bacterium SOY_65_metabat_81 (assembly GCA_031412945.1). GTDB lineage: Bacteria > Cyanobacteriota > Cyanobacteriia > Pseudanabaenales > Pseudanabaenaceae > Pseudanabaena. Next base: position 16,211 of record JANODY010000049.1, read on the forward strand.
AAAAGTTGGGGACACGATTAGCGCGATCGCCACCGATCCACAATATGGCACATCAGAGCCAGCCTATAATGCGCGGATCGTCAACCCCGATCTGTCAGTTCCCATACCCACAAATCCGCAATCAAAAATCCCCACCTGTACCACACCGCCCCAAATCGCCCAAATCCCGCCGCCACCCACACCAATCATCCTATCTGTCCCGCGTCAAGTCCACTTTGCTCTCGATCGCGACAATATCAGTCCCAACAGCGCTAAAATCCTTGATCGGGTTGCGGCGGTGCTAAAGCAATATCCCACGATCATCATCAATCTCGCAGGACATACTGACCCTAGAGCCAGTGATGAATATAACCGCGAACTAGGTTTTAGGCGATCGCGTGCTGTGCGTAATTACCTAATGCGACTGGGGGTTCCTTCCGAACGCATGACCGTGCGATCGCTTGGGGAAACTCAACGGGCGGCTCAAGGCGATCAAGTTATTGACTATGCCCGCGATCGGCGTGTGGAGATTGAATTTACTGATGTGCGTGATGTCGAAATTAAGTTTGAGAATCAAGAATCAGACTTGCAACTTGAGAACTAATATTAAAAGCAATTTCATCTGCTTAAAATGCACTAAAAATGGACTGAGAAATGAAAAACCCGAAAAAAGTTGTTAGCAAAATAGGAGGAGTAATTCTAGGCTTGTCTATGGTTGCCTCCGTTTTCCCTCAAACCGCACAAGCCCAATTTATTCAGCGATCGTTCCTCAATCCCAGTTTTGAACAAAACTTAACGCCCTCTACAGCTAACCCGTCATCCCCTGGTGCTGCTACCATCCCGATTAATACCCGTACTAACTGTTTTATTCAAGTTGATCAGACCAGTGTGCCTGGATGGAGTACCACCCATCCGCTAGTTGCGGGTTCAGGTAACTGCCCTAGTTTTTCTGGCACTGCGTTGCCTGGCTTAGCAAACCTAATCGAGTTGTGGACAGACACCTTTCAAGGTGTTCTTGCTCCTAATGGCAGAGTTTTTGCGGAGCTTAATGCAGAGCGAAATTCTCAACTTTTTCAAAATCTGTGTTTGTTCAATGACGAAACCATTAACTTCTCGGTCAACCACCGTGGCCGAGCTAGTGCATCTTTTGCAGATGTGGCAAACTTTGCCGTTAATAACATAGGCGCAGTTCAATTCTCTACATCCAGTAGTGGAACTCCTAGCTCTATTGCGTCTCTTGGTCCAGGTAATGCAACAAACATTGTCACCAATGCACCAGCATCTGTGGGTGCGAGTGCGCCTGGATGGGTAAGGTATTCTGGAAGCCTTCGGTATACAGGGCTGAGTAGCAATGTTCCAGTTGGATTTGACGCTATTTCGACTGGTGGTGGGAACATTACAATTGGTAACTTTATTGATGACACCCAGTTTGCAGGGCTGCCTGTAATCGAGTTTTCTGCAACTTCGGGTGGAGCAGCAGAAGCTGAGTCTAACCCAACCTCCAATCCTCCAAAAATTCGGGTTGTGGGTTTAGTCCCTGCTGGCGGAATTGTCGTTCCTATTTCTATTGGGTCAGGAACCACTGCGTTACTGGGAACTGACTTTAATACACCGACAGGAACTACCAATTTCACGGTTACAATCCCTGCGGGTAACTACGATGGATCGAATGCGACTAGTACTTTCTTCATCCCTTTTACGATTATCCAAGATGGGATAACAGAGGGAAATGAGACCATCGTTTTCGAGATTGGCTCTTCACCAGGTGTTTATTTTATTTCGTCTACGACAGCTTGTGGTACGTCACCAATCCAAAATGCAACTTATACAGTTTTTGATGATGAATTTTTAAGTGGTAATGTTTTCAATGATTTAGATAACTCTGCTGCGGGAACTTTTATAGGTATTCAAAATGGCGCTGAAGTTGGCACAAATGCAGGTGGACTTTTAAATGCAATTTTAGTGAGTAGCGCTGGCAATGTTTTAGCGACCACACCAGTCAATGCCAATGGGACATATATATTTAACGATGTTCCCTTTAATCAAACTAGTGTGACTATTCGTTTGAGTGCAACTGCTGGGACTTTGGGTAATGCGGCTCCTGCGGCTTCTTTACCGGCTGGTTGGGTTGCTACTAGTCCTTTAGTGACAGCGCCTTTTAGTACAGGTACGAGTATCGCGAATAAAGATTTTGGGATCACTCAACCCATAGTATTCGGTTATAAATCCGTAGCCCTAACTGCGGATTTGGATAATAACAACACTGTCACTTCCGACGACAGGCTAACATGGCGGGTTAGCTATGCGAATACTGGTACTGTCGATGTGCCTAACTTCCAAATCTCTGATGTCCTACCCAGTAATGTGACTCTATTTGTAACTTTGGGTGTGGGAAATATCACCGTCAACGCCGCCCAAACTATAACTCCAGTCGCTAATGCTAGTTACACAGGTGCTGGTGATAACAATCTCTTCAATTCTAGTTTCATCTTAAAAGCGGGTGGAGTCGTCACCGTTGATATTCCTGTGACCATCAATTCCGCATTACCAAATGGGACTATTCTCAGTAATCAACCCACAGGTATTAGTAATGGTTTACCTGCCGCAGGTGTGCGAACTGACAATATTGATAATACGACTGCTAGTTTACCCGCAGGAGTGACAGCCATAGCTAGCAGTATCATTCAAACTCAAAATGCTGGAACGATTGATCCGACTACTGTAACTGTTGGTTTTTCAAATCCAAAACTATTGCTAGTCAAGCGCATCACCGCCATTAATGACGTTGTAATTACAAACGCAGTTAATGATGGAGTTGCTTCATCCGATGACGATAATGTCAACTGGATCACTACCAGTTCAACCACTCCAATCAATGCAACTGGTTATTTGCAAGGAGACATTACTCGCAATGATGTCAAACCAAGCGATCGCATTGAGTACACCATCTATTTTCTATCTGCTGGTAATACCGCTATTACAAATGTCACTATTTGCGACTTAATTCCGCCGAACACGACATTTGTGAATAATGCCTATGATGTTGTCGGTGGAGGCAACAACTTTGGAATTGTGTTCGCAAATAGCACAATAACTCCAACAAGTTATTTGACAGGGCTATTTGATGGCGATCGGGCTAAATTTTATCCCGCCAATACCGTTCCGCCAACCGCTTGTAAAAAACCTACGACCAACTTAGACCTTAATGCTGCCGACAATACAGATGGAATAGTCGTTGTCGATGTGGTTATAAGTCCAGCACTCTTGCCATTTGCGAATGGTTTTGGATTGCCCACAAATTCCTATGGTTTTGTGCGCTTTCAAGTAAAAGTCAAATAGCTTCGGCAACACAAAAAAAACAAGAAAAAGTAAAAAGCGGCGCTTCGCGCCGCTTTTTTGATATGGCGATATTTCTAATTGCTACTGTTAGGGCGAATCAAAACTATCGGTGTTTGTTCAGACGCATTACCCGCAGGGTTCATTAATAGAGCTTGATTGAGGAGCTTTTCAGACACACCCGAAGTCGCAGCTAACACCTTCACTCGCCGTAAATCATTCACATCCACGATCGCCGCTTCTAGTCCCGTTCCTGCCTTGATTTCATCAACTACAGCTTGAGGATTTTTTGGTCCGAGTACGATAAATTGATCGTAGGGCGGCAGAGTTCCCGTCACATCATCGATTAGTCGCGCCTGTTCGCCAGCCAGCATATAAAATACTCCCGGCACACGCAAAACGGCTTTGGCGATCGCCCCAGCCACAAAGGCAAAAGCCACACGCCACGCGCCTGACTCATTGATCAACGATTGCAACCCGCAAGCCGTGGCAAGACTAGAAGTACTTTTGAAGTAATAGCACAAACGCTTAGCTAGCCACTGGGGATGAATATCGCTCGGATGATAAAAATTACCTTGCATAATGGCGATCGGGGTTTCGGCGATCGTCACAATGTCACCCGCCTGAGCATGACTAACCACATAGCGTTGCAGCACTTCCACAGGATTGTCACCTGCCGATAAAATATGGGTGCGAATGGGCAACACATCAGCATCGGGTGTTGGTCGCCAGCGTTCCCTTTGATTAGCATCAGGAAACTGCAAGGGAATAATGCAATGCTTCGTTTTTTGTTCGCGTCCTGCTGGTCCATAAATCGTGTAGTGAACGCGCACCCAAGCAGTTCGTAAATCTTCAAGATTTTTGCCGCTCAGATCAACCTGAATTTCAATACTAGTGCTGCGTTTGGGCGTGACAATGTACGATTCCCAATAGTTGTCATTGCGACTAGACACATCAGTATGGCGCGATCGCAACTGAATTTGGCTATTAATTCCTTCGAGGGAGCCACTGGCTAGCAGCGACACCACAGGATTAACTTCTACTAAAAAGACATCCAAATTCCGAGTTTTGTTAGTCGCGGTTAAAATTAATTCCAACCGATAATGATCTGGCTCGTAGGTTAGAAATTGCCATACGCCATTATCAAATTCCAGCAAATTTCCTTGTCGAGTCTTGTACTGCCATTCAAATAGCAACCATAGCAATAGGGCTATTCCACCCAAAATGGCGATCGCAATACCCACACCAACCAAAATGTTCATATTAGTTTTAATCTCTACGAATAGCGTGTTTGAGGGTTTTGCAAAGCTCGCCGATCGCGTGTAGTCCACCATCAGGCTCAGCCAATCTCTTGACCATCGCACTACCGACGATCGCCCCGTCCGCATTCCAGTCAATTACTTGTTTTGCATGTTCAGGTTGCGAGATGCCAAAACCAACGGCGATCGGTTTATCGGTAATAGTTCGGAGTTCTTCGATCATCGTCTTCACCCCTTTGGCGACTTCAGTACGCACTCCCGTTACTCCTGTCGCGCTGACCACATAGATAAAGCCCTGTGACTTTTCGGCGATCGCTCTGACGCGATCGGGGGGGCTAGTCGGTGCGATTAGCAAAATAACTTCGATTCCAGCTTTTTCAGCAGGTTCCAGTAAAACATGGGATTCTTCGAGGGGTAAATCAGGAACGACTAGACCGCGCACCCCTGCGGCATATATTTTCTGCAAAAAATTATCTACCCCAATATTTAAGATCGGATTGTAATAGGTAAATAAAATAATTGGCGATCGCAGTTCAGGTGCAACTAAGCGCACCACATCTAAAACTTTTTCGAGGGTCGCGCCATTTTGCAAAGCCCTTGTCGCCGCCGCCTGAATCACGGGACCATCGGCAAGGGGGTCAGAGTAAGGCACACCTAACTCGATCAGATCCGCGCCGTTTTGATCCAAGACTCGCAGAGCTTTTGCTGTCGCATCTAAGTTAGGATCGCCAGCCGTAATGAAAGGAATTAGAGCGGCTTGCCCTTTAGCTCGCAGTTCTTCAAATCTAGCGGAAACGGATATCATGTCTTAAAATTTTCCAGAAAGTGTAGTCCCGTATTATAGTAGCGCCTCATGGCTTAACCAAATATAAAAACCAAAAGACTGGACTGCCCACACAGTGGGCGGTTTATGTATTGTGGCTATAGTTGCGCGTTCTTTGAGCAGATCTGCCATACAATTTAAGTGATTTACATATTTTTACGTTACAAAACAAGGGCGAATGATGGCGACTCCTCTCAGGACAAAACAGGTAAATCTTCGTTTTCCTTTGCCTTTATTGAGCCAAATCAAATCTAAAGCTGATGCCAAACAACAGGCGATCGCCGATTGGATCTTAGCGATCGTCAGTCGTGAGTTTGATCCAGAAAAATCTTCAGAGCCAATATCTAACAACAATCAAGCTAACCAAACGCAAACTAATCAAGCGCCGTCCCCATTCATTTTTCATCCAGAGCTTTTGGAATATATAAAAAGCTGCTTAGATCCATTGCAGTCTGAGATTATCGAATTGAGGACACAAATGGGGGAGTCCTCAGCCTGATTGATCATGGGAAATCTAATCAGGCGGCTCCATCTGTCCCCAATCAAGAAAATATTCACCCCGATCCAAATACTCCTAGCAACTTTATTCCTAGCAACTTTTCTGTCAACTTCCAAGATTTACCAAATACTAAGCCATTGTTTAATTCGTTGGTGGGATTTGCGCTAGAGACGGGCGATCGCTTGTTTATTAATGGCGAAGAAGTGATTTTTAAAGCATGGATCGATCAATCGCAGACATCCATCGAAGTGCAGGCGATCGCGGGTAATAGTTCACAAATCAAGCAAATTCGGGCTAAGGAAATCAAAAGCTTGTGGCGATCGCCCGATTTTGCCGATAATTCGCAACCGCCAGTTCAAAAGGCATCTAGTAATGCATCTCATGATTTGCATGATACTGAGTCCAACATAAATACGGAGCCTGAATCAGCAGATCGCGCTAATAGCTCTGAAATCCCCTCTGAACCTCAAGCCGAAGAAATACCTGAAAGCATCCCTGAAGCTATTAAAGAGCCAGAATACAACGCTTGGGAAGTTTGGACTTACCTAGAGAGACAGCGCGTCAACACGTTGAAATTGCTCAATACATTTCAAGCTGAATGGGAAGCTAATCGATTTGTGCGTGAAGCTGAACGTAGCGCCCCAGCTAATTTGCGAGTTCATTATGAGATTCGTCCAATTTGTCTCGATCAATCTGAAATTTATGAATCTACTCAAGACGCTGCTCGAAACAGTGAAAATCTTCATAAATCAACTAAAAATCAAAGCGATCGCGTTCAAAACGATCAAGTAGATGATGTTGATTATGTGGATGCGATCGATGTAGAAGTAGTTGGCGAGTCCTAATTATGGCGATCGTTATCCCGAACCAATAAATCAAAAAAGAGCTTGCGCGAAGCGTAGGCTCTTTTTTGTGATTATTTATTCGTCTTCAGCAAACTGATAACGGAATAAATCCTTAGGATCTGGCTCAGGGGAATCAATGGCAAAGCGGACGCATTCTTCAACCACATCACGAATTTTTTTGTCGATCGCTTTCAACTCACCCTCAGTTACTATGCCATGTTCAAGAACGCGGCTAGCGAAAATTTTAATCGGATCGCGAGCAAACCATTTGTCCTTGTCTTCTCTAGGACGCAACTCATCAGGATCAGCCAGAGAATGACCTCTAAAACGATAGGTCATACATTCCAAAACAGTTGGACCTTCACCAGCGCGACCGCGACGGACGGCTTCTTGAGCATGCTCGCGCACTGCCAACACATCCATTCCGTCAACTTCAAATCCTGGCATCCCAAAGGCTTCAGCTTTTTTGTGAATCCGCACATCAGAAGTGGCGCGATCGTGTTTCATGCCGATCGCCCAATCATTATTTTCGACTACAAAAATAAGTGGCAATTTCCACAAAGCCGCCATGTTCAGGGTTTCATAAAATTGACCATTGTTGCTAGCGCCATCACCAAAGAAGCAAGCTGTAACTTGGTCAGCATTAGAATTTCCCATCACTTCGCGGCGATATTTTGATTGAAATGCTGCTCCAGCCGCCACAGGAATTCCTTCAGCCACGAACGCATATCCACCTAAGAAATTATTCTTCGCTGAAAAAATATGCATAGAGCCGCCCCGCCCTTTGCTGCATCCTGTTTCTTTTCCGAAAAGTTCAGCCATGACCTCATTGGCGGTGACACCCGCGCTCAGGGCATGAACGTGGTCGCGGTAGGTGCTGCATACATAGTCATCAGAGCGCATGGCTTTGATCACGCCACTGGCGACAGCTTCTTGACCGTTGTACAAATGCACAAATCCAAACATTTTCCCGCGATAATACATCTCAGCGCACTTGTCCTCGAAAGTACGCCCCAATACCATATCTTCGTAGACGGTCAGGGCTTCGCCTGTAGTGATATTGGGTGCAGAGGTCGAAACAGTTGCAACGGTGTCTTCAGGCATCGATCCAGTACTTGTGCTATTCGTTAAAAATTTTTCTTTTGCTAGTCTAGCAGCGAATGTCCATTGAGTGCTAGGGCGATCGCCTCAGTATTACAGCAATTTGCTTGCAAACCCGCCGCAATCAAAAATATAAAACCCGTTGCGGGGCTTCGCCCTGCGACCGTTTTTGTGACGCGTATAATCTCAAAGATAAAAGGCGGCGCATTGCGCCGCCCTTTGTTTTACAAACCGAAAAAAGCCGCAGCTTACACAGATGGACTAATCGGAATTCGTTTGAGCAGATGATATTTACAACCTGTGGCAAGAATATGTACTCGCAAATTGTGAATCGTTAAGGGAGCCGTGCCACTAACCCATAGTTGATTGCTGTACGAAACTTCACCTGGGTCAACGACAGTGACAGTGCCACGACCTAGAACGCGCATGGTATTGTTTGGCTCAAATATCGCCACCGTATCTTCATCGATACCGATGCCGATTTTGTCAGGATGCGCGGCGATCGCCGTCATTAACCGCGCCATCCGATTGCGATTATGAAAATGCTGATCGACAATAATCTCAGGCAAAATATTCAAGCCCGTACCCATATTGACCAGTTCTTTGTGCGGAGACTCGCCACTGCTGCCACCTGAAATCATGTGATAGCCCATCGCGGCTGCGCCTGCACTTGTCCCAGCCAGAACTAAGCGATGTTCATCAATGCGCTTGGCGATCGTGATCGCAAAGGGGGTATCAGCGATCAACGCACAAAGGCGCAGTTGGTCACCACCCGTCATAAATATGCCTGTAAACCGATCCACGAGGGCTTCGGCTTCAGGATAGTCATAGTGAGGACGTTCACGAATATCTAATACTTCAACAACACTTGCGCCAATATCGGTGAAAATATCATGATATATGCGTCCGATAATGTCTGGCTCTCTGGAGGCGCAAGGAATGATCGCAATGCGAGATTGCGAGCCGCCAGAGCTTTCTATAAAGGCTTTGAGGATCTTCCGATCTTGCACCTTATCCTCACCGCCACCAATTACCATTACCGCCGACTTAATAATTTGCGTCATGCCCCTATCTATAGCCACATCTTCATCTAGATTCAGCATACTAGCAGATTGGTCAACAAATTGCTTTAGGCGATCGATTAAGTTTACACCTTGAATCATATTTTTTTGCTGACTCTCCAATGGTTTTTATTACCTCCATTGATGCCTACATGCTTGATATTAAATGTTCATGCAAGCACATTGTATAATTTTAAATGGTACGAAAGATTGAAAATTTATCAAAACCCAAAATTTTTGGGGTGGGCAAATCTCGTCCAAACAATTTGGGGTTTTATAATAATTAGCCAGTTCTAATCATTTTGCCAACATTCGTGACTCACCAAATCGCAAAGACGATCGCGCAATAGGTATTGATTTTCGGCTAGTTCTCGTTCAATCTGACACCATTCGCGATCGCGAAAAAATCTGCACATGGTATAGATTTGTTGACTACGATTAAGCCTACCGCTTTCGATCAAATGCTTGGCTTCGTCTTGGATAGCGCCGATGGAGTAGTAAAGTGATTGCAACATAACCAAACTCTCTGTGTAGGTTTTTGCTGAAAAATCTAGTGATCTATTTAATGATCTGTGACCAAAAGTACAATCTTTAATCATCTTCCCATGAGTTTCTACTAGTTGCATAAAATCATGTAAAACTCAAAGGAAAAAAATATTTCTTTACACAATCAAGAATTAAACTTTTTGGACAAAGGTTTTGCCGAGAAGTCCTTGGGGGCGCACTAGTAAAACGATCAATAGCAGGGCAAAGGCGACAGCATCTTTGTAGGCTGATTGATCCGATGGCACAAACGATTCTGCAAGCCCTAGCACCACGCCACCGACGACGGCTCCTGGGATATTGCCTAGCCCTCCAAGGACGATCACCGCTAAGCCTTTTAAGCCAAAGCCGATCCCAAAATAGGGTCCCGCAATGCTGACACTAGAACCCACGAGAGTTCCTGCTAGTCCACCTAGGAAGCCTGACACAAAAAAGGTGAGCAGAATGAAAAAATCTGTATTTATGCCTAACAAACTGGCGGTGGTAGCATCTTCGGCGACGGCTTTCATGGCTTTGCCTAGTTTAGTAAAATTAATCGCGTAGGTCAAAATCGATAAAATTATGCCTGAAACTCCAAAAATGACGATTTGGACGGTGCGGATGGCGATCGGTTTGTCGATTGTGCCGAAGTTGATCGCGGCGGGTAAGTTGCCATAGATATTTGATGGAAAGTTATAGCTTTCGGCTCCAACTAGATACTGGATTATATTGACGATCGCCAGAGCTACGCCCAAACTAGAAACTAAGGTGAGTAATGGATCGGCATGGCGATCGCGTAATGGTCGAAAGGCGATCCGCTCGATCAGGACGCTCACGCCGCCAGCCAGCAAACTACCGACAAAGATGGCAACAAAAAAGGGTAAATGCAGTTCTTTGGGTAAGGACATATTGGCGAGTACGCCATTAAATCCAAATGTGCCGCCACAAAGCAAATAGGTAAAGTATGCGCCGAGGGTAAATATTGCGCCGTGGGCAAAGTTAATAATCCCTAAAATCGAGAATACTAAGGTGTAGCCGAGGGCAAAAATGGCGTAAACGCTGCCAATTGATAAGCCGTTCAAAAGTTGTTGGGAAAATTGCTGGAAAAATACCGAAAAGTCCATATGAATTTTTTTAAAGATTTTTTTAAAGATTTTACACTCGTGTTTACAGGATTGGCGATCGCCTTAACCATCACTCCGACTACATCGGCGATCGCCACACTCAAAAGCCCTTATCACAAGCGACTTGTAAAACCAGCCCTGATAGATGCTGCGGGTACATCAAACGTGATGGCATTGCCTGATACGGGCGCACAGGATGATGGCTGGAGTTGTGGGCCTAATTCGGCGGCGCGGGTGTTGCGTTTTTATGGTCACGATCTCGACTATGCGATGGTTAGGGCGGCTACTGACAAAAAACTTTTTTTACCGCAAAAGATGCGTAATCCTCTAAATAATCAATGGGTTGAGGTGCGAACTGGTACGCCGCCGCTAACCCTGCAACAGGTGATGCAACGATGGGAAGGCGATCGGGTTAAAAAATCTGCTCAGACCAGTTTCACCAAGCTGATTAATCTAGTGCGATCGGGAAAACCTGCGATCGCCCTGATTCGGGTTGGCAGTTTAGCGATTCCTTATATTGGCTCGATTCCCTATTTACATTGGATTGCCATAACAGGAGCCGATTCGCAACGTCAACAAATTTATTACACCGACACTAATAGCCAAGATTATGCCCTGTCCTATCAAGAATTTCAGGCGAAATGGAATTTAGGTTTAGATCAAGATGTGAGTGGGGCGATCGCCAATATTTTAAAAAGTAATGGTGTTGAAGCGCGAACGATTGTTTGGGTAGATCGTAATTAATAAAATCTGAATCACGGATTAAAGGATTTCACGGATTTTTAATCTGCGAAATCCTTTAATGGTTAAATGGTAGGAAAGTACTCAAATCTTAACTAAAATCTTAAATTTATGCCAAAAGCTATTTGGAATGATGTTGTGCTTGCTGAAAGCGATCGCTGTGAAGTTGTGGATGGCAATCAGTATTTTCCTGCGGATTCATTGAATATGGAATATTTTAAGCCCACAGCCACTCATACGACTTGCGGATGGAAAGGGGTGGCGAGCTATTACAGCATCGAAGTTAATGGCGAAACTAATAAAGATGCGGCTTGGTATTATCCAGAACCCAAAGATGCAGCTAAGCAAATCAAAGGACATGTTGCATTTTGGCGCGGCGTAAAAGTCAGCGCCTAAAATCCATTTATAAGCAAAAAGCCGCGCTTAGCGCGGCTTTTTGCTTATGCGTTGACAGCCTTGATATGGACATGGCGCGAGGTGCGAGAACTGACTCGATGGAGGGCGCTGCGTGGCAAAACCCGCAAAATTTCTTCGGTGGTGGTAATGCCCGCATTGAGTTTATCGATCGCCGCCAGTCTAAATGAATCAAAATCAATCTCGTTAAGATAGCGATTCATTTGGGTAATCGTGCCTTCGTAGATTATTTGCCGAAACGCATCATCAATATCGATTAGCTCCACGATCGCCTCACGTCCAATGTAACCTGTCATAAAGCACTTATCACAGCCTTTACCCTTGCGCCAACTATGGGGATTAATATCTTGGCGATCGAGTCTGAGAGATTGCAATTCAGCTAAAGTCGGCTGATGCGCGATCGCACAATGGGGACAGTTTTTGCGGACAAGGCGCTGGGCAACGACTCCAAGTAAAGCATCACTAATCAAACTCGGCTCTGGACCCAAATCTTTAAGTCTGGGAATGGCGCTAGCGGCATCGTTGGTATGCATGGTTGACAGCACCAAGTGACCAGTGAGCGCGGCTCTGACGACAGTTTCGGCAGTCTCAGGATCGCGAACTTCGCCCACCATCACAATATCGGGATCTTGGCGCAAAATGGCGCGTAATCCCGCCGCAAAAGTCATGCCTGCGGGTTCGCAAACTTGGGTTTGGGTAATATTTGGCAATATATATTCAACAGGATCTTCAACGGTGATGACGTTGACATGTTCTTGGGCGATCGCCTGCAAACTGGTATAGAGCGTGCTGGTTTTGCCCGAACCTGTGGGTCCCGTCATGATGATTAAGCCTTGGGGTTGTCGCAGCCAACTGGCATATATTTTCAGGGCGCGATCGCTAAATCCTAAACATTCCAAATGATTGGAAAAAGGATTATCACGCGGTAATAAACGAATTACGGCTTTTTCGCCACAAACACAGGGCAAGGTACTCACTCGCATATCGAGATTGAGTTGCAGACTTTCATCGCTGGTGTATTCTTTGCCAATACGTCCATCTTGGGGGCGGCGACTATCGGCGATATCCATATCGGACATGACCTTTAGGGCGACAATAATTTTGCGGCTAATCTCCAGAGGTAAGGTTTTGATATCGCGCAAAATGCCATCGATCCGAAAACGCACGCGCAAACCTGTGGGCGTTGGCTCTAGATGAATATCACTGGCGCGATGTTGCAAAGCGATCGAGATTAGCGCATTAATCCGTCTTGTTTGATCAACGGCTTGAGATAAATAGAGATCGGTAACTTCGCCAATATCAGCCTGCTCGGTTTCCCCAGTGAGCGGATTGATCGCCTGTGCGGAATGAATCTGGTTAGGATTAGGAATATTTTGGCGGCGAAACCATGTGCGGTAACTATTAGGGCTAATCGCGATCGCTTTAATCTCCGTCAAAGTGCGATCGCCTATCAATTTAATCTGGTCATCGGTGAGAGCTTGTGGACTCCCAACATAAAAACAATTGCGCCATAGCAATAATGGAATTATGGGCGGTAAAGTATTCCGATCTTCAAATGCGCGAAAAAATCGACGCGTTAAATCTTGATCGAGCCAATCTAAATGCACATTGCCATCAACATCGACCAAAAATTGTAATGCGTCTTCACAAGTGGCAATATTTCCATCCCGCAGTCTTTTCCAGACTGATTCCCCTAATGCATTTTCGGCTATTTGGCTCATTCGCATAGACTCTCAAATTCAGGCATTACTGCTTTTTATTCCCAAAATTTATCATTGAGCATTGCGTCAATATCTGAGGGATATTGCCATGAGTCAGGGAAAACTGTGTGGGGATAGTCTCCTCGTACTTTTTTGAGTGCAATAGTCCAAGCATCCACAAAATTGTTATCCCATTTTGATTTGAGGCTAGGCGCTTCTTTAAACAATAGTTCTAGTTCAATTCGTTGATTACGAACCGTGCGCTCCCATCCTTGGTAGTCATTGGGTAAATCGACATATTGTCGTTTCAGTAAATGTTCTAATAATGTGATCAATCGGCTTAATAGTTCTTTTCTTTGCGAAATGCCCAAAGATTCCACCTCCTCTATCAAGTTCTCTAAGTCTAGATGCTCGAAATCATGGGCTTTGAGCTTAGCCACAGTGTCTTCGACCCATAACAGTATGTCGCGATCGTAAAGGGATGTTGTCATTAGTTTTCTCCTAAGATCATCGTTAATTCATCTGATCATATTTTTTATTGAACATTTTTTTGGCTTGATCATAAATCTCAACAGTGATTGGGGAGAAATTATTGTCTTGAGCATATTTTTCAATCTTTTTACGCGCAAAAGGACGTACAAAAAAGGGAATATCTTTAAGCTTGACTTCGGCTTCAGCCGTCCATACCATCTTTTCGCTCATTAATTTTTAATTGATTTTTAATTGATTTTTAGATTTCATTGCCTCACAAATTTTAACCTAATATCCAAAAAGAGAGCATTGGTGCAAAGCACCAATGCTCTCTTTTAGCTACATTGCTGAGCAATAAAGTCTTCCCGAATCCAACCTCTAGTTCTGCTTGGCGTATATTCCACGAAATACCAAATCGCTCCTCGCCGATCTTGACGACTAATGCGCCGACCCGATTCAGTATCTAGCATGTTTACATACTGCCCCACCAATACATAATCCGTGCTTTCAAAATTTGACCCCGCGCCTGTTCTGAGATTGACCCTCGATCCCCTTTCTTCTCCAACAACTCTAACGTCACAAGTGCTAAGTTGTTGGGCGGTTGCGGTCAAGTGGAAGGGCGCAACCAGTGTTAAAAATGGCGCGATCGCCGTTATGAGAATATTTTTAGTTTTCATCGGGTTAAAAAGTCCTGTTGACGCGAAGCAAGATGTATAAATCCTACCAATTTTGTACAAAAATCCACGAAATTCTTTAGCTAAGTCAGTGGGCTTAATTAAATATGAAACCCTAAAACCTGTGTTGCGCGTGCGCCACAGGTTTCGGTTCTGTTTTTGAACCTAATTATTTACTGGAGTAGCTACTTAGAGTTGCCTAAGTCCAAAAATATGGCACATTAAAATGTGGCAGATTATAGCGATCGCCAGCAAAGCTCGCCGTAAAATGAAAATATCTCGTAATTTTTTATAAAAGAAGTTAAATTTAATGACATTGAAAGTTGGAATTTTAGGATTTGGTGGATTAGGACAGGCGGCCGCGAAGTTGCTCAGTGCTAAGCAAGAAATGCAATTAGTAGTTGCGGCTGACAAAGAAGGGTTTGCTTACGATCGCCACGGAATCAATGCTTCAGAGGCGATCGCCGCCTATCAGAGCCAAGGCTCACTGGGCTATCTCCAGACATCGGGAACTTTGACCCAAAATAGTATTGCTGAGGCGATCGCCGCCGCCCAAGATGTCGATGGTTATTTTCTGGCTCTGCCAAACTTGCCCAATACTTTTATGGCAAGCGTTGCCCAACAATTTATCGCTTCAGGTTGGCAAGGTGTGCTAGTCGATGCTATCAAACGCACCAGCGCCGTCGAACAAATGATCGCGATCGCCCCTAACCTCGAAGCCGCAGGTATCACCTATATGTCTGGCTGTGGCGCGACCCCCGGTTTATTAACTGCCGCCGCCGCGATCGCCGCCCAAAGTTTTGCTGAAATTCATCAAGTCAAAATCACCTTTGGAGTCGGTATTGCTAACTGGAATGCTTACCGCGCCACCATTCGGGAAGATATTGCCCACATGTCAGGCTATACCGTGGATATGGCGATGTCCATGACCGATGCCGAAGTGGAAGCCTTGTTGGAAAAAACTAATGGGTTGATTACCCTCGAACATATGGAACATGCTGATGACATCATGCTAGAGCGTTTGGGTATCTGCGATCGCGATCGCGTGAGTGTTGGGGGCGTGGTTGATACTCGCAACCCTAAGAAGCCACTCAGCACAAATATGCAATTAACAGGGCGCACCTTTGAGGGCAAAATCTCAACTCACACTTTCACTCTGGGCGATGAAACCAGCATGGCGGCTAATGTTTGTGGTCCCGCATTTGGCTATCTCAAAGCGGGCAAACAATTTCATCAACGGGGCTGGTATGGGCTAATGACTGCCGCCGAAGTCATGCCATTATTTGTCCGCTAACTGTAACGTGATAATCCAAAAAACAAAGGCGGCGCGATGCTCTATCTTTGTTTTTTTGGGTTTTTAAGAAGGTCTTTGTAGCGCCGCCCCTCGTCTTGATCTAATCCGTTGCTCCGATCGCGGATCGATTTTTAGATTGATTTTGTCGTGCTTATGGCGATCGACTAAAGGAAATTGCGTTTGCCAATTACTAATAATATGAAAATAGTTGGCAGCGTCTTCTAGACAATATTCATAGATTTCATTAAGAATTGTTTCATATCCCTTCTCTTTGTGTAATACCTTACTGCCATTCCGAAAAACGTAATATCCCTTAATTTTTTTATAAATAGGAATCCCCAAATAGGCAAATAAATTATTTAAGCCTTGATTTAAATCTGTGCGCTGACTCGTTCTCTGTAAATCTAAGATCTTAATACTTTCTACATTAGGAATAAGATCTAGCGCATCTACTCTTTGACGTAAGCAAAACATATCGCTAGTGGCTAGACCGTAGCCCACAAAATACTTACCTTGAAAACTTTTTAAGTCGTTTAATATATCTTGGATTAATTTTGTTTCTTCTGTACCCGATTCAATAAATTGAATTTTAATATATTGTTCGTTGCTACCTTCTAAAATGCGAGTGAAGGTATATCCAAATATTTTTTGGACTAGTCCATCCTTATGAAAATCGCGACACCATTCTAAGTCTAAAAAAACAAGGTCGTAGATTGACCCATCATAAAAGTTGTTCTTATGCTGACTTGGAAGCTTTAGTTCCCTTTTGTACATAGATTTTGGCTTAGAAGTGGACTAGGAAAAAAGCTAGCAAGTAAATAATTACTATCCATGCGAGTAGCTAGGCGCAATTAAATATAAAAGCAAAACTGAAACCCGTGGCGTACGCTGCGCGTGCGCCACAGGTTTTAGGGTTTTATAATTAATTAAGCCCACTTACTTATCTATACATCCTAATGGTAATAATCAGTTTATGATCGCTAATTTGGCGATCTTAGTGATTAGGGCGATTTTCTAATAGCTCAAGGCGATGCTGGGATCGCGATCGCTAAAATTTTTCTTGCTGTAAATTTTTAGTTGATTTATGACTGAGGCAACGGCGGAAACCCTATTCTCTGGTTTCGTCGAATTAATTATCAACGAATTATTTACAGGAAGAAATTTTTTAGTTATTGACATTATTTTGGTATTTCCCAAATCGCCACATTTTTGTCCTGACTACTGCTAACTAATTTGAGTTGATCGGGAGTAATCACTAAGGATGTGACCAGATCGGGATGACCAATTAAGTTCCAGATTAGTGACTTGGTTTTGAGATTCCATAGACGGATAGAACTAGGGCTGTCTTTGCTACCACTAAACAGATAGTTCCCATCATTAGTGATGGCAAGGGAGGCGATCGCATCTTCATGTCCAGACAGCGTAAATATCTGCTTGCCTGAAGCTAGATCCCATACCCTAATCACCTTGTCACTACTGCCACTAATCACCCGTTTCCCATCTGGAGTCACCAATACACAAGTAACTCCTTCCAGAGATCCTGTGAGCGTTCTTAACAACTCTCCTGTTTTTACGTCCCAGATTTTCAGGCTTTTGTCACGGCTGGCGCTGACAATTTGCTTGCCATCGGGCGAGATGGCGACACCCCAAATTTTATCCGTATGTCCTTTCAGAGTTTGTTGTAATTTGCCTGTAGAGATTTGCCAAATATTTACGGTGTTGTCGAAGCTGCCACTGACTAACAGATTAACGACCGGGGCGATCGCCAAACTATTGACTAGATTGGTATGTCCGCTTAAAGTTTTGACGACTTTGCCTGAAGCGATATCAATGATCTTGATATTTTTATCCTGCCCTGCGGTGATCATTTGGCGATCGGAGACAAATACCACCGCCCGTACCCAGCCGCCTTGATCTTTGATTTCCCGACTTGAATTGGGATTATCAGCTTCTAATTCCCAAAGTCGCACAGTTCCATCATCACTAGCACTAGCGATCGTTTTGCCATCAGGACTAATGGCGACGCTCTGAATTGCGTCAGTGTGCGCTTGCAAAAAACGGAGGGGACTAAGGCGCTTTTGACTAAGTACGGGTAATTGAATATTAATATCTTCAAGGTTGCCGATCGCCGAAACCTTAATCGCAGTCCCAATTCCTAACCCCATAGCAGCCGCAACAATTACCGAAACTGTTAATAAAATTGGCGAAGTTGGTTTACGCGTTGATTCTTTGATCGCTTTTTTAATTGATTTACGTTTAGCATCGGTCTTATTACTAGGCGCGAGTTGATCGATCTTTTCAATTCCTTTGAGAACCTTTAAAATTGCTTCGCAATTAATTGGGCGATCATTCGGTTTACGCGCAATTAAAACATCAATCAGATCCGCAAACTCTTCAGAAATATCGGGAGCGTGCGATCGCCACTCAAAGGTATCGCGATCGGGGTTATAAGTGTCGAGGGGATATTTGCCCGTCACCAAATGAATCATCGTGCAACCAAGAGCATAAAAATCAGACTGCGGCACAGCAAAACCCTTTTCCTGCTCTGGAGCCGTATAGCCCACCGAACAGATACTGGTCACGCCTTGGACACCGCCGATCTTGGCTAGATAAGTATGCGTGGCTTCGCGAGCCGTCCCGAAGTCGATCAGCACTAGTTGCCCCGATGGTGAGAGCATTATATTGGCTGGTTTGATATCCCGATGAAAATAGCCCTTGCGATGCACTAATGCGAGGATATCGACTATTTGCCGCAACCATGCGATCGCCCTTTTTTGAGCGATCGGCTGCTGATTACGCTGGTTGATCCATTGTTCGAGATTTAGACCCTCAATTTTTTGCATGATGATGCCATGCAAGAAATGTCCCTTACCTCCATTATGAATATCGTGATGTATATAATTTTCAATCTTCGGAATCCCCGCATGTTCAATCTGCCCCAACACAAAAGCTTCTTGCTGAAACAATGACACCGCCTTACTATCATCATTCAACTCTTGTTTAAGGACTTTCAGAATTTTTGATTGTCCTTCTGGATTTTCCACCTCATAGACAACCCCAAAGCCCCCACTATCACTTAATAACTTCGTCACCGCATAACAACCGTCAACCAACAATTCTGTACCGCATCCGTGACAAGTAAGCGAAGCAGGATTGTCGCGATGGTCAGGAAATGGGCAATCAGGATTAATACATAAACGCATGGTGTTTAGCCAATGAATCGAGCCAATCTAGACTTAACTATACAGCGCTTTGCGTCTACATAAAGCCCAAAAGACACCTTAAAAAGCTTGCAAAGCGAGTCTTTCAAAGTATCTCTCAACCCAAAAAATAAAAGTACGAAAGGCAAGGGTAATTCATGAATTACCCTTACCTTTTTATCACTACCTACTTTTGTGGTTGAATGAATCTCATGCTGGAATACATCACCACTCTCTTTATCAATGCCGCCATATTTGCCCTGTTTAGTCTAGGGCTAAATCTGCAATGGGGCTTTGCGGGGCTAGTCAACTTCGGTCACGTTGCTTTTATGACCGTTGGCGCATATACCACCGTCTTACTCAGTCTCAATGGCGTACCTTGGTTTTTGGCTTTTTTAATTGCATCAGCGATCGCAGGTTTGTTAGGCGTAATCATCGGCAGCACCGCTTTAAAATTGCGCGAAGATTATCTTGGTATCGTCACCATCGGCGTGTCAGAAATGGTGCGCTTATTTGTGAATAATGAAGAATGGCTAACCAAAGGCACAAGGGGAGTCCAAGATTTTCCGCTTCCATTAGTTACTCTCGTTTCGCGTCAATATTATTCGTTTGTCTTAGCCGCCCTTTTACTTGCGGTCGTGGCGATCGTTTACTGGCGTTTAGAATGGCTAGTCCGATCGCCTTGGGGACGAGTTCTCAAAGCCATTCGTGAAGACGAAGAAGTAGTGAAAGCTCTGGGCAAAAATGTGTTTTGGTATAAACTCCAAGCTTTTGCGATCGGCGGCGCGATCGGGGGTATGGCAGGATCATTTTATGCATGGCAATTAACTACTGTCTATCCCGATAACTTTGTTGCCTTGATTACTTTTCAAGCATGGACGATCATCACCATTGGCGGCGCAGGAAATAACATGGGCGTAATCCTCGGCGCGGCTATTTTTCAGTTTTATAATGCTTTACCTAGATTTTTACCCGAACAACTGCGAGCCGATGGCGGTCGATTTGAGGCGATGCAATTAATTTTGATTGGGTTTACCTTGATCTTATTGATGGTGTGGCGACCACAAGGGATTTTAGGAAATAAAGACGAATTAACTTTGAATCGTTAATTACTCATTTTCACGCATAACTCAATAATTAAGGTTGTCGCTTAACATATAGCAGTCCTAAATCATTTATGAGAAAAATAGGGCTTCGACTTCGCTCAGCCAACGGTATAAGCTAGCTGAGCGAAGCGATGCACTGAGCTTGTCGAAGTGTCGCAGCCTCTCACAACTCATTTAGGATTGCGATATAATCTGATTAAAAGCTCTAAATCTGTGTTTTTGTAACTACAACTCATGAGTAACTTGATATCAGAACTTGAGAAACTAAGCGTAAAGTTATCAACCAATCAACATACGCGGCGATCGCTGCATATCTTGATCGTTGAAGATATAGCCTCAGATGCGGAGCTAACCCTGTTGGCGTTAGAGTCAGCAAATTTAACTTTTACTTATGACATCGCCGCAACAGCGATCGAATTTCAGCAATATTTGCAAGCAAAAAACTACGATGTGGTTTTGTCTGATTTTCGATTGCCAAATTTTAGTGGCTTGCAAGCTTTTAACTTGTTGCAACAGTCAGGACAAGATATTCCGTTTATTTTGATTACGGGAAGCTTAGGTGAAGAGGCTGCCGTTGAATGTATCAAGGTGGGGATGACCGACTTTATTGTCAAAGATCGTTTATTTCGATTGCCATCCGTCTTAGAGCGAGCCTTGCAAGAATTTGAATTGCGTCGTCAACAAAAAGAAGCGATCGCTCAAATCGAGCAACAAGCATGGCGCGAGACGATTATCAATCGCATTGTCCAAGCCATGCGCGAAACTTTAGTTTTAGAAGACGTGTTGCAAACTACGGCGGACTTGTTGCATGAGGCATTACAAGTTTGTCGTTGTCTAATTTTTCAGCCAGATCTCACTCATGAGATGCGAATCAAATATATCAGTAGATCAACCAAAGAAGCTCATACCCTAAGTGGCATTACTTGCGGCTTTTTTCAACATTATGAAGATGCTCTAGTGCGCGGAGAGCAGGTAGTTTTTAATCAAACCCATACTAGAATCGAACCCAAGATCAAACAAGCATCTCTAGATTGTGGCATCCGCGCTATTGTAATTACACCTTTGTTATATCAACAAACTTATTTAGGTGGGATCAGCCTGCATCAATGTGACCATGAGCGTATTTGGTCTAAAAATGAGTTGTCTCTAGTCAGGGCGATCGCCGATCAATGCGCGATCGCCATTCATCAATCGGAACTCTATCAAAATGCTCAGTCAGAACTAATGGAGCGGAAAAAGATGGAAGCCCAACTGCGCCACGATGCCTTTCATGACGCACTAACAGGTTTACCCAATCGCGCCTTGTTTCTCGATCGACTTAGCCACGCTCTAAAACTATCTCAACGGCGATCGCACCTAACTGTCGCCAATCTGCCTGAACAATTTGCAGTGCTATTTTTAGATTTAGATCGATTTAAAGTGATCAATGACAGCTTAGGACATTTAGCGGGCGATCAACTTTTGATAGTTGTTGCCAAACGTCTAAGCGATTGTTTACGCGGCGGCGACACGGTTGCGCGTTTGGGCGGCGATGAATTTGTCATGCTAATTGAAGAAGTTCAAGATACTAATGATGTGATTGAAATTGTTGAGAGAATTCAGGTTGCGTTAAAGGTTCCGATCTTAATCGATGGCAATGAAATATTTATCAGTACCAGCATTGGTATCGCCTTAAACTCTAACGAATATACCAAAGCCGATCAATTGCTTCGTGATGCCGATACAGCCATGTATCGCGCTAAAGATCAAGGTCGAGAACGCTACGAAATCTTTAATCCCACGATGCATACAGAGGCTCTTTATAAGCTGCGATTAGAGAACGATCTGCGTCGGGCGATCGATCGCCAAGAGTTTC
This sequence comes from Cyanobacteria bacterium SOY_65_metabat_81, assembly GCA_031412945.1. Taxonomy (GTDB): domain Bacteria; phylum Cyanobacteriota; class Cyanobacteriia; order Pseudanabaenales; family Pseudanabaenaceae; genus Pseudanabaena. Next base: position 38,215 of record JANODY010000049.1, read on the forward strand.
GAGTCTATTACCAGCCGATCGTCTGTCTCAAGTCACGACAAGTCATTGGCTTTGAGGCGCTTGTGCGTTGGCAACATCCTGAACAAGGCTTAGTTTCTCCTGCCGAATTTATCCCGATCGCTGAAGATGCAGGACTAATCGGGGCGATCGACTTTTGGGTATTGCAAGAAGCCTGTAGTCAATTGCGAACATGGCAAGATCAGTTCCCCATTGCCAAACCCCTGACTATGAATGTCAATTTATCAGGACGACAGTTTACCAAGCCAGATTTGACTAGCCAAATCGAAAAAGTACTAAAAAAAACAAATCTCAACAACGTTAATTTAAAAATAGAAGTTACTGAAAGCATCTTAATTGAGAAGACTTCTTTAGCAACTAAAATCTTAACTGAACTACAAGAACGAAATATTCAAATTTGTATTGATGATTTCGGCACAGGCTATTCTTCACTGAGTTATCTGCATCGATTCCCAATTCATACACTCAAGATTGATCAATCTTTTATTTCAAGAATAGATCACAATCCTGAAGATGGTGAAATTGTCAAAGCAATTATAACTTTAGGCATAAATCTTGGGTTAAATGTGGTTGCAGAAGGAGTGGAAACTATTGAGCAGTTAAACTTTCTAGAAATTAATCATTGCCATGCAGGTCAAGGATATTATATGTTTAAGCCCCTAGAAGCTAGTGCTGTGGCAGAATTGTTAGCAACGATACCAGACCGCAGAAAAGAGCATTAAGAAGAATTAAGGTAAAATCATCCAGAACACCTTACTGATTGATGTTTATCATGTCAAATGAGCAACTTCTATTAATGACAATTGGCGTATTGACGATCGCCTTCCTTTATTCATCAGTTGGTCACGCAGGCGCATCTGGCTATATCGCAATCATGTCGTTGGTTGGAGTCGCTCCCACATTGATCAAGCCCACTGCATTATTGCTAAATATTTTGGTGGCTTGCATTGGTTCTTGGCAGTTCTGGCGGATGGGATATCTATCATGGAGACTATTTTTCTCATTTGCCGCCTTATCCATTCCCATGTCATTTTTGGGCGGATATCTCAATCTGCCAACCTCGATCTTCAACGTTGTTTTGGGAATTACTCTATTGCTATCAGCGCTCCGTTTCCTGATTCAGCCGACTGACAATGTTGCCGCCACTGCCCCCAATTTGCCTACCTCATTATCGGTTGGTGGGGCGATCGGATTACTCTCAGGATTAACTGGCACAGGTGGCGGTATCTTCTTGACTCCCATTCTCTTTCTAATGCATTGGGCAACCTCAAAAGCGGTATTAGCCGTCTCATCAATGTTCATTCTCGTCAATTCGATCGCGGGCTTATTAGGAAACCTCAGTGCGACAAAACAACTTCCTTCCTTTGCCGCAATTTTACTCGTTGCGGCGCTAATTGGCGGCAGTATTGGCTCTTATTTAGGTAGTCATAAACTCTCTCATCAACTTGTGCAACGGCTGTTGTCAATGGTGTTGCTAATTGCAGGATTAAAGCTGATATTAACGGCTTAGCCGCCACAAACAAGGTCGCAGGGCAGAAGCCCCGTATTGGGTTTTACATTTTCTTTGTGACGTACTTAGTTGACGATTTAGCTAATTTTTTGTCTCTCGATTATAAAGAATTAGCTTAGAAAGCAATCAGTGTTTATAAACCAAACTATCCTTGGGAACAGAGACTTACTCGTTTTTAGCAGATCTCTTGTGATTTCATGCAGCCTCAATAGACTGTAAGCCATATCAAGCAAAAAAATCTTGTCAAATAATATGCCTGACTTAACTCCATCAATCCCAGTTGAACCAGCCACAATTGAAGTCGATGGCAGAACCTATATTCCTGTCGATCGCATGGCGATCGCGCCTTGGACTTGTATAATCGGCGAACATCCTATTTCTACCCTGACCCTCAAAGATGATGATTTATTCTTAATTACCGATACCTTGGGGAATATCTCTGACCTTAGCTGTCGGATTGGCGGACTTGAAGACAGCATGGGCTTGTTTTGTCGAGATACTAGATTTCTCAGTCGGCTAGAATTGCAAATTGAGGGGCGATCGCCTATCGCTTTTAGCAGTACGGCGCGGAAAGGATTTGCGATGACAGTTTTATGCTCAAATCCTGATATTAACAACGCCGATGGTAGTCAGATTAAAGCCGAAACCATTGACATCCATCGCGAAATTGTGATCAAAGGTGGATTCTTTGAAGAGACTCAAGTAACTAACTACAACACCCATCCAGTCAGTTTTACCCTGAGCCTGAGTTTTGATGCAGATTTTCTGGATTTATTTGAAGTGCGCGGCAGTAAGCGCGAAAAGAGAGGAACTTTTCTGCGTTATCTCCCTAATCTAGAGGAGAAGTCTTCGGAAGCATTAGCATCAAAAGAAATAGTCCTTGCCTATGAAGGATTGGATGGTGCTTTGATGGAATCGCGGATTCAATTTAATTCTTTTCAACCTCAAGAAATTCAGGGATATACAGCGATCTGGCGCTTAGATTTGGCAGCCCACGAATCGAGAACTTTAGGATATCGGATTCATTTGTTTACAAATAATCGTCCTACCTCAATTGTCAGTGTTCCCAACAGCTTTGCCCAAGCAAAAGACGAGGAGTTATTAGAAGAAAAAATCTGGACAGAACAAATTACCAAAATTCAAACCGATAATAAGTTGCTGAATCATGTCATCGATCGCGCTGTGCAGGACATTTATTTACTCAGACAAACATCGGAGAAGAATAACTTCCTTTCGGCGGGAGTACCTTGGTTTTCGACTTTATTTGGCAGAGATTCGATCATTGCCGCTTCCCAAACTTTAGTTCTAGATCCCACGATCGCCCGTGATACCCTCTCAATTTTGGCGCATTTCCAAGGCAAAGTCGATAATGAATGGCGTGATGAACAAAAAGGAAAAATTCTCCATGAAATCAGGCTCGGTGAGATGGCGCGTTGTCAGGAAGTTCCCCATACGCCCTATTATGGAACCGTGGATGCGACTCCCCTGTGGTTGATGCTTTATGCAGAATATTATGCTTGGACTGCCGACCAAACCACCTTGGATAAGCTATGGTCAAATGCGATTTCGGCAATGGCTTGGATCGATCGCAACTGTCAGGAAACTGGCTATCTTATTTACCATCGCACCTCTAAAAAAGGTTTGCTCAATCAAGGTTGGAAAGATTCCGAGAATTGCATTGTCAATAGTAAAGGTGAACTTGCGGAAGGAGCGATCGCTTTATGCGAAGTCCAAGGCTATGTCTATGCTGCCAAGATTCGGATGAGCGAACTCGCTGAAAAAAGAAATTTATTTGATCTCGCTGAACTGTGGCGATCGCAGGCAAGGGATTTAAAATTGCGGTTCAATCAAGATTTTTGGATGCCTGAACAAGATTATTGCGCTTTAGCTCTGGATGGAAAAGGGAAGCAAGTTGACAGTATTGCTTCTAATGCAGGGCATTGTTTGAATTTGGGAATTTTTGACCATGAAAAAGCTCTCAGTGTGGCGGCGCGTTTAAATGCACCTGACATGTTCAATGGTTGGGGCGTTCGCACTCTCAGCAGTCTCTCTCCAGCTTACAATCCGATGGGATATCACATTGGTTCCGTTTGGCCCCATGATAATAGTTTGATTGCCTTGGGAATGCGATCGCACAGTCTTGTCAAACAATCATTAAGAATTGCTCAAGGCTTAATCGATATGACCATTGCTCAGCCCTATCATCGTCCTCCTGAATTGTTATGTGGCTATGCACATGATGGATTTAGTCAGCCTGTGCAATATCCTGTCGCCTGTTCACCTCAAGCTTGGGCAACAGGAAGCATCTTCCAATTAATTTTAGTGATGGTCAATCTCGTACCTGATGCCACCAAAAATCAACTGCACATCATCGATCCCTGTCTATTAAATTCGATTAATCGCCTATCGATTCAAAATTTACGAATTGGACAAACATTGCTAGATTTAGAATTTGAGCGATCGGGAGAGACGACCGCCTGTCGAGTCAATAAAAAACGCGGCAATGTTCGGGTGATCATTGAGGCTTAAGAGAATTAGAAAAAGATGAAGTCCCAGTCCAGTAAACTACGAATCGCCGTTTTGAAGAATCACTGCGGCGGCAAAGCCGCCGCGCTGATTGTAGTTTTATATTTGGCAGGTACTGGTTTCGTGTAATGAAATGCCAGAACCTATATATAGAAAAGACTCTAGGATTATAGTGTAATTTAGGTTTGAGAGAGCTTGAGCGAGAGAATCGGGCTTCTAGCCTT
>JANODY010000050.1:0-11488 GCA_031412945.1 Cyanobacteria bacterium SOY_65_metabat_81
TAGGTTTGAGAGATCTTGAGCGAGAGAATCGGGCTTCTAGCCTTCTTCCTTGGAATCCTCTGGCATTCGGATGGATCGCCAAATTTCTGTATTCGTCTCTCAGCAGTCTTTTTCAACTCTCATCAGGCGGAACCAGTACCCGAATTACCGCCTCTTTACAAAACTGTTGCCAAACTAAAACTGGCTCACTTGCTGTAGCCGTAATATTTTGAGGTTCATAAGCTTGTTTATCGCGATAAATTTCACTCCAACGATGCTTATGCTTTTTGCCAATATGTTGACCATCAGGATTTTTATGATCCTTATCAAGATCTAGTCCATAGATCCGACCATAGGGCGATCAGGCTCTCGTATCTGATGCAGTGATTAATATTTTTGATGAAGCAGGAATAAAAAATCCTGATATATAGCAATCCGAAATCATTTGTGGCTTCGACTTCGCTCAGCCATCAGTCCACGCTGGCTGAGCGAAGTCGAAGCCTGTTTCAACTCATTTCGGATTGCTATATCAATCATCTCCGATGAATCTATGGCAGAAGTGCGAGGCATGGAACACCAAAACCTCGCCGTTGAACTTCTGCAAAAACTGCTCAAGGATGAAATCAAATCAAGTAAACGTACCAATGTTGTCTAAAGCCGCAAACTTGAGAAGCTTCTCGAAGATGCCCTACGCCGCTATCGTAACCAAGTGATCAGCGTTACCGATATCCTCGAAGAATTGTTGAACATGGAAAAGGACACTAAGGCATCTCAAGCAAGAGGTGAAGAATTAAAACTAGAACCCTACGAACTAGCTTTTTACGATGCTCTTGCCAACAATCAAAGCGCTCAAGATGTGATGGGTGTTGATACATTAGGAGAACTGGCGATCGTCCTATGCGATCGCATCCGTAAAAATGCCTCGATTGACTGGAATCTCAAGGAAAGCGTTAGAGCCAGAATGAAAGTTGCAGTTAAACGATTACTCCGTCAATATGGATATCCGCCTGATATGGAAGCTCTAGCAACGGAATTGGTTTTAGATCAAGCCAAGGTTTTTACCGAGTTTGTAGTCTCAACAAATCACTAAATCCCAAACTTGATGATGCTTTGCGCGATCGCTTAGTTCAAGGGATAGCCGAGTTAAATGCGATCGCCGAGTGTTTGGATGAGAGGTAAGGCGATCGGTTCTAGTGGAAAATCATCAAGTATAGTAAAATCTAAAATAATTATAAAAAAGGTGCTCCTATGATTCGCTTTTATTTTCATCCAACTCCTAACCCTATAAAGGTTGCATTGTTCCTAGAAGAGTCTGGACTAGAGTATGAGATTGTCTCAGTGGATATCTTTAAAGGCGAACAACATAGTTCAACCTATCGCAATATCAATCCCAATAGCAAAGTTCCTGCGATCGTAGATGGAGAAAACACAATCTTTGATTCCAATGCAATTTTGCTGTATTTGGGCGAAAAAACTGGAAAGTTCATTATTGAAGACCGAGCGCAACTACTCTCATGGTTGATGTTTGTTGCCACAGGACTTGGACCATATTCTGGACAAGCTGTACATTTTCAAGTTGCTGCCGAACCCATCCCCTATGCCATTAATCGCTATCATCGCGAAGCTGAAAGACACTATGGCATTTTGAACGATCGCCTATAGATAGTTAGCCTATGCCGTCTCTAACCCCTTCCCTGTCTAATTTTTCAGCAGAAACAAAACATATTTGCGATCGCTTTCGAGAAAATCGCGATCGCGGATGAGGCAAGGTTGCTATATGTGGCGATGGCTAGGGCTACTGAGTATTTAGAGTTATCTTGCGATCGGGATTCGGTGTTTGTGAAGAGATTGGAAAAGGTGATCGCCATCATTATAGTGTCACTATGTTGGCAAATTTCCACTAGAACCATGAGGCGATTCAATTTAATTATGGTGTAAAGCAAAAAGTAATGATTGGCTCGATATAATAATTTGACAAAACATTGATTAAGTCGCCTAACTTATGACCGAACAGTCTTGGCATCACGAAACGATTGATACTAACAGCATAAAATTGCACTATGTCACACAGGGCGAAGGTGCACTGATATTGTTCCTACATGGATTTCCAGAATTTTGGTACTCATGGCGGCATCAAATTCCAGAACTTGCGAAAAATTATAAGGTCGTTGCTGTCGATCTGCGCGGTTATAACGATAGCGATAAACCACAAGCTAAATCTGCCTATGTTATGTCAGAGTTTGTGGAAGATATTAAAGGCGTAATCGAGAGATTAGGATACGATCGCTGCATCCTAGTTGGACATGATTGGGGAGGGGCGATCGCATGGTCATTTGCCTATGCCTATCCAGAATTAGTGAATCGCTTAATTGTGATGAACTTGCCCCATCCTGCTAAATTTGCCGCAGGGCTAAAGACACCGCAACAGATGCTCAAAAGCTGGTACATCGCTTTCTTTCAACTTCCATTTTTGCCTGAATTCTTGATTCAGCGAAATAACTATAAGTTCATTGAGCGAGCATTTCGAGGTATGGCGATTGATAAGAGTGCTTTTACAGATACTGATATCGAGCAATATAAAACTGCTTTTGCTAAGCGTGGTGCTTTGACCGCTTCGATTAACTACTATCGAAATTTACCTACCTATATGTCCGAAAAGAAAGTGTGGGGTATTCTCAAGATTCCGACTTTGATGATTTGGGGTGAGGAAGATAGAGCTTTGGGGAAGGAGCTTACCTATGGTACTGAAAAATATGTGCAGGATTTGCAGATTCGCTATATCCCAAATTGTAGTCATTGGGTGCAGCAAGAGCAGCCGCAGTTAGTCAATCAAATCATGCGGAGCTTTTTGAACAAGGAGTGATATTGGTAATATTTTTAGGCATTTTCTATTGAGAGCTTTATCCTTGAAATTATTAAGGATGGGCGGCGCTTTGCGCCGCCCATCCTTACATTTTTAGAATTACTTTACTCTGTATATATTTCAGGAAATTGTCTTTTTAGTTGGGCAAGTTTTGGAAGGTCGTGAGCGACAACGTAGGGGTAGCGAGGATTATGAACGATAAAATCTTGGTGGTAATCCTCTGCGGCATAAAAACTCTGTAAAGGAACTAATTGAGTTACAACAGGTTTAGAGAAACTTTTAGTCTGATTGAGCCGCTGAATGTAAGCTGATGCAATCTGCTGTTGTTCACCATTTACAAAAAATATAGCCGAACGATATTGAGAGCCGCTATCAGGTCCTTGTCGATTTAGTTGAGTTGGGTCATGCGCTACATAAAAGTAGATTTCAAGAAGCTTCTCGTAGGATATTTGAGAAGGATCGTAGGTGATTCTGATGGATTCAGCATGTCCCGTTCGCCCAGAGCCGATCGCTTCATAATTAGCTGTTGCCGCACTTCCGCCAGAATAACCAGAAACAACATTAGAAACTCCTTTGAGATGCTCAAACACGGCTTCTGTTCCCCAAAAACACCCTCCTGCGAATACGGCGGTCTTCATTCCTTTCTGATTGATGATAGGCATAGCCGTAGAAGTTTGAGTTATCTTAGCTTCAGTGTTAATCTCCTTTACCGAAACAAGAGAATTCAGAAACAAAGATGCGATCGCGAGGCTGCCAAAAATACCGCCAAAAATATATAAATTTCGTTGAGACATATTTGTAAACTATTTGTGAAACTATTTAAACTAAAGGAAATTTAAGTTTAAGGATTGTTATAAGGTAGTACGAAGATTGATCGCAAATTGGATGAATTTATATTGCCAATTGAAAGAGCATCACCCTGTTGGTCTGCCGATCTCAATTTTAATCTATAGCTGAAGGTAACAACACACTAAAAATTATGCCTGCGATCGCTTGATCAAACTGCATGAACAATACTCTTTAGATGAGCCAAATTTACAGAGATTTGATTGATAATTATTTTGAGAAATGGAATAGAAGATCGGTTAGACTAACGGTTATTGTGTTTCAAGACCATTTTTATTGCCCAGCAATTGTGAAGCGAGTAATATGCCCCAATCAACAAATATGAATTCTCCAGATGTCGATTTATCAAATGTCAAGGTGGAATTTCGAGATGTGAACTTTCGCGTCGGTCGCCGAGATCTGGTGACACAGATAAATTTAACCATCAATCAAGGCGAAGCATTGTTGTTATTGGGGCGGAGTGGTAGTGGTAAGACGACAACTTTAAAATTAATTAATCGTTTGCTGATGCCAACTTCAGGTCAAGTTTTGGTCGCCGATCGCTCTACCCATGAATGGGATGCGATCGCACTTAGGCGCAAAATTGGTTATGCGATCCAAGAAACAGGTTTGTTTCCTCACTTTACGGTTAGAGAAAATATTGGCTTGGTTCCATCTTTGCTGAAATGGTCTCGACCAAAACTTGAAGCTAGAGTTTATGAAATGCTTGATTTAGTGGGGCTAGAGCCAGAAATATTTGCTCATCGCTATCCCCAACAATTATCTGGTGGTCAGCGTCAGCGAGTTGGCATCGCGAGGGCTTTAGCAGCCGATCCGCCAATTCTGTTAATGGATGAACCTTTTGGCGCACTTGATCCGATTACCAGATTAGAATTACAACAACAGTTTCGCAATTTACAAAAACAATTGGGAAAGACCGTGGTATTTGTCACCCATGATATTCAAGAAGCTTTTTTTCTGGGTACACGCATAGGTTTGATGCATGAAGGTCAACTAGTAGTATTGGGAACTAAAGAAGAATTTATGCGATCGCCCCATCCCGAAGCCCAATCATTTATGGCTTGTTTATCGACTAATTTGTGAAGCAAATATCAATTGTTTCCTCGCCAAGGGCGCTACAGTGAAAACACAAGTCATAAAACCCAGTCAAGCCAACAATTAATCGCCCCCTAGCCCCCAATTCTGGGGGAACAAGATAATAAAATTCTTTCAAAGTCCCCCAGAATTGGGGGATTTAGGGGGCTTAAATAAATCGAAACGTAGACAGTTAGACTTGTGTGTACACGGTAGTGCCTTCGGCGAGGACATAATAAAAAAAGAACCCTTGGAGATTACTTAGTTGTTTAACTTTCTGAATCAATATGCCCCAGAGATGTTGCGTCTTAGTGGCGAACATTTAATTTTAGTAATAATCGCGATGACCGTAGCCATTGCGATTGGTATCCCATTGGGAATTCTGATTACTCGCCGTCCGAACTTTGCACCCTTAATTCTCGGACTTGCCAACGCCCTCCAGACTATTCCCAGCTTAGCCATTTTTGGCTTTCTCATATCAGTTCCATTTCTCGGTGGTATCGGTAAAACTCCTGCGATCGTGGCGCTCACTCTTTACGCTCTACTTCCCATCATCCGTAACACTTATATTGGCATTCAAAATATCGATCCCGCCGTGCGTGAAGCTGGAATGGGAATGGGAATGACCGATTGGCAATTATTAACTCGCGTGGAACTACCCCTTGCCGCAGGTGTAATCTTAGCGGGTGTGCGCGTCGCCACGGTCATTTCCGTGGGAATTGCCACCATTGCCGCCGCGATCGGTGGCGGTGGATTAGGGGTCTTTATTTTTCGTGGTATTTCCACAGTTAATAATCAATTAATTCTTGCAGGGGCTATTCCCTCTGCGATCATGGCGCTAACTGCTGATTTTGGCTTAGGTTGGCTAGAGAAAAGGATTACTCAACAGAAGACAAAACCTTCAAGATTTAATCGTCGATTCGCAATTGTGGGTTCAATTGTCGGTATTATGGCGATCGCGATTATTACCACGATCACGATAATTCTCCTCCAACAAGCACCAGCAAAAATTATCATTGGCTCTAAAAATTTTACCGAGCAGTTAATCTTAGGTGAATTATTAGCGCAACAAATTGAGAACCGTACCAACTTACAGGTCGATCGCCGTTTTAATTTAGGTGGAACCTTTGTCTGTCATGAAGCCGTAAAAGCAGGACAAATTTCGGCTTATGTGGAATATACTGGCACGGCGCTAACGGCAGTATTAAAGCGATCGCCAATTACCGATCCTGCGACGGTATATCAGCAGGTCAAGCAAAATTATGCTGAAAATTTTCAATTGGAAGTAATGCCATCTTTGGGCTTTAATAATACTTTTGCGATTACCATTCGCGGAGAAGATGCTAAGCGATTCAATCTAAAAACGATATCCGAAGCCGCTCAATATACCCCCCAATGGCAAGCAGGATTTGGTTATGAGTTTTTAGAAAGAGCCGATGGCTATGCTGGGTTAGCTAAAACTTACGGCTTAAAGTTTGACAAGCCGCCGCAACAAATGGAAATCGGTTTAATGTATCAAGCCCTAGCCCAGAAGAAGGTCGATCTCATCGCAGGAAATTCCACTGATGGCTTGATTCCAGTTTTAAATTTATTTATTTTGGAAGATGATAAAAAATATTTCCCGCCCTATGAAGCTGTGCCAATTTTCAATCAGGCGGTTTTACAGAAATATCCAGCAGTACGCGGAGCGATCGTCCAACTAGCGGGTTTAGTTTCTAATGAAGATATGCAAAAAATGAATTATCAAGTCGATAGTCAGGCGATTCCCGTGGAAACTGTCGTGAAGGATTGGCTGAAGTCTAAGCTGCCTATTGACAATTATAAGTCATAGGGTTGTTCAAGAAATTATTAAACCCAAAGATCAATGAACGTTTAACTAACGGGCAGCTACCCTTTCAATATATAACAACACGCTAAGCAAGATCCTCAAAATGCAAGTATACATATTTATCCATATACGTTCAGTGGCAGATAATTTTTCTTCCTAAGTTATGTTCAGTTGACGAAAATTCAATCATTTCTAAGATCGAAAGCCCAATTCGTCACAGATTTATCTTAGAGCAAATAATCATTAATTATTTGTCATTAAATTTATATGAACAAGTATTTATACTTAGTGGGGTTGACGTGTTTTCTGGATTTCAGGGCTTTTCTTGGCGCGTTGCGTTATATTGATGGGGTATCCCTGCCCGTTAGTTAACTGTCGTTATGCCAAAATGGTTGGTTCAATAAGTGATTCGGGGAGGTGAACCAAAGGAAGAAACTGCTAATATTGTATCGAAATTTATAAGCGACGATCGCTATGCTGAGCCTAAACTTAACCCATCTGATCGATGACGCAAAATGCTACGAAACAGTGCGTCAGATGCGCAGGAGTATGCTGTCCAAAATGTAAAGGCTCAGAGGTAATAAAGCGAGGGAAAGATAAAACACAACCTGCGCGGCAACGATACCAGTGTAAAACTTGCAACGCCAACTTTGACGATCGCCTCTTTGAGTGGCATTCCTTGCGCGAATTTATTATTGTAGTTGTCTACTACTCCCTTCCCAGTGAAAAACTAGACGTTGCGCCGCAACGCTAATTCTTGGTTTTATATGTCTATTTCTTTAGTGGGAAGGGAGTAGCGATCGCCTAAAAATCACGACTCACAGTAATAGCGATCGCCTATCGCCGCTCTAATTTCATAGTGGTTTCATAATTCTATGGCATTATAGTTTAACCTTTAATCTGCTGTAATAATCGAATCACCATGCTAAGTGACATCATAAAATGGGCGATCGCCCGCCGTTGGTTGGTGATTGTCGGAGCGATGATTCTGAGTATTTGGATATTTCGGACTATTGTCCAAATGCCTTTGGATGTATTTCCCCCCTTTGCACCACCGCAAGTTGAAATTCAAACTGAAGCCGCAGGATTAGCGCCCGAAGAAGTGGAATCACTGGTGACATTGCCCATTGAGAGTGCAATTAACGGCACGGCTGGCGTTAGTGCGGTGCGTTCTTCGAGTGCAGCTAGCATCTCTGTTGTGCGCGTAATTTTTAATTGGGGAACTGATATTTATCAAGCTAGACAGTTGGTAACGGAACGATTACAGTCTGCTCGGAGTAAATTGCCAGCATCGGTGGCGACTCCACAAATTGCTCCCATTAGTTCGCCAATCGGCACAATTCTTACCTATGCGTTTACATCGAAAAATAATGACTTAATGGAAACTCGGCGACTTGTGGATTGGCAAGTCACTAATCGATTGTTAGCAGTATCAGGAGTAGCGCAGGTCATTGTTTTTGGTGGTGATGTGCGTCAATATCAAGTGCTTGTTGCTCCTGAAAAATTACAAGCCTTTAACGTCTCACTTCAGGATGTATCTGATGCAGTGGCGGCAGCAAATGTGAATGCTGCGGGGGGATATTTGATTACACCCGATCGCGAAAAATTGATTCGCGGTATTGGGCGCATTGAGGATATTGAAGATCTCAAACAATCAGTAATTAAAGCTCGTAACGGTGTGCCTGTAAGAGTTAGCGATGTCGCCGATATAAGAATTGGGGCGGCGGTGAAGCGTGGGGATGCCAGTGTAAATACTCAGAAGGCAGTTGTCGCAATCATCAATAAACAGCCGCAAGCGGATACGCCCACCGTCACCCGTGCCGTAGAAGCCGCCATGAATGACTTAAAAGCAGGATTTCCCACAAGTATTCAAGTTGAAACTACTTTCCGTCAAGAAGCTTACATTGATGCATCGATTGAAAATGTAAAGGAAGCCTTAATCGAAGGCAGTATTATTGTGGCTTTGGTTTTGATTCCGTTTTTGATGAATTGGCGGAATTTAGCCGTATGTTTAGCAGCTTTGCCTTTGTCTTTGTTGATCGGCGTGTTAGCACTCAACTGGCTAGGACAAGGCTTAAACACGATGACCTTAGGTGGTTTAGCGGTGGCGATTGGTTCGGCGGTGGATGATGCGATCGTTGATGCCGAAAATGTTTACCGATGTCTACGCGAAAATAAACATTCCGACAATCCCCGACCAGTTTTAGATGTGGTTTTTGATGGTTGTCAGGAAGTACGCGATTCCGTATTTGGGGCAACGATTATCACGATTGTCGTCTTTTCGCCGATCTTTGCGCTCACGGGTGTCGAAGGGAGCATTTTTATTCCGATGGGTTTGGGGTACTTAGCCGCAGTATTAGCATCTAGCTTTGTGGCGCTCACGGTTACGCCTGCTCTCTGTGCAATTTTGCTGCCTCACGGACATTTACCCGAACGTGAACCTTGGGTAGCGCGATTTTTCAAAAAGCTATATTTACCACTAATCAAATTTGCGATGCGCCGATCGCAGATAATCATTGGTATCGCAGCAGCAAGCATACTACTATCCGCGATCGTGGTTCCATCCTTTGGGCGCATCTTTTTGCCAGAATTTCAGGAGCAGTCTCTAGTTAATACATTACTGCTCTACCCAGGCTCCTCTCTAGAAGCAACCAATAGCGCAGGTTCAGTGATAGAGAATAAGCTAAAAGACAATCCCAACTTCCAAAATATTCAAGTGCGTTCTGGAAGAGCAGAAGGTGATGCCGATGCCGCAGGGGTGAACTTGGCACATATTGATGTGGAGTTGAGTGAAATTGGGCTGAAAGATCGTAAAGCCAGTATCGACTTATTGCGCCAAGAGTTTGCCAAAGTAATTGGTGCGGCTCCTAATGTGGGGGGATTTATTTCGCATCGGATGGATGAAGTGTTGTCAGGGGTGAGAAGTGCGATCGCTGTCAAAATATTTGGTGCGGATTTAGCGCAACTGCGGATACTTGGGCAGCAGGTAAATGATGTGATGCGATCGGTTGAAGGTGTAGTCGATCTACAACTGGAACCACAGATTCCTGTGGAACAAGTTCAGATTAAATTCGATCGCATGGCGGCGGCAAGGTATGGATTAACGATTGGGAAGCTTTCGGAAACGATTGAAACGGCTCTGAATGGAAAGGTAGTTTCTCAAGTGTTAGAGCAGCAGCAAACTTTTGATCTAGTCGTATGGCTGAAGCCTGAAGCCCGTCAAAGCCTAGATGCGATCGCTAATTTAATGGTTGATACATCCGATGGCAATAAAATTCCATTAGCTCAAGTGGCAAAACTGATCGATGGGAAGGGAGCCAATACAATTAACCGCGAGAATGTCTCTCGATTACTAGTGGTTGCAGCCAATGCACAGGGGCGAGATTTGCGATCTGTAGTCAGTGATATTCAGGCAAAAGTCAAAGCCCAGATCCAAATCCCTACGGGTTACTACATTCAATATGCAGGACAATTTGAAGCTGAAGGAAGAGCATCTCAGAATATTTTGCTGTTTAGTGCGATCGCTTTTGTTGCCATCACCGTAATCATGTATCTTTCGGTGAAATCCGTCGCATCGACATTGATGATTATGATTAATCTACCTTTAGCCTTAGTGGGCGGCGTGATTGCTGTCGCCCTAACGGGAGGAGTTTTGTCGATCGCTTCATTAGTCGGATTTGTGACCTTGTTTGGGGTTGCTACTCGCAATGGTTTATTGTTAGTCGATAACTACAATACCAAATTTGCATCGGGAATGCCCCTGAGAGACTTGTTGATTCAAGGCTCAATGGAACGACTTAACGCGATTCTGATGACTGCATTTACTTCCGCATTAGGATTAGCGCCGCTAGTAGTAGCAGGTGGTGCTGGGAAGGAGTTATTACAACCATTATCAATTGTGGTTCTGGGTGGGCTGTTCACCTCTACCGCCCTGACCTTACTGGTTTTACCAGCTTTGTATTCCCAGTTTGGGAAGTACCTTATACCTAAACCTAATTGCCCTCATCCCCCAGCCATTTCTCCCAGAACGGGAGAAATGGCTAAATATAGCAATCCTAAATGAGTTGTGAGAGGCTTTGACACTTCGACAAGCTCAGTGCATCGCTTCGCTCAGCCAGCGTGCGTATATCGTTGGCTGAGCGAAGTCGAAGCCCTGTTCTTCTCATAAATGATTTAGGACTGCTATAGGATAAGTCACCTTTCGCTCTATTAATTTTCAACTCAAATTACTTAAGGAAATTTATGCAATTATTTCAACCATTCTTATTTAGTTTGAGCCTTGCTTGTTTAGCATTATTAGGAGCTTGTGGTAACAGTACCCCAACAACTACCAGTCCAACAACAACAACCAGTACAACAAGTCCAGCCCCAGTAGCTAAGTCCGTTGCGACTCCTAAAGCTAATGCTTCTCCTAGCATGGCAAAATCGGCAACTCACAATAGCGCTCCTAATCAGGGGGGACAAGTGATTGAATCAGGAATTTACCATTTAGAGTTTGTACCATTGATAGAAGCAGACAGTATCCATCTGGACTTCTATTTGCAAAAGGGCGATAATCATGAAGCAATTCCTGATGCAAAGGTAATGGCTCAAGTTCAGTTGCCTGATGGTACTCAAAAGACTTTAGAGCTAGAATATGGTGCTGATGGCAAGCATTACGGAGCAAATCTACCGAGTAAATTGGTCGGTGAATATAAGGTGGTGATTTTGTCAGATATCAAAGGTGAAAAGGTAAATGGAAGATTTGGCTTCAAGAGATATCGCGGTTTTCAAGATAGTGAGGACAGAATTAAATGAGAACGGTCATGGCATCACAATGAGAAAACCATCCCAAAAGATCCTTCTTGGTGACGGTATTAAATGCATCAGTGATAGCTTGATCTAGTTCTTGACGAGTA
>JANODY010000051.1:0-8278 GCA_031412945.1 Cyanobacteria bacterium SOY_65_metabat_81
TAGGTTTGAGAGATCTTGAGCGAGAGAATCGGGCTTCTAGCCTTCTTCCTTGGAATCCTCTGGCATTCGGATGGATCGCCAAATTTCTGTATTCGTCTCTCAGCAGTCTTTTTCAACTCTCATCAGGCGGAACCAGTACCCAAATTTGGTTGTGGAAAATTGGCTGGTTTAGAATTAGTGCGTGTCACAAATAGATCGCCCGTGATGCCATATCAAACACTGAAGTTTTCTGCCAGTTCACAAGGGCAAATGAAACGATTGTCAAAGCCAAGAAGCCCTCTATGAAGGCGCAATTCCGATCAACGTGGCTGTAGACGTAGTTCTCTCATAGAAAGTAATTCCTACTCTATTAATATGTTCGATTAGGTGTAAATTATCGATTGTGCTAAAGATGGATAAATCTACGGAATAGGGTAAAAGTAAGTCATCAATTTGATTTTGGATTTGGAGTAGTTGCCGATGATTGAGCCGATCGCTAATCAAGGTTAAGTCAATGTCAGAGCCATTTTTATAATTTCCCTTAGCGCGAGAACCATAGAGAATTGCTTTGCTAATTTCGGGATATTCAGCAAAAATCTGATTAATCTGGGTAATTACTTCTGGTTTTAGTCCAAACTGATTCATAGGGACTCCATTTTTTCTTTTAGTTCGATAAATAGCTGAAAGTAGATATCATGAATGTCTTGGTTGATTTGTTGGGCTACTTCGAGGTTATAGGTATGTACTGAGGCAATTCTACTTTTGATCATCTGCATCCAGTTGTCGCCATCGGTAATTAAGCCACGTTGAAAGGCTAACCGTAGGGCATCGCGACTGCCTTGGATGCTAACTTCTCCTTGTTCTTCGTAGTAGTCTTTAATCACATTCCATGCGAGTTCGTAGGTGTACTCGAAGGCTTTAATTATTCCTTGTTCTTCTAGTTCGCTTAGCTCACCTTTTACAATAAATTTAGTAAGTTGTACAAGTGCTTTTTGATAGTTATAAAAGCGTTGTTTCCAGCGAGTGTCATTTTGCATATAAAGTCTTTGATGAGTTCTTTAATATTTAATTCTGTTTGATCAATTAAATTTAATTTCATTTTGTCTTGCAGCAAGGTTGATGAAGCAGCCACATCTGCTACAGGTAGTAGAATTTTTAGAACAATCAATAGCATTGATATGATTACATCTTGGGCAAGAAATGTTACTTGTCATAGTTTTGAGCAATCTGTTCTTATTCTCCAGTGTTGTTTTCTCTACATGAGCTTTTCGTGACAGAACTTGAAGATTGTTTAGCACTGTTTTACCACCTTGAGAGATCGGTTTAATGTGGTCAATCTGAAAGTCATTACGGCTTTGGCTTTTGAATTTACTCACAGCGCACCAAATAAAACCATCAGCCGAGTATTTAGCAAAGACAGCATCTTTGATTTTTCTGTACTCGAAAGGATCTCTTTCTTTAATTTCATTTAAAGTAAGATCTTCGAGTGGTACATCATCGGGAACTAATACTGGAAGTTCTGAGATCTGGTTGCCATAATATCCTTTAAATTTATATCTTTCAATATCTAACTGCTTTACAAAGTTTAGCTTGGAACCAAAAAGAACTTGCCAAAATAATTTCTCATCATTCCAAAGTGAATCAATGTAAGCATCTGTAGCTCTATCTCCCAAATCGTTGTCATAAATATGTTTAGCAACGATCGCTAAATTACATTTTCTTCTTTCCCTAAAAGCTAAAAATTCTGGTCTAATTTGCTTTTGAGCATAAAATCGGAGAATATTAATTACATCGTCATCCCTGTATGCAAGAAGTGATTGAGCATTTGGGAGATATTTATCTTTAATAATATTTAATAAATATTCAAGTTCACCCTCTGATAATACTTCCCGATCATCTGCATCAATCAGTTTGAATATAGCCTCTAAATCGTTGATAAAATTATCGTAAGCTTCTTCTGTTTCATCGTATAGAAGCACGTCATAATTTCGAGGGACAGATTCCCCTGATTTACAAGGTTCAAGAATTGAAAATCTATAAATACCAATAGGAATACGCTTGAGAAAATCTAATTTTTCTAGGTCAGTTGTATCTATTGAACTATCCATGATTTTGGCAAATTCTTCGATTTTGTCAATCGATATCAATCGAGCTATTTTCTTAGCTGTCTCTTTGTCTCGATCAATAAATTCGGCATCTTCTTCAATATGCAGTTTTTCAGGATTTACCCAATTGATTTTATTTTCCCAATCATCGATAAATGTTACAATATAAGCCTTATCCGCGCCTCCTGCTCTAGTTCCACGCAAAGCCCTGCCGATCATTTGAGTCATTAAAATCGTGGAAGTAGTGGGGCGAGTCAAGAAGACTGTTTGAATGTTAGGTAGATCCGTTCCTTCTGTCAACATCTCAACATTAATTAATACTTCCAGATTCCCATTTCTGAATTTATTGATTATATTGGTATTTTCTTGAGGGGAACGCTTAGCGCCAGTAATCATACTGCTAATATCAGCAACGACAAAATCTGATTCAACTCCTTTACTGTTAAAAAGGGCATTTAATGCAATGGCATGGACTACATCGATAGCAAAAACCAATAATGGCTTGTATTTATCTCTATTATTAATATAATGATCGACAATTTGTCCATTGCGAATATTTGACTTTGCAATCTTGCTGGCAACATCACTGGGGATTTTATCAAATGCTTCAATCGATTTGATATCTCTATCAGATAACTCATGATAAAAGTTTTGTTTTGTTTTTAAACTTTCAAATATAGGTTCAGCAAGAATACCTCTATTGATCAGCGTTCTTAAATGTTCAGAAAAAATGATGTCATCTGGAAACACCTTTTTTAAAAGCCCCGCCTCGCCTTCTTCAGTTCGGAAAGGTGTAGCTGTTAAGCCTAGCATCTTAAAATTTTTACTTTTTTTTCGATCTGTAAAGTTTTTTTCAATACTCTCAATTAACTTGCGATAGGTCTTCGCAGATGCGTGGTGAGCTTCATCGATCACTAATAGAATTGACTCAGCATGATTAACCCAATTTTCTAACAGATAAATTAAGCCACTGTTCAGACTATCTTTACTCGCAATAATGATGTCATCAGTAGATTTAATATTGGCTGGAATATCGTGTTTAGAATGTCCAGAGATAATACGATATCTAAATTGTTTGACGTTCTGAACTGTTGAATAGTAGGCACTGTTTTTTACAGTATCAAGAGCTTGATTGAGTAATTCGTGACGGTGAGCGATCCACAGAACTTTTTGTCCCTTATCGATAAAATTTTTAAGCATCCAGTGAACTGCGGTCAAAGTCTTACCGCCACCCGTAGGCAAAACTAACAACCCCCTAAATGGCGCTGAATTTTTTTTGTCAAGCGCTTGAATAGCTTGGTTTTGATGCTCGTATAAGTCTCGTGGATTTTCGGACTTGCTAACTTTTATCGTTCCCGATCTCTGAACTTGTGAAGTTTGCATCTTTTAGTTAAACTTAGTTGTTTTTTAACTTGCCTTGGTTTCTCTCAATAGTATCACACTACTATTCTTAGTGTCATACATTCATCAGTGCGATCGCCGAGAGTTTGCGATCGCACCGATGATGATTTGACTTTGCTGTTGGCTGCATTACCAAGCGGGTTGTTATAAAATGAGTGAATATGTGCTGCTAACTTATCGATTTAGGAGGATTCAGTCATGATTGTTGCCAGTCCTTTGCTGTCACTTGCGGAATATCTTGCTTACGATGATGGAACCGATACGCGCTATGAGTTAGTTAATGGAGAGTTAGTGGCAATGGCACAACCGACAGGACTTCATGGCGGCATGAGTGAATTTCTCAATGACTCTTTCCGTTCTGAGATTCAGCGTTTGCAGTTGCCATTGATTTCTAAGCAGGATTTGATTGCGGTACAAACGGGGCTAGTTCGTGGCAAAATCACTTGTCGAGTCCCTGATGTGGTGGTGATTACATCGGATCAGTGGCAAGATATGCGATTTCGGGAAGCGGTATTAACGGATTCTGTTCCTTTATTAGTTGTGGAGATCGTCAGTGATAGTACGCGCAATATTGACTACCGCAAGAAACGTGCAGAATACAATGCGATCGAGATTCCTGAATATTGGATTATTGATTTTAGCGATCGCAAGGTGACCGTTTTACTGCTCGTAGATGGGCTGTATGAAGAAATAGTTTATCGAGGCGATGAGGTGATTAAGTCCTTGCTATTTCCCGAATTGAAGTTAACGCCATCACAAATTTTTGATATTTGATACTAGCTTCATTATCAAGTCAATAGCGCTATACTAAAAACGAGCTTTTACTGTAAATAGATGAGGCAAAAACTATGGTTCCTCAATATCAAGTACGACTGTTTCATAATGGGCGTAACCAAACACTGAATATCCCTCATGCTTTTGAAATGACTAGTAATGATGTGGTGATTCGCAAAGATGGCGATCGGCTAATTATTGAGCCATTCAAGAAAGGGGCTTTACTGCAATTATTAGCAACTCTAGAAGACATTGATGAAGACTTTCCTAATGTTGATGAGGTTGAGCCAATTCAAAATCAACGTTCTGCTTTTGGTGTCATGAAAGGCAGTGGCGAAATTTTGGGAGATATAGTTGCGCCAGCGTTAAGTAGCTAGGCATAAGAAAACTTAAAAAGCAAAGATTAAGATCCCCGACTTTTTTTGTGAATTTGCAAATTGTCTTTGCTTGCCTAGAAAAAGTCGGGGATCTGGGCATTTACAGGTTTCTTTTGCTGACCTAATTACCTGAGAGTATTTAATAAAAACAACATGGATAAAAGTTACATTTTCTTAAAGTCACCGATTGGATCGGGTGGTGAGGCAAATATCTATACAGTGCGGATTAGACCTGAACTGGTAGCCAAGGTTTATCATCAGCCGCATGGGGACTATGCACGAAAGTTAGCGTTTATGGTTGCGAATCCGCCTGTTGATCCTTTGGCTAGTTCGGGACGGGTTTCGATCGCTTGGGCGACAGAGTTGGTGACGGATTTGGGTCTGGTGGTGGGCTTTTTGATGCCTAAGCTGGATACGAGGAAGGCAAAGCCAATTTTTCAATATTACAATCCTATTTTTTAGACATCATTTTTCTACTAGATCGAGCATCTGTTAATATACCAATACTAGATAGTTAGTTCGCGCACAGGTTTTCTCACTCAAAAGTCATGACCAACCAGCCAAAGAAAGCTACAACCAGACGTAAAACTGCGGCTTCAAAAAACAAAGTTCCGCCTACATATTTACTTGCTTTGGATATAAGAAATGTTCTTTGCTTTAAAGAACGGCAAAAGCTGAACCTTTGTGATAGTAATGGCTATCCTGCTCAGTGGACTGTTATTCTAGGAAATAATGGAGTTGGGAAAACAACCATTTTAAGATGTTTGGCGGGAATGGAAATGACGAGATATTCTTCGACTCAAAAGAATAAACCTTATATGCCTATACTAGCTGCCTCTCGTAGTTTATGGGATGTATGGGAAGAATTGGTTGATATTGAAAATAGTATTGATACTGCGGGAATTCGTGTTAATTATGTTAGTAAATATGCTCTTAGTGACCTTCGTCAAATAAAACTAAAATATTCCCAAATTCCAATCGCAATGAGTTTCAGTTTTGTTTTTGTTGGGAAAGGACGCGAGGGTGGTGGAGAGTCATCAAGTGGATTAATTTGCTATGGTTATGGTGCAACCCGCAAAATTGGAGAATCTTATTTAGGAGATAGTAATTTATCACTTAACTCAGCAAGTCTTTTTTCTGATAATGCAACGCTCATTAATGCAGAAGAATGGTTACTACAAACTGATTATGCAATTAAATCTTCTTCTGGGGAAATCCACGTTCGTCTTAGGAAGGAATTTGATCGCATGATAGAAGTTCTAAAACGAATTTTGCCAGACATAAAGGATATTCGTATCACTCCAGCAGATGAAATCTATCCTAGACCTAGAGCAGAATTTTCAACACCTTATGGATGGGTACGCTTATCTAGCTTGGGGTTGGGATATCGCACCACGATCGCTTGGATGGTCGATTTAGCTGTGAGATTGTTTAAACGTTATCCTGATAGCGAAGATCCACTTGCTGAACCAGCGATTGTTTTAGTTGATGAAATTGACTTGCATATGCATCCACAATGGCAAAGGACAATCATGGAATTTCTGACTGAGAGATTTCCGAATACACAATTTATTGTTACCGCCCATAGTCCGCTAGTGGTGCAAGCTGCACAGGATGCCAATATTGTCTTGTTAAGACGAGAAGGCGATCGCGTAGTAATTGATAACAATCCAGAAATTATTGATAACTGGCGAGTCGATCAAGTTCTGACCAGTGTTTTTGAAATGCCATCGGCACGACCTGCGAAGATTGAACCTTTGCTATCTCGTAGACAAGAAATTCTCACCAAATCAAAGCTTACAAAAGCTGATAAAGCAGAATTAAAAGAATTAGAAGCACAAATCGGAACTTTGCCCACTGCCGAAACTTCCGAAGATATCAAAGCTATGGATATTATTCGCCGTGCCGCCAAATTATTAGACAAATCTGTGACGGAGGCAGTTGAGTGATTCGGATTCACAAACCCAAAACGCCACCAGAAAAACTTGCTATAGATGGCAAACAAAAACGGCGATCGCATTGCACCTCATATTCTCGTAATCCATCAGCCTATGAAACGGGGACAAAAAAGTTTGAATTTGATAGAAATATCTATGGTCATAAAACTGTCAAGCAAGCGCTAATGCAAGCACAACATCAAAAATGTTGCTTTTGCGAACGATTAATCGGAACTGATGGCGATGTTGAGCATTTTCGTCCGAAACAAGCCTACAAACAAGCAAATGGCGAAGCTCTAAAATATCCAGCTTACTACTGGCTGGCTTATGAATGGGAAAATCTCTATCTTGCCTGTACTGGTTGCAACCAAAGACATAAACAAAACTTATTTCCACTACAAGACCCGCTTGAGAGAGCTACTAACCACAAAGAAAAAATTGAGCAGGAGCAACCGTTATTTATTGATTTTGGGAAAGAAAATCCTGAAGATTTTATCGGATTTAGAGGCGTGATTGCTTATGCGATTAAAGGAAGCCAGAGAGGACAAATTACAATTGATTCACTAAAACTTAATGATCGGGCTTTACCAGAAGCAAGACTCGAAAAGCTGCAACCATTACGGGGATTAAATCAAGTTTTGTTGTTAGCCATGCAAAGACCAAATGACCAAGAATTTCAAGAGTTAGCAAAGGATGCAAAAGAGATTCTAGAAAATGCCATTTTGGACAGTGCCGAATTTGCAGCAGTTGTTCGCTGTGCGATTGATTCAAAATTCCAGTATGTAATTGGATAGCTTGATTACTGGGAGATGGAACCTCTCTAGCCTGTTTGGGCTGCTTGACCTTCTTAACCATTACTGCAAACTTCCATAATGCTCAGCGATCGCCGCCAACGAAATCACGCGATTTAATAAGTAGTAAGCAGTAATCTAATATTTGCCTGAAAAACAGTGTGATTAGCGATCGCGGTTAGCTATTTTCCCAAAAGTTCCGATTTAGGATGTCATTAACATCACAATTCTCAAGCCAAAAATTAGGAAAACTTACTTGTGGATATTCTTCTCTCATCGAAGCAAGAGCATTCTCAAATACCTTGGGCAAAATTTCAGAGATTTGATTTTTTAAACTAGGAGCATCTTCTAGAATATCTTTGATATCATTACGAAAAGCTCTAATTTCTTTTTGCCAGCCAACATAAGGGACGAGCGGAAAAATAAAGTACCACTAAGTTAACGAAGCCTCAGATTTCCAGATTTACTTTTTTGGTACATTATTAAATCGCTCGTCCCTAACATTCGGGTAATGGAACATAACAGCGTTTCAGTAAATGCTCAATCAATCTTCTTAACAGACTTCTGATCGCATTACGCTGACTTTTCCCCAAAGTATCTATCTCCTCAATTAAATTTTCCAAATCTAAATTTCCAAAATCATGGGCTTTCAACTTAGCGACCGTATCTTCGACCCAAAGCAAAATATCTTGATCATAGAGAGATTGAGGTGTAAGTAACTCTGTCATTTTCGCCTCTACAAACTAGCTCGACTACTATACTATACTTCACCAGATATCGCAGTTTGCAAGAAAGTACGGACAGGGAGTAAAATGGAAAAAGAGTTAAAGGTGAAAAATGGGAGCAGCATATTCAGAAGATTTGAGAAGATGCATTATCAAGGCTAGTGAACAAGGCTACCAATCGGTCAGAGA
>JANODY010000052.1:0-9044 GCA_031412945.1 Cyanobacteria bacterium SOY_65_metabat_81
GTGAGAGGCTTCGACTTCCCTTCGACAAGCTCAGGACATCGCGCTCAGCCAACGATATACGCTGGCTGAGCGAAGCGATGCACTGAGCTTGTCGAAGTGTCGAAGCCCTATTTTTCTCATAAATGATTTAGGACTGCTATACATGTAAATCAGGTGGCGCAAAATCAAAGGGAAGCTCGTTATTAATTGCTTGAATTTGTTGCGCTTCGTAAGTATTTACTTCATTTATATGAGGAATCAGAATTTGTTTGAGCCGATCGCGATAGAAGCGGTGCAAGCTGTAATTTGGAGTTGCAGGAAACCCGCGTCTCTTCTTGTGTTGTCCGCCCGCGCCGGGATCGAAGCGCTTAATTCCTTCGGCGATCGCCCATTCTATCGGTTTATAGTAACAAGCATTAAAATGCAAACAATCTATTTCTTGCACACTTCCCCAATAGCGTCCATACAGTTGATCGTCTTTGCGAATGCAGAAGGACATCCCTAAGGGTTGCGGATGATCTTCCACTTCTCCCGCCACAAACACAAGGCGATCGCGAAAACACTGGGCTAAATTTTCAAAAAATTTGCGGTTTAGATACTTGCTGCCGCCCCAAAATTTATTGCAATGGTCATTATATAGTTCATACATGTAGCCATAAAAATTATGGGGAATATCTTCACCCGTATAGACCCGCATCGTAATGCCAGTGCTTTCAACGGATTTGCGTTCGCGCTTAATATTGCGGCGCTGATTGGCATTAAAGTTTTTGAGATAATCATCAAAATCGGTAAATTCTTGATTTTCCCAAACATAACTGTGATGCATCCATGTTGTGAAGCCCCGCGTCTCTAATTCATTCTTCCATTCAGGATCGACATATAAAAAGTTGCAGCCTGACATCTGATAGCGATCGCACAAGCGATCGATCTCGGCAACCATCAGATCATAAATTTTTGATAATTCTTCCCCCGATTCGCTTAAATCAGGATGCACCAAAAAGCGATAGCCCACCGCAGGCGTGAATGGAGCCATGCCCAATAATTTTGGATAATACTTAATTCCCAATCGATGGGACAAATCTGCCCATTGATGGTCAAACACAAACTCGCCTTGGCTATGTCCTTTGAGATATAAAGGCGCAGCCGCCACTAATGTCTCGCCTTGCCATACTAAAAGGTGACTGGGTAGCCATCCCTGTTGGGCGATCGCACATCCTGAAGACTCTAGATTTGAGAGCCATTCCCATTCAAAAAAAGGAGTCGCTAAAGGCTTTGCAAGAATATTCCATGCCTCAGACTTGACCTTATTCACCGTATCCACCCAAGTCGTCGTATAACGGGAAGATTGTTGCAACATAGTTAAAGTCTTGGCAGTTGTAGATGGTCTAATTAGTATACATACCTTAACAAATCTGCGAAGCGCAAAGGGCTGTAAACTATTGTCAATTAGCAAAATCAAAGCAATGGCAGTCACTTCTTCCCGACAACCCAAAATTATTGTTCTAGATGACGATCCAACAGGTTCGCAAACTGTGCATAGCTGCCTATTGCTGACTCGGTGGGATGTTGAGACTTTACGCATCGGACTCGCAGATGCTTCGCCGATCATGTTTGTGCTGACCAATACGCGATCGCTTACGCCTGAAGATGCGGCTAAGGTGACTCGCGAAGTTTGTCGTAATCTCAAACCTGCGATCGCCGCCGAGGGTATTCATGAATTTATGATCGTCAGTCGCTCAGACTCGACCCTGCGCGGACATTACCCCATTGAGACTGACGCGATCGCCGAAGAATTAGGGGATTTTGACGCACATTTTTTAGTGCCAGCATTTTTTGAAGGTGGGCGCTTTACCAAGTCAAGTGTGCATTATTTAGTGGTCAACGGTGTACCAACGCCCGTCCATGAAACTGAATTTGCTAAGGATTCGGTTTTTGGCTATAAATACAGCTATTTGCCTGATTATGTCGAAGAGAAAACCAAAGGCAAGATTGCCTCGGCACAGGTAGAACGCTTTTTGTTAGGTGACATTCGTTCGGGTAGCCGTCAGCGCTTAGCTAAGATGCATGACAATCAATGCGGTGTCGTCGATGCCGAAAATCAAGCCGATCTTAATCAGTTTGCGGCTGACATTTTGGCGATCGCGGCGACAGGAAAGCGCTTTTTATTTCGTAGCGCCGCCAGTTTGTTGACTGCTCTTGCCAAGTTGCCGCCGCAGCCGATCGCCGCCGAGGAGATGTCAAAGTACATGCGATCGCCCAAAGCGGGTGTGGTGATCGTCGGTTCTCATGTCAAAAAAACTACGGAACAGCTAGAAAATCTGCTCAAAGCGCCCAACACCGTCCCCGTCGAGATTGATGTTTCTCGGCTACTCAGCGACACTAGTTCTCAGTCAGACATACTCTGTCAAGAAGCCTTAGTCCAAGTTCAGCAAGCTCATGCAGCAGGTAAAACTGCGGTTGTGTTTACTAGCCGCAAGGAGTTGGAATTTGCAGATATCGCAACTCGCTTAGCTTTCGGACAATCAGTCTCGGCGCTGTTGATGGCGATCGTGCAGGGTTTACCCCCAGATATTGGTTTTTTGATTAGCAAAGGTGGAATCACATCCAACGATGTTTTAAGCACAGGGCTAAATCTACCGACAGCGAGGCTTTTAGGACAGATTTTAGCTGGTTGTTCGGTGGTAAAAACTCCCGAAGATCATCCACGTTTCCCTGATTTGCCCGTCGTTTTATTCCCCGGCAATGTCGGGGACGCAAATGCATTAGCCACTGTGTACATGCGACTAGCGATCGGAATTAAAAGCAAAGAAGTATGAGCAGAGCTTCGCTCTGCTCATACTTCTCCTTTATCGATTTGTTAAAGTGGATTAGGTGAATCAAATAAATTCAAAAAATTATTATGGCAAAAGTTGAAATCTATACATGGCGTATGTGTCCTTTTTGTATAAGGGCTAAACATCTGCTCGACAAAAAAGGCGTAAAGTATACCGAATATGTCATCGATGGTGATGATGCTGCGCGATCGGCAATGGTGGCAAGAGGTTCTGACGGTAAGCGTTCTGTACCTCAGATTTTTATTGACGACCAACATATCGGCGGCTGTGACGCTATTCACGATTTAGATCACCAAGGTAAACTTGATGCTTTAGTCGCTTAAATTCAAGCAATAAGAATTTTAAAAGCGTTGCTTCGTAACACTTTTAAAATTTTTATTGGTTTAGGTTTGAGGGCAAAGCGCTGTAATCTGCAAGTCTAGTTCCACATGCCTTGCAAAATTGAGCATCAACATCATGCATTGACAATCCGCAACCAGAACAAATCAACTCTTTCCTAATTTCATCGCCATTGTGCTGAATGTCATGATTCACGCGATCGCTTTGATTTGCGGTCTTAATCAATCGCTTAAATAGTTCTCCTAACTGCACAGGAATTAGGGCGATGCCCGTAAGCACCATCAAAACTGTGGTCAATTTTCCAGCATCAGATTGAGGCATAACATCACTGTAGCCCACGGTCGTCATCGTAAAAATAGAGAAATAGAAAGCATCAAGAAAGTTATGAAACTTAGGATTGCTGGCATGTTCGATTTGGTAAACTAAACCTGAAAAGACAAACACGATCGCAAATAATGTAAATATAATCCTAAATAAAATCGCAATATCTTCAGTCTTATTGGCAAATAGCGATCGCGATTCCACTAACCGAATAAGCCGTAAGATCCGAAACCAACGCAATAACCGAATAAATGTCACATCGATCGCCCCCAAAAAGAAAGGCAAAATTGCTAACAGATCGATGATCGCATAGAGACTAAATAGGTGTTTGAGTTTCTGCTCAGTACACAAGAGACGTAGAAAATATTCAAATACAAACACGCCCAGAATAATGTCATCTAGAAGATTAAGTCTGTCGCGAGTAATTTCAGAAATATCGTAAGTTTGCGCGACAAAACTAGCAGCAGATCCAAGCACAAGACATGCGATCGATATATTGATTAATTTGCCGATGGGAGTGGCAACGTCGTCGAGATAAAAGCTGATTTTTTGTCTCAACATAACTTACGCGATATGCCTCTAAAACAGCAGCAATTTTCAATCCCAGAACATTGATAGCGGCGCTTTGCGTCACAACAGAGGAGGGAGCGCTCCCTCCTCTGTTGTCTTTTAGAGAACTACTCCCTTTGGAGTAGGAATAGACGGCTGTAAATACATTGTCAAAAACTGCACCGCATTATTTGCAAGATAAGGCAGCTTTTGAATTTTCTTCAACCACTCAGGCGATTTTGATTCATCAATCTTGACCAACTTGACATTATTCTCTTCACACTTTTTGAGACAGCTCCAGAACTTAGGATTTTCCATGTCGATCATCACAGGAAAAGCCTTGGCGGCATCGCGATTGGTTTCGCGGAGAACTTCATCGACATACTTTCTAGTATCCATACCGATGGACTCATAAAACTCATTGCGGACACAAATATCATTTAGATACATGGTTGCAAACACAGACAGCAAGAAGAACTTACTCCAAAGATTTGCTTGTAATCCATTGATATTTTTTGCATCGCTACGCAGAAGCAAACTACAGAAATCTCCATGACGGCTCTCATCTTGACACCAATTTTCAAAGAAATTGAAGATTGGATAAAGACGATATTCTGGATGAGCAAGGAAATGTTGATGGATTTTGATGTAGCGCCAATAGCCGATCTTTTCTGATAGATAAGTGGCGTAAAAAATAAACTTCGGTGCGAAGTAAGTATATTTCTTGGTTTTAGATAATGTCGAAAGGTCGAGTTGCAGATCGAAATCTGGCATCGC
Source organism: Cyanobacteria bacterium SOY_65_metabat_81 (assembly GCA_031412945.1). Lineage (GTDB taxonomy): Bacteria > Cyanobacteriota > Cyanobacteriia > Pseudanabaenales > Pseudanabaenaceae > Pseudanabaena. Next base: position 4,800 of record JANODY010000052.1, read on the forward strand.
CTTATTCAGAAAACCTGCATGACGCGCTTCATCACGACTCATCAAGCTAAAAATTTCTGCCATCAAAGGATTTTTGTCCTTGATTTTGACGGCGATTTCTTTATAAAGCAGAAAGCCTGAAAATTCTGAAGTGCAAGATCCTTCTAGAAACACCCGAAAATGTTCTCTCACTTCAGGATCAATATGATCCCAAGACTGGTTAAACTCAGCGCCCCTGACAAAGTGGCGGCGATTATAGTCAAACTTAAATTCTTCGAGGATCGCCTCATAGTCTGGCTTTAGGTCGAAGATGTCCATCTTCGCCATTGCTTCAAAGTCGGTCGTATAGAAGCGCGGGGTCAAAATACTATCGCGTCGGCCAGTCCCGTTAACCTTTTGGTTTGACTGGCTTACATCGGGTTTAGAGGGGGTAGCTACCATAGTCTTGTGATATTTTCTTAGATTCTAGTGGTGGAGTGGGTGCTGATAAATTAAAGTTTATACGCCTATGTAGATGACTATTTTACGACCAGTGCATGGTTTATGGGTAGTTTTCGCCCCAAATTGCGATCGCTTGTTAAGAATAATAAAGAAAAATTGGTTTGTCTATTAGTTTTTATAATTTTTTATAATTAACAGCAGTTCTGGTTAAGCGTTTCAAAATCAGAAACCATTTTTAAATTAACCAGAACTTACGTTAATTAGTGGCTAAGGGCGATCGCCATCAGCACATGAACATTGGCAACCCTCAAACTATTTAAGGATTACCAACCAAAGTAAATGGAGCCCAGAAAAATGGATGAGAAAATGCCTTCTTGCCTCTAAGCAATGAGATCTGCGCTTGTCGTAAAGCTTCTGACTTAAGTGTGCCATCACGCAATTGTTTATAAAAGTCATCCATCAAAAGTGGTGTACTCTCATCTGCGACTTGCCACAGGGGCGCAACTACAGAGTTCACCCCAACTATACGAGCTAGCCCTGCAAAGCCCAGTTGAGCTTTAGGTGAGTCAACAGCGCCATCACAAGAGCTCAATACCAGCAACGCTACTTTGGAAGTACCATTATTGTCTACTCCAATCTGAAGACTTTTTAATGTATCAATTTCTAGAGAGAGTTTTTCATCGCCAAAATAGATGCCTGCTTTATCAAGAGCCTCTGGATTAATAACAGCGTGAGTTGCAATGTGTAAAATGGACTGCTTGAACTGCTGACGAATTTGAACCAAATTCTTTACGGTAAAATCGTCATTTAAATAATACTTTTCTCCTTGAGTAACTCGCTGTAGCTCCGAAGGCACATTGTTCAATGGATCTAATATTGGGAATTTTGGAAATTGCGAAGCCCCCATAGCTAAAACTTGCTTGCTTGAAATTGGGACTGGAGGTTTAGATTCTGAGAAATTTGACAAGGAAAAACTAGGTAATATAGATATACGATATTTTTCAATCAGATATTCCTTGCCGTCATTTAATGCGGCATATGGAATTCCCCGTAGATTTTCTTCAGCCACAATGATGAGATTTTTCACGCCTTGGTTGTTCAGCCCTTTAAGCTGATCTTTCAAATCTTCAGTAAAGATAGCATCATACAGATCTTGAGAAGCTCTTAGATATTGGGTCGAATTAGATGCTTGGTCTTTTACAGCAGTCTCAAAAGCATCGACAAGACTTATGAGATTTGGAATGGGAAGATTTGGTAGAATTGACGACTTTGCAGAAGTTGTTCTGGTTATCAAAGCTCTGGACAAAGAGATCTCACTGTCAACAGTCCGCCCGACTTTTTGATAACTTAGATAAAGCACGGCAGTTGGGGACTTGGTGATTTTGTCTTCTAGAAAGATAATTTCGTCTTGAATATCTTTAAACGTTTTCTTGCGATCGCGAATTCCAATTTGTCCAAATTCTTCACTTAGCCTTTGTTCACTCGCTTCTACCAGATCTTCGATGGTGTTAATTGTATCAATACGTCTCGATTGCACACCCGCAACGACACCTGCGATACCAGCGCGTGATGATGGATCTTCGCCATTGCCACTGATAATTTGGGTGTTACCGTTACTAAAGTTATAGAAATATGTTGCTTTTGGCACGGTAACAGAACCACTAGTTATATTCTCCAATGTCCCATTGCTTGACGATTTCAATATATTAGCTTGACCGCCAACGGTAAATGGCACATTATTTCCAAGCAGTTTGATGTTGATACCTCCTCCAATTACACTTCCTGCGGTGGAGATGCTAGATACGATGTCCCTGATATCCTTAAAGCTACCATTGACTAAAAACTTACCTAAGAAAGCATCATTGGTACCAACACTAACACTTCCGCCAACACTTCCGCCATTGGTATTAATAAAGCTTACTGTTAAGCTTGGGGAATTAAGAGTTACATTTCCACCGTTGCCTGAAGTTGAGCTTGTGCCGATCGCCCCTGTTGTGATGTTATTGCTGGCTAGCAAATCTACATTGCCACCTTGCAGACTTCCGTTGGTTGAAATATTGCCAGTGCTGATACTGGCGATCGGCAAACCCGTAACATCAGAATTTTTGATCGTGACATTACCGCCTTGCTGAGTTCCAGAAGTATTAATCGCCAATGTCGTTACAGAATTCTGTTTCGTAGAAATCGTTAAATCTCCACCTTTGATCACATTGTTAGCACCTGTGGTGATAGCACCTGTATTGATATTGCTATTACTACTAGATAGGGAAATATTCTTCCCCTGAGATTCGATCGCTTGGCTAGTGATCGTATTTTGGGCATTGACAGTTAGCGATCGCGTATTAGCATCAAGTTTGTTATTAAATGACAGGTTGTTTCCTGTAAACGTTAAATCATTGCCTAGAGAAACTAAAGCGTTATAAACCTGATCGCTATTTAGCGTGTTGACATTGCCACCAAGATTGATTTGAGTAGCATTAGCAGTTAGGTTGGTTGCCCCAGTAACACTCTGATTGAATGTAATGTTGCCTGTACCAGCGCTAACAATACGCGCTGCACCTTGCAAAGATATCGCGCCTGTTACCAAATCTGTTACCAAAATGTTGCCATTACCACTGCTCGTATTAAGATCGCCGCCAAGTTTAGTCTGAGGTGATCTTAGGTTTAGATTACCCGCATTAGCAATAGTTCCATTAATGGCGATCGCGCCAGCCTGAATGGTTGTATTTGGCGTATTAAAACTAGCTCCACTCGCGTCAATATTTACGTTAGCGGTGGAGGTTGTATTGCCAATAGTAACTGATGCAAATCGGTTGTTAATCAAGCCTTGATTACTGATGGCGGTTAAATCTTTGGTGGTCAAGGTTAGTGAATCTGCATTATTTGTTAATCCACCCAACGCGATCGCCCGATTAGGATTAGCATTCTCAAAAACTAGATTACCTATACCACTGACAAGCCCATTGAAATCAATTTCCTGACCACGCAAAGTTAAGTTGACTGCATTCGCTTGGAGATTATTAAAAAATGCAATGGAGCTACTATTTGATAACAAGGTGCGATCGGTATTCCCAGTCAAGCTAACTGCATCGTTATAAGTTTGTGCGCCTGTCGTGGTGACATTGCCATTTAGTTCTGTTCTACCATCCACATTTGTGGTCAAACTCGCAGCATTTACGGTGCTGTTAAATCTGGTAGTGCCTGTGCTGTTGGCAGTCAAATTACCTAGAAAAGCGGTTGGGCTACCGACTGCATTACCAAAAGTGATATTTTCTGTGCCTGTACTGACAGTTAAATCTTGAGTTCCATCAACTGTGCTTTTGAAAGCGATCGCATTATTAGTCGTGCTTGCTTGAACAGCACTAGTCAACTTAACAGCAGCATTGTAAGTTTGTTCGCCAGTTGTGGTGACATTGCCATTTAGTTCAGTTGTGCCACCATTTGTGGTCAAACTTGCAGCATTTACGGTGCTGTTAAATCTAGTTGTACCCGTGCTATTGGCAGTGAGATTTCCTACTCCAACTGCACTAGCGAAAGTGATATTCCCTGCTCCAGCATTGGCGATTAGAGCTTGATTTCCATTAACTGTGCTGTTGAATGCGATCGGGCTATTAGTCGTAGTTGCTTGAACTGGATTAGTTAGAGTAACTTCGCCATTATAAGTCTGATTTCCTGTTGTGGTGACATTGCCATTTAGTGTTGTATTTCCAGTTGTAGTCAAAGTCGCAGCATTTACGGTGCTGTTAAATGTAGTTGTGCCAGCACTCGTTGTTAAATTGCCGATTTTGTTGGCAGTTGTGCCAATAGCCTTAGCAAAAGTTAGAT
>JANODY010000053.1:0-44574 GCA_031412945.1 Cyanobacteria bacterium SOY_65_metabat_81
GCAATGGATCTAAGCCCCCTAAATCCCCCAATTCTGGGGGACTTTGAAAGAATTTTATTTTCTTGTTCCCCCAGAATTGGGGGCTAGGGGGCGATTAATTGTTGACTTGACTGGGTTTTATGACTTGTGTGTACACGGTAGCTCCCAAAAGTGGAGAGCAGGGCGATTTTCCTTCCACGGTAACATCAGTGATTAAAAGAATACAAGGTAGTGGTGCAAAGTGATTTTTTAGACAGCTTTATTTTTTCTGTCAAATAGAACCAAAATAGTTTGTAAAATTAGTTTAAGGTCATACCAAATACTCCAATTTTTACGATATTCCATATCAAAGTTCACCACTTCTGCAAAACTTCTGACATTAGAGCGACCATTTACTTGCCATACTCCCGTGATTCCCGGTCTTACGTCTAGTCGATTCCATTCGGTATAGCGCTCATCTTGATATTCAAGTTCCAACTCATAGGAATTGATTTCATTGAAAGTCGGTGGACGAGTGCCAACCAAACTCATATCGCCAATCAAGACATTCCAAAACTGCGGAAATTCATCAAGGCTGGTCTTTCGCAAGAATTTGCCGATTTTAGTTACGCGAGGATCAGTTGTATTTTTAAAGAATTTGTGATTAGCGCTATCGTTAATTTGAGCATTAATTTGATCATTAATTTCTATATTTATCGCTGAATTTTTTGGCTGATATGCAGACGATGGCGATCGGGTTGCTCCAATTTGGTTTTCAACTTTTGTCTTTAGCTGTTCTGCATTTTTGACCATAGATCGAAATTTCCAAATACGAAAAGGCTTACTCAGCAATCCACAACGAGTTTGTCCAAACAAGATTCCGCCTTTACTTTCAGATATGATGACGATCGCGATCGGGACAAACAAAATAGTTGTAAAGAACAATCCAACTAAAGCTCCAATTATATCGATTAGTCTTTTAATCGGATCGCGAACGGAAGGATGAACAGGCACACCCGGATCGATGTCGATCGCAGGAAAGAAAAACTTTAGTAATGGATAAAAAAGTCTAAGTATAGGAATCCGCTTAAATAAATTTTGAGTACGAAATAAAAATAAACCAAAGGTAGTAATATTGCTAACTCTATTCTTTTGGGTTAAGTCAGAAAATCGAAAAGTATTAGTATTTGGCTCAGTTACAAATAATCGACTCAACGAAGATAAAGAAATCAAAGAGTTCACCGCTTCACTAACACTCCAAAGGACTAATTCAGTCTCATTTAAAGTGGCTAATTTCAGGCAATTTGTTAAAGCACCTAGTCCTGCGCCATCCATAAAAGTAGTATGACTCATATCGATTACAATCTTTTTATAAAACTCATCAGTGTTACAAATGCTTTGAAAATCACTCAAGAATTCTCTAGCGGTGGAGAACTCCAATCTTTCGGGACTAAAGATAAAAGCAACCTCATCAAAGGTCACTACTGATGCTTGTTTGTAATCTCTAATCGGATCGTTTAGGTTATTTATGATGCTGTTACTGACAGGAATATATACCGACTGAGGATAACGCTTGGCGACCGCTTTACTTCTAACCACAACCAGATCAAGAGCTTGTAATTTCATTAATAACCAAGCTGAAAAGCTAATGTCTTGAAATCTTGTCTTGGATTCTATATAAACGATTTTACTATGGCAAAACCATTTAGAAATTAACAAAAATGGAATAGAAAATCCTGAACCAGTGGAGATAACTAAGTCTGGTTTGTGGCGAGGAATTACTTTAAAAGCTAGTTGTAAATTGCGAATAAAATTTAGCAATTTATCTTTGATAAGAATATGCGCCCAATATCGATGACTGTCCTCTATTTCTCGCTCAGTGGTACTAGTCTGAATAGATATCCAAAAGCGATCGCTATAATTTTCCCAAAAGGCTTTCAAGCTTTGCATATAGCGAAAGTATCCGCCTGAAGCACATATCAGCATTAATCTTTGAGATGGATATCGTTCAAGTAGATATTCACACAATTGCGTTTCGTCAACTCTAGGAGATACTTCTGAGGTCTGTTGTAATTTGATGAATTTGACTAAATCTCCTGGCGATCGGGCGATCGCAATACCTCGACGTTCAAAGTCATCAGCAACTTCCATTTGATGATTATCAATATACTCTCGAAATCTTTGTAATCGAGGGACAAGAACATAGGGCGTATCTTTGTCTTCTAATAATTGAGCAGTACCTTCATCGCAATGACTGATGATTAAACTAGCCCGATCAACAAAATTTAAAAAATCTGGTGGAGCTAGTTTTCGATAAGCTCTAGAACCATCAGGAAAATATGTCGAAAAGCCATATTCTACGACTACTTCTTCTTTAATTAGCTGGTATTTGATCAGTATTTCTATCCAATGCATTAAAGCATTAAATTGATATTGTTCTGTCCCAACTGTGATTAAAAGCATGTTAACTTTAAGCCCTACTAACGTATTTCAACCAATTCAAATCCTACTGTCCAAGGGGCTTAAGTCCCTTGTCTATAAAAGAATCATTTCGGATTATTATATATACAGTCTATGGTTCAATGTATCATATCTATCAACTATAGGAATATTTTAAATCGTGGCGATCGCAAATCAATATGGCTATTACACCGAAGATTATCGCGAATTTGTGATTACAGATCCGCGCACCCCGCGCCCTTGGTTTAACTACATGTGGAATAGCCAATATGTAGGGCTGATTTCCCATACAGGCGGTGGTTTTAGCTTCTTAGAGTCACCCCGCGATAACCGCATTAGTCGGATGCGCTATAACTGTCTTCCTTGGGATCGCCCTGGGCGTTATGTGATGGTTAAGGATGCGGCGACAGGGAGATATTGGTCGCTCAGTTGGGCTCCGACAATTGATCTTGAGTATGACTTTTATGAATGCCGTCATGGACAGGGCTATACCAAAATCACCACTGAGATTAATGGAATTCGTGGCGAAATTACTTACTTTGTGCCGACAGATACAAATGCCGAAATTTGGAGCGTGAAGTTGACGGAACTTTCGGGACAGTCGCGAGATTTAGAGATTTATTCTTTTTTAGAATTGTTGATGGGGAACGCGCTCAATGATCAGATTAATCAACCAAATGACAAGCATTTCACCGATATTCATTTCGATCGCGATTTACAAGCATTGGTCGCCACTCGGCGCTATTGGGTATTGAATAAGGGAGTTTCGGTTAAGCAGCCCAATATTGATTGGAAGTATCAAATTTATTTCTCTCAAAGTTTACCCATTTCGGGTTTTGATAGCAGTCTTGATACTTTTATCGGGAGATGGCGATCGGAAGCGAATCCTGTGGCTGTGGAAAGTGGAGTGATGAAGAATACAGAGATTACGGCGGGTGATCCTGTGGTGGCTTTGCAATCGAAGATTTCTTTAGAGGCAAATGGAACTGTTGATTTTGCGGTGGTGTTGGAGATTGCGGCGAAAGAGATCCCCCCTACCCCCCTTGTAAAGGGGGGCAAGATTGTGGAAGTGGTCGATCGCCAATTTAATCAACTCAAGCAAAAATGGGATCAGCATTTATCTTGTGTGCAGGTGCAAACTCCTGATGCAGCATTTAACGCGATGATCAATGTCTGGAATCAGTATCAGGCGGCGGTCACTTTTGATATGGCACGAAATTCGGGCTATTATCACGGCGGATTGCTATTTGGGACAGGAATGCGCGATCGCTTTCAGGACATTCTCGGTGTGGTGATGGTCGATCCTGCGCGAGTGCGAGAGAGATTGATCAAAGCGCTGAACTTCCAATTTAAGGATGGTTCGACTTTACATAATTATTTTGTACTGACAAATACAGGCGAGCGCACTAACCATTCTGATACTCCGCTTTGGATTCCCTTTGGCATTGTCGAATATCTCAAGGAAACTGGCGATTTTTCGATTTTAGCAGAAGTTGTTCCCTACCATGATGATAGTGAAGGAACTGTCTATGAGCATTTGGTGAGAGCGCTAGATTTTGCGATCGCCAATACAGGTGAGAAGGGAATGCCGCGTATTTTTACAGGAGATTGGAATGATACCCTCGACCATGTTGGCTCACAGGGCAAGGGCGAAACCACTTGGGGCGCGTTCTTTTTGGGCTATGTGTTGAATAAATCTTTGCCCATTTGCGAACATCAAGGCGATCGCCAATCTCTAGAGAAATTCCAAAACTTCTACGAGCGTTTGCGTAAAGTCACCAATGATATTTGTTGGGATGGAGAATGGTATTTACGCGCCTTCCGTGACAATGGCGAACCGATTGGCGTATCTTCGGCGACTCAAGGCAAAATCTTTTTGAACGCGCAATCATGGGCGGTAATTTCCGAACTAGCACCCAAAGATCGTGCCGATCGCGCTATGGCAAGCAGCCGCGAACATCTGGCTACACCTTTTGGAATGCAGATTGTCGCGCCATCTTTTACGGAAATAGATGACACAATTGGCTTAATCAGTCGTTGTGTGGCTGGCAAAAAAGAAAATGGCGCAGTCTTTAATCATGCTTCGGCTTGGTTTGTGTTGGCTTCGCTCCTAAATGGCGATACGGAATTTGGTTGGGAAATCTATCGGCGCATGATGCCAATTAATTCGTCACAGGCGACCGATGAAAAGTGCGATCGCTTTGAAACAGAACCCTATGTTTATCCTGAATATGTAACTAGCCCCGATCATGTCACTCAAGGACAGGCAAGTCATTCATGGCTGACGGGGACAGCCGTTTGGATGTTACGCATTGGGGTTGATTATATTTTAGGATTTCAACCCACATTTACGGGCATGATCATCAATCCTAAAATCCCTAGTGCATGGTCAGGTTTTACGGCTCAGCGCAAGTTTCGCGGTAAGCTTCTATCTCTGACTGTGGTTAATCATAGTGAGGTGAAGCAGATGCTGATTGATGGTGAAGTTGTGGAAGGGAACTTTATTGATTTGAATCTCTATGAAGGTGATGAAATCGCGATCGCAGTTCATCTAACTAGCTTGGCATAATTAAAAAACAGAATATAAAACCTGAATCCCCCCGCGTAGCGGCTACTGTGTACACACAAGCCATAAAACCTAGTCAAGTCAACAATTAATCGCCCCCTAGCCCCCAATTCTGGGGGGACAAGAAAATAAAATTCTTTCAAAGTTTCCCAGAATTGGGGGATTTAGGGGGCTTAGATCAATCGAAACGTAGACAGTTAGACTTGTGTGTACACGGTAGCCGCGTAGCGGGGGGAATTCAGGTTTTATATTAAACGTAGGGGCAATTCATGAATTGCCCCTACGTTTCTATCCCAAACAGCGCAATGACTCCAACATGCCCTTTGCCTTATTGAGCGTCTCTTGATACTCCTTCTCAGGATCAGAATCAGCAACTACACCCGCGCCCGCTTGGACACTCGCCGTTCCATCCTTAGTTACCATCGTCCGAATGGTGATCGCCGTATTCAATTGACCTTCAAAATCATAATAGCCATAGGCTCCAGCGTAAGTGCCACGCCGATCGCCTTCTAGATTATGAATAATATCCATCGCCCTGATTTTGGGCGCACCGCTAACTGTCCCCGCAGGGAAGCAAGCCTGTAGCAGATCCCAAGCCGTTTTTTCAGGACGAATTTCACCGATCACATTGCTGACAATATGCATCACATGGGAATAAAGCTCAATCGACATCAACTCATCGACCTTGACCGTGCCGCTTTTGCAAACCCGACCCAGATCGTTGCGCCCTAAATCGACCAGCATCACATGTTCGGCAACTTCTTTAGGATCAGCCAGCAAATCCTTGGCTAATTCGGCATCTTCCGCAGGTGTTGCACCTCTAGGGCGAGTCCCTGCGATCGGGCGCAAGACCGTGCGGGAGACTCCATCGATCGCTTCAGCTTTGACCATGATTTCAGGGCTAGAGCCAATTAGCTGCCAATTTTTAAAATTAAAAAACGCCATATAGGGCGAAGGATTGACCACGCGCAGAGAACGATACAAACTAAATGGCTCGCCTTTAAACTCAGTGGTCAGTCTTTGTGAAAGCACGACTTGGAACACATCGCCAGCTTTGATATGGTCTTTGCCTTGCTCCACGGCTTGACAGAATTTCTCGCGAGTGACATTACTTGTGTAGCTTACAGGTGGCTGGGTGCGCGGATTTGTCCAAGTAATAGCAGTTTTTTGGCGATCGAGGGGCGATCGCAATTTATCCACCAATACCGTGAGGCGATCGCAAGCTGATTTATAAGCTGTTTCAGGAGCTTGACCGTTACTCAAATCAGCATAGGCGATCGCCCAAATTTTGCGTTTTACCTGATCGAAGACCAGCAAGCTATCCACCTGCATCCACACCCCATCAGGCGTATCGTCTTCTTGGCAAGGATAAACAGGCACTTTCGGCTCGATCCAATTAATTAATTCATAGCCCCAGTAGCCAAATAGTCCCCCCAGACTCGGCGGCAATTCGGGCAAATGCACAGGATGAATCGGCGCAAGACAATCGTTTAAATGTTGAAACGGATTACCAATAAAATTCTTGACCGTGCCATCCCGAAAGGTCTGAGTGGTGCGATCGCCCCTTGCTTCGAGTACCCATAAAGGATCGCAACCCAACAAACTATAACGCCCTAGCCTCTCGCCGCCCTCGACTGACTCCAACAAAAAGCTATAGGGTTGACCTTGACAAACACGATACCAAGCTGAAACGGGGGTATCGAGATCGGCAACCAATTCCATATACACAGGCACAAAGTTGCCCTTACCATTTCTAGATAGCTCAATAAAGTCAGAATACTCAGGGAAAATCATGCGATCGGGATTTGTAAATAAATTGTTGCAACTGATAATGATTTTATCGTGGTTTTCCCCAATGCTTGACAAAAAATCCTAGACTCTAACCAAAGGTTTTGCCCGAATCGGAATAGAAATTTGCATTCCTTCCCTTGCCATCACCGCCCCGCCAAACTTAGCATTAGCTAACCTGCCAACCTCATCGAGATAATCGTCACTATGCAAAGGATCGTGATGAAAAATGACGAGAGTTTTGACATTAGCGGCTTCGGCAACCTTAATCGCCTCTTGCCATGTCGAATGCCCCCAACCTTCTTTTGGGGATACACTTGACGAATATTCTTCATCAGAATAGGTGGCATCCATAATCAAAACATCGGCATCACGCGCTAAATGGAGCAGATTTTGGTCAAGGCGATCGCGATAATGCTCAGTATCAGTAGCATAAACTGCCACGCGATCGCCGCAAGTGACTCGATAGCCCGTCGCCTCTCCCGGATGATTGAGCATTCCTGTCTCGACTGTTACTCCGTTGCCAATATCAATCACATCTGGCACTTCAATATCAAAAAACTTGAGACATGAAGCCATTACCCCCAAAGGCACAGGAAAATTAGGATGATGCATTTGCTCTTCTAGGCGATCCTGTATCGTTGCTCCAGTGGGAGCAATTTTTCCGTAGATTTTGAATAGATTACCCTTGATAAAAGCGGGTGTAAAAAATGGGAAACCTTGCACATGATCCCAATGGCTATGGGTAAAGAAAATGCTTGCCTCAACAGGCATCAATTTCAACAATTCCTGACCCAAAACTCTGATTCCAGTTCCCCCATCGAAAACAATCCGCTTACCTTGACAGCGCATTTCTACGCAGGGCGTATTGCCACCGTAGCGTACCGTGCTTGGTCCGGGGGTGGCAATACTTCCGCGCACGCCCCAGAAGTAAATAGAAAATTCGCTATCAGAAATGAACATTAGCTAACTCAGTTTCAGAAAATTTTGAATTGTTAGGTAGCAAATCTAAGAACCTAGTCATCTTAGAATAAATTTCTAATTTTAGTTTTGATCCTGAATAGAAATGACCTTGATAAACCTTACTGCTTTTGTTACTTTTATATACCATTTCAAGTTTAGCCGTCATAAAAAGGGATTTCTGCGAGCAGGAAAAACTTTTAAATGGATGCTGCTTGGTCAAAAAAAGTAGCAAAGAAAATAGAGGTTTAATCAAATTAGACTTGGCTATATGCTAACTCTATGACGAGCTTTCTGGCTATCAGCTTTTAGTACTAGCAGAATCTCTTAATATGTCCTCTTAATATGCCCTCTTGATATAAGCAGATAGATAATTTTCGTTATTGTTACAATTTATCCACGTCTTTAAAATGATTTACAGCAACAAAAATATTTTTTATTGAACGATGTTTAGCGATCGCTGATTTTGATAATAATTGCGCCATTGCCACTTGCCTTGCGTGTCCACAATGGGTGTAAATACCCGCATATCAAGGGAATTCAAACCAATTTCTTGGACAATAATTTCAGGATAGCGATCGCCATTTATTTCCTGAAGCCCGTAAAGGGCATAACTACTCACGCTGTCATTAATGTAAGAAAGCGCTCGCGTATGCGTCAAAATTGGCTCAACGCTCCAATCAGAGCCAGATTTTTTTAACATCACTAACATGCTGTACTCTTGGCGCTCTAAGGCCGGACGCGACAAAAACTCTCTCCAAACTTGAGCATCAAATCCCGCAGGACGAATTACATTATCGAGGCGCAGCCCTGCGATGATCTCAGGCTGATTGTCGTCATCAAGATCGGCACAAACTAACGAGGCGATCGCCACTTGGTTTGTTGCGGTTTGATTTGCGCCTAGTTTTATAAATAAATTGCGTGATTTATCTAGTACGAGGGGCTGAATTTTGCTGGGGCAGTTAAAAAAGTAAGGGCGATCGCTATTAGCATTAAGGCGATCGCTTGCCACAATCGTTAAATTTGGTTGTCGCAATATCGCAGGGTCAAGCGCTTTAATTTTTTGATCTTGCTGATCTTTGTCATTGGGAGTTTGCACCTTAAAACTGGCGATCGCTCCAAAAGCCTCAGATCCTCGCACCGCAGTGACCTGAAACATACCTAAGGGCTTGCCAAACTGCACCAATGAAAATTTACTCCCCACTGGGATTGATTGAATCACCCGATCTAAATTTCCAAACTGCTCCACCAGATCCGATGGCACGATGCCCTCAATGGTCTTACCATCAGGAGAAGCTTGGATGAATAAAAAAATGGGAACAGGTGACTTGACTTCTTCAGGCTTTTTGTCATTATTAGGGCTAGCGCAAGCATTCAGACCGATAGCAATTCCTAGAGTTGTCAGATATATCAATAAAGCGCGATGAAATTTGCTAGTGAATTGTCTAAATGGCATGATGGGTCAAGTGTCTTTCGGCTCTAATTATCAGGCTTTTGATCGCGTTTTGACCAAGGTAAGGCGATCGCCTGACGGCGATATAGCCGATACATTAAATACATACAAAATCCAAAATATCCTGAACTAAAAGTGGCTTTAATCAGTTCTGTGGTAACTTGCAAAGTTTCGCCCTCGGTTGGTACGCCGCCCATCGTGCCATAGGCGATCGCCCAAGCAATCATCAAGGCGATCGCCACCTGACTAACATCACATACTTTGCGACTACTGCGCTGACGCACCAAAGCGATCGCCGAGGGGATCAGCCCAAATACTGGCATTAAGCAAAAAAACATCTCAATTCGCTCCTTAGTAGAATCACGAGATATTTGTTCTGGTCTTTCAATATGGCGATCGCGCTTAGGATGTTTGCTCATAAAATTAGCTTTTCTTGTGAGACATCACTAGCTTGTGAGACGATGTTAGCGCAAATGGGAAAGAAATTTTAGTTCAACTTCAATGGATACAGCCACAATTCAGAACCTTCTATCAACTAACTTAAATTTACTTGCTGCTGCTGCATTTAAAGTTATCTCGGCAATCATCATTTGGTTTGTTGGTCGTAAGCTGATCGAAATTGTTACCAAAATCTCTTCACGTTCCCTCAAGATTCAACATATCGATCCCACCCTGATTACTTACCTAATCTCTAGCCTGTCAGTATTATTAAATGTAATTTTAGTTGTCGCCATTCTTGGTTACTTTGGCGTTGAAACCACCTCATTTGCAGCCCTCTTAGCATCGGCAGGCATCGCGATCGGAGTAGCTTGGAGTGGCTTACTCGCCAACTTTGCCGCAGGGGTTTTCCTGATTGTCTTGCGCCCATTTCAAGTCGGAAACTTTATCTCGGCAGGCGGGATCAAAGGCACAGTTGTCGAAATCGGCTTGTTTGTAACGACCATTGATACGCCTGACAACGTTCGTACATTTGTCGGTAATAACAAACTCTTTTCTGACAATATCCAAAATTATTCCGCAAATCCATATCGGCGCGTTGATATAAAGGTGCTGTTAGATCATTCCGTGAACCCCAATGAAGCCATGTGTGTTCTTCGAGAACGGCTCATCAATATTCCTAATGTCCTGAGCAATCCTGCTCCTGTAATTGAAATTCTTAACTTCACACAAATGGGAGTAGAGCTAGCAGTGCGTCCTTTCTGCAACGACACTCACTACATGCAAGTCTACTTTGACACCAATCGCGTAATTCGCGAAAGCTTGAGCGAATCAGGTTTTCCGCCGCCGCAACAACATTTTCAAATTCGTCAATCCTAACTGCGCTTTGCGAGGCACAAATGACAAAAAATAGTTCTTCTCGCTTGTATCGAACTGACGTAAAATTTTAAAAAATGTAGAGGCAATTCATGAATTGCCTCTACATTTTTTGTCGCAGGCGTTTAAAAATCGGTGTAGCGACGCTTTTATCGAACTGACGTAAACTTATGCCGTGACTAACTCAGGACGCTTGCTGTTGCGAATATCGGTAATTGCTTTGGCATAATCAGGAGCATTAAATACTGCTGAACCAGCCACGATCGCATTAGCACCCGCCTCCAAAACTTGCCAAGTGTTATTTGGCTTCAGCCCACCATCAACTTCAATCCAAGGATCAAGTCCGCGATCGTCACACATTTGACGCAACTTAACGATTTTAGGAATGACGTTAGGAATAAAGCTCTGACCACCAAAGCCGGGGTTGACGCTCATGATCAATACCAAATCGCAAAGATCCAGCACATACTCAATAAAGCTTAGGGGCGTAGAAGGATTGAGGGACACACCCGCGAGTTTGCCAAGTTCTTTGATTTGGCAAAGATTGCGATGTAAGTGAGGACAAGCCGTATGCTCAGCATGAACGGTGATGATATCTGCGCCAGCCTTAGCAAAGTCAGCTACATATCTTTCTGGCTCAGCAATCATCAAATGCACATCTAAAATCTTAGTAGTAACGGGACGGATCGCCGAGACGATCAATGGTCCAATGGTGATATTTGGGACAAAACGACCGTCCATCACATCAACGTGAATCCAATCTGCACCCGCCGCATCAACTGCACGAATGTCGTCACCCAAGCGGCTAAAGTCAGCAGACAGGATCGAGGGAGAAATAACTGTGGACTTTTTAGACATATGATTTACAGGGGGCTTAGCTTAACAAGGATTTAAAAAGAGACAAGTAAAGGCGGTTTTTATTACAGAGCCGTCTTAATGATTAATTAAGTATTATTAATTAAATTCAGCAGCTTTGAACATAAGATTTGCAAGTCGTCCCGATCGCCACTGTTGCTCATCCTAACAGCCGCCATAAATGGCAAATTGCGCGTCAGACGACCAAGCCCAAAGTTGATCGCCATAGGAAAAGTGCCACCATTCATAGGGATGTCTCTGAAATCCGCTATAGGTCATGGCTTGGTTTAATAATTGGCGATTGCCATGAAATTGGATTTCTACAGGATCGAGGGAGTTTTCAAAATAATTTGGCAACGATCGATCGCTAATTTCGTCAATCGGCGATCCCATATTTATGGCTAAAAGCTCAGCATCAAATAAAGTGACATCGATCGCTGCGCCTGTACTATGGGGCGGTGGACATTGGCGATCGTGGCTAGGCATAGCCCAAAACTTCATTACTTCTGCCATGAGTGAATTCGTTTGTTCTTCAGAGAGAACTTTATTTTCTAAGCCTTTAGATTTTGCTAACTGCGCGAAACTGTGATCTACCATAAATTTCTGGACGGGGATCGGGCGATAAGCGTCAAATACGGCAATCTGCCAATGGGGACGGATGGTTTGTAAATAGGCTTGCGATCGCTGCAATCTGCCTAAAATTCCTTGTCTCACAAAAAAAGGCGAGCGATCGCCATAGGGTGCGCCCAAAGCTATATATGGATGGGGATCGATTTTGGTGATTTGATCGGCGATCGCCACAAGCGGTTCACCACAATCGGCGATCGGAATATTTTGGTATGGTTTCAATTAAAAATTTCTCCCAAAAAAGCCAAAGTCGCACCGATGCGAAACTTTGGCTTTTTTTGGCAATAAATACTAAACGTAAGCGGTCTGGAAGCCCCACCAGAGCAGGAATCCGATCGCACTCAAAACAACAATGCTAGACAACACAATTGATAATAGACTGTCGGCATCTTGGAATTTCATGATGCCGCGATTAAAATCTGACATATCAGGTAAAACCTAGTTAGATTGTTTAGATTAATTAAGCAAAACAAATTTATCGTAACCCAGATATGATGGAAGTCGCTTAAAAGTAGCAAAATATTCGGGAACGTTGACATTCCCCCCGCGCTCTCTGCAACGGGGATTCTTAAAATGATTAAAATAAGCGTATGAAATATGTGAAATACATAAAATACACATTATAAAATACATATTATTTTCTTTTTATCTCATTTAATTTAGGGGTAATCCATGATCGAAACCCCATATCAAACTCACAAACACACCAGAAGTGCCTTTGAGCGTCAGTTGCAGCGCGTAGAACAAGACACACTGCGGATGGGCGCTCTAGTTGAGAACTCATTTCTGCTTGCTCATGCCGCCCTATTTGCGAGAGATCTTGACTCAGCTACCCGTATCAAAGTCCAAGACAAACAAATCGATCAGATTTATCGTCAAATTGAGCTAGATTGTATTAGTTTAATCGCATTACAAGCTCCTGTTGCTCGCGATCTTAGATTATTGAGTGCTTTGATGCAATTAGTTCGTGATATCGAACGAATTGGAGACTATGCCGAAAATCTTGGCGAAATCGCGATTAAATTATCTTCTTACCATCCCTCACGCTATTTGGGTGAACTAGAAGTCATGTCTAATCGATGTCGAGCCATGCTTGCGATGAGTTTAGAAGCTTTAGCAAACCTTGACGAAAATATTGGCTTAGAAATCAAAGCCAAGGATGATGCAGTCGATGATGACTACAAAAACATCTATAACTTGCTTGCCGCTCAAAGGCTATTTGGCGAACCCATGGAGCCAGTAATGCTAATGGTATTGGCTATTCATCATTTAGAACGCATGGCTGATCATGCAACTAATGTTGGTCAACGGGTTGCCTATATTATCACTGGCAAACTTGGCTAACTATTACAGCCCTTGGCGCTGACATAAAACCTAGAGGCAATTTTAAAATTGCCTCTGTACTACTAAGCTGTCTTTTTTCTTTAGGGCGTATATCTTAGTGAAAGTGGCGATCGCAGGGTAATCTAGAGTAGGTGCTTGACGGCACATCTGAATTTATGTGGGAAAGTTTTAAGGATTGTGATGAAGTCTTATTTGGCGGCAGCCGTACAAATGACCAGTGTCTCGGATGTAGACAAAAATCTGGCTCAAGCAGAAGATTTAGTTCAACTGGCGGTGAATCGCGGTGCAGAATTAGTTTGTTTACCTGAAAATTTTTCCTTTTTGGGTGACGAGGTAGAGAAAACTCGACTTTCTGTAGAAATTGCCGAAAAGAGTGAAAAATTCTTAGTTACGATCGCCCAACGTTACCAAATATTGTTGCTTGGCGGTGGATTTCCCGTACCTGTCGCTAGTCCTAATAATTCATCGCCGATCAAGATGTACAACACGGCTGTGCTAATTGGTCGTGAAGGCGAAGAGTTAGCTCGTTATCAGAAGATGCACTTGTTTGATGTCAATCTGCCCGATGGTAATAACTATCAGGAGTCGGCGACTGTGCTGGCAGGAACTGAGTTACCCCCTGTCTATCATTCAGGCAAATATGGCAATTTGGGGCTGTCAGTTTGCTATGACGTGAGATTTCCTGAGCTATATCGTCATTTGTCAAAAGCAGGGGCAAATGTGCTATTTGTGCCTGCGGCGTTTACCGCTTTTACAGGTAAAGATCATTGGCAAGTCTTATTACAAGCCAGAGCCATTGAAAATACTTGTTATGTGATCGCCCCCGCACAGGTGGGAATGCACACGCCGCGCCGTCATTCTCATGGTCATGCCATGATTGTTGATCCTTGGGGAATTGTGTTGGCAGATGCTGGCGATCGCACGGGTGTGGCGATCGCCGAAATCCAACCCTCACGCATCGACCAAATTCGCCGTCAGATGCCCAGTCTCCAGCATCGGATTTTTTCTTGTTAAAACCAAAAAACTAGAAGGGGGGCGCATTGTGTCCCCTTTTGCTTTTTCGGTTTATAATCTAATTAAGCGATCGATCGCCTTTTTTTTGCTTCGTAAAGTTCTTTTCTAGGACGAGCAGTTATGCAATCCTTTCCTGTGCTTGGTAATACGATCCGTCCGCTACAACATCGTGACATCGAGTTTATTCAGCGATTTGCCGCTCCGACTGACCTCGAACAGATTGCAGTCAGCGATCTTAGTGGTTGTCGCAGTCGTCAAAAGGTGAGCTTGCATCAACTTGCAAGTTGGTTACCTGCGCCTGTGCAAACCTTGCTAAATCCCTATGTGCGGGCTTACGTCTCAGAGTGCAACGGGATCATTCAAGGCTTTATCCGAGTTTCACCTTTTAACAACAACAGCAGCACTTGGCAGATCGATCGCGTTGTGGTCTTGCCCGAAGCCCAAAATGGTCAGCACCATGTCGGCACGCAACTGATTCGTTATTGCCTTGAGTCTTGTTTAGAAGCGCGGACATGGGTATTGCAAGTTGACATCAATCAAAAAGATACGATCGCCCTCTATCGTCAAAATGGGTTTCAGCCGCTTGCCCAATTTACAGATTGGGAAATTGACTCGAAAAAGCTGCAAGAACTTGCCCAACATTCTCCCGATCTCCCAAATTTGATGCCTGTCAGCAATGCCGATGCTAGCTTGCTTTATCAACTGGATACTGCTGCGATGCCACCGCATATTCGCCAAGTTTATGATCTGAATATTGATGATTTTCGAGCCAAAGCGATCGACAAGCTGGTTAATCATGGATCGTTACTAATTAACCATTTACAAGATGTGTCGGGCTATGTCTACGAGCCACAACGCAAAGCGGCGATCGGTTACTTCTATCTGCTGTTGCAGCGCCCGACCGTCAGCCGCCCCGATGAAAAGCTGATTCATCATTGTCAACTCACTGTCCACCCTGCTTACACATGGCTTTATCCTGAGCTAACTTCCCAAATTGCCCAGATCTTACTCAAGCAATCGCCCGAAGGTGCTAGCTTGCAACTATCTTCGGCGGATTATCAACCTGAACGTGAAGATTATTTAGAAAGCATTCAGGCTCAGCGTCAAGGACATTCTTTGCTCATGGCGCGATCGGTATGGCACAAAATTCGTGAAACCAAGACTGTCCTTGATGGCTTACAACTTTCACGAATGTTGTCAGGTTTGCAACCCACCCAAAAGCCAATTCCCGGTCGCATTGAGAATCTCACTCCACATCAACATACGGATGAGCCACTCCAATAACACATTTACTTTATGCGCTTTGGGTCTTAACTTTGGTGTCGATTGGTATATTCTATTAATTATCTTTAAGCTATCTAATTTTGGTTTAATTGATACAAAACGTTGATCCACAAGATCGCTACGATTAGACGCTAGACACTTAGGCACTTAGATGCACCTTTAAATAAGCTTGACTATGAAAATTCTCAAAATCCAGACATTACGTGGACCAAACTATTGGAGTATCCAACGACATCAGCTTGTAGTTGTGCGATTAGATCTGGAGGATTTTCAAGTACAACGAACTAGCTTTTATCAAAACCTATGTAAGGTTTTGCCAAGTTTAGCGGGGAAAGATATCGCTCAGCGTCAAGATCTTAATGATGCTGACTTTTTGGCGGAAATAGTTAAAGATATTGCGATCGCGATGCAAGGCTATATCGGCATGAAAGTAGACTTTGGAGCAATTAGACCCACGGTCGAAAAAAATATCTATCAAGTCGTCTTTGAATATCAAACCGAGCAAGCAGGACGCTATGCAGCCCGTGCTGCGGTGCGAATTTGCACTAGTATTTTGGAGACGGAAACCTATGCCAGCAATGAGTTGCAACAGGATCTAAAAGACTTAAGAGATATTCGACTTGAAGGTCAGCTAGGACCAAGTACTGAGTCGATTGTGGCGGAAGCGAAAGCCCGAAAAATTCCTTGGCTAGAGCTGGGCAGTCGCGCCATGATTCAGCTTGGATATGGGGTGCATCAAAGCCGCATTCAGGCGACTTTATCTAATAAAACAGGAATTTTAGCGGTAGAGCTAGCCTGTGATAAGGATGGTACCAAGCAGATTTTGCGTGACTCAGGTGTGCCAGTGCCGAGGGGAACTACGATCCGATCGCCGAAATATTTAGAAGATGCGATCGCTGAAGTTGGTGGTTTCCCGATTGTGATTAAGCCCTTAAATGGTAATCATGGACGCGGGATTACCATTGATGTCAGGACGGTCAAAGAGGCGATCGCTGCCTTTGATATGGCGCAAGAAGTCTCGGAAGAAGTCATTATTGAGCGTTTTCATACGGGGCGCGACCATCGCATATTGGTGATCAATGGTAAATTTGTCGCCGTTGCGGAGCGCGTTCCTGCCAATGTCACGGGCGATGGCGTGTCATCAATTTCGCAACTAATAGAAATTACCAATCAAGATCCCCGTCGTGGCGATGGTCATGATAACGTCTTGACCCGCATCGAGATCGATCGCACCAGCATGGATATTCTCGCCAGACAAGGCTTTACTCTAGAATCTATCCCTCCCAAAGATCAAGTTTGCTATCTCAAGGCAACAGCTAACTTGAGTACAGGTGGCGTATCCGTCGATCGCACCGACGAGATCCATCCCGAAAATATCTGGCTAGCCGAGCGTGTCGCCCGTATTATCGGACTGGACATTGCGGGGATCGATATGGTCACTGAAGATATTTCTCGACCCGTGCGCCAAGTTGATGGGGCGATCGTGGAAGTAAATGCTGCTCCCGGATTTAGAATGCATACAGCGCCTAGCATTGGCACACCGCGCAACGTGGCCGCCCCCGTGATCGAAATGCTCTTCCCTGCTGGAGCGCCATCGCGCATCCCGATCATTGCCATCACTGGCACAAATGGCAAAACTACGACCACCCGCCTGATCGCCCATATTTTTAAGCAGACAGGTAAAAGAGTTGGTTTCACCACCACCGATGGCATTTATATCGGTGAATGTTTGGTTGAAAAAGGTGATACCACGGGACCTCATAGCGCTCAAGTGATCCTGCGCGATCCCACGGTCGAAGTCGCAGTTTTAGAAACCGCTAGAGGTGGACTGCTGCGATCGGGCATGGGATTTGATGGCAATGATGTCGGCGTGGTGATGAATGTCCAAGCTGATCACCTCGGTATTGGCGACATTGATACGGTCGAAGACTTAGCTCGACTCAAGAGCGTAGTCGTCAAGACCACCTTACCAAGTGGTTATGCGGTTCTAAATGCTGAAGATCCGCTAGTTTCAGCCATGGCAAAAGATGTTGAAGCCAAAATCGCTTATTTCAGCATGAATCCCGATCATCCTCTAATTAAGTCTCACATTGCCGAAGGTGGACTAGCAGCAATTTATGAAGACGGCTATTTAACGATTGTCAAAGGCGATTGGAAACTGCGGATTGAAAAAGCCGTAAATGTGCCTTTGACCCTCGGCGGTCGGGCGGCTTTCATGATCCAAAATGCTTTAGCAGCAAGTTTGGCGGCTTTCGCCCAAGAGGTGCAGATCGAGCATATTCGTCAAGGCTTGACCAGTTTTGTGGCTTCTAGCGAACAGACCCCAGGGCGGATGAATTTATTCGATTTGGGTAAATTCCACGCGTTGGTTGATTATGCTCACAATCCTGCGGGATTTAAGGCGATCGCTGATTTTATCCAGAAATGGGAAGGTGAAGCGATCGGCGTAATCGGTGCACCCGGCGATCGCCGCGATGAGGACATTATCGAATTGGGACAGCTTGCCGCCAATATGTTTGGGCAAATTTTCATTAAAGAAGATAAAGACTTGCGTGGTCGCGCCCCTCGTGTCGTTGCCGACTTGTTACGTCAAGGCGTGCAGGAAATTAATCCCAATATTCCCTGTATTACAATTCTTGACGAAGCGGAAGCAATTGCCGCCGCCTTGGATAGCGCGACTCAAAGCAGTTTAGTTGTGATTTTTCCCGACAAAGTGGATGCGGCTCTTGCTATCATTGAGTCGCGAAAGCCCAAATTGTCATGATTCCTCTTCCATGTTAGCAACCCCGATCTAAAGAGACAGAGCTTCGAGCCTAAAGTTTGAAGCTCTGTTGATCGGCCTCAGTCTTAACTGACTACGTTATTTAGATGTATGTCTTGATCGGCGATTCGTTCTATTGTCAATACTGGAAGGCGACAAGGTTTATCTACTTTCGAGTCTATTTTTGCGGTTTTGAATCCCCTCAAATCCTTGTTTGCTCTGAGTTGAGCAATTACTAAAAATCAACGGATTATCTTGTTGTCGAATTTAGTTCAGTAGCGGGTGTTAGCGGAACGCACAAATAATTAGGATGAAAAAGATTTGAGTGAGATACATTTGATTAACGCACCCTACAAAACTAGACGATGTATTGCTTGGCTTTATTTATCAAACCAATAAAGCGATCCCAGCCGTTCAGTCCACCATTGACACCTTTGCGAACTCCTTCCCAATTGCTATTTTCTGCCAAAGCAGCGATACCTCTATTTTTGAAGTAGAGAGCCAAAATACGTTCAGTAGGGGCAGAGCATTCTCGCCACAACCTATAAATTTTCAGATAATCTTTCTTCGGGAATGCTTTGTCCAAAATCTCCCAACGCAGGGACAATTTATCGATTAGAGCGCGAATGCTAAACCCCTAAGAGATTTATCTACCGTGTACACACAAGTTCTAACTGTCTACGTTTCGATTGCTCGAAGCCCCCTAAATCCCCCAATTCTGGGGGACTTTGAGAGAATTTTATTTTCTTGTTCCCCCATAATTGGGGGCTAGGGGGCGATTACCATAATTGGGGGCTAGGGGGCGACTACCATAATTGGGGGCTAGGGGGCGATTAATTGTTGACTTGACTAGGTTTTATAACTTGTGTGTACACGTTAGACGAGACTTATTGGGTGAAAAAAGATTTTAAAAAATAAAATTTTTATGCGTTAATTCCCTTAATATTGTCTTGATAACTCTCTATGTTCAATAGATTGAAGACGCACAAGCATTATAAAAAATATCTAAAACCTACAAGGAAATAACCTGTGTTCACCCCCCCCCATAATTTCTAAAACTCTTGCTGTGTCTGCTTTTGCAGCTTTTGTGTCTTTGTCAGCTAGCCCCGTGTCGGCAATCAATATCACAGGTGTCACTGCCTCAACTACTCTGGGATCTCGTGTTGGTACGAACATCCAAAATACTGTCAATGGTGTTGGACTTCCAGGCAATATTCCCAGTTTAACAGGGCTTCATGATGCGGCAACAGTCTCGAATGCTTGGGCTGGCGCAACATTCACAACAACAGGAAACATTACCTTTAATCTTGGCGGAAGCTATAACCTCAGTGGTTTCAGTTTCTGGAATTATAATGATGTTAATAGCATTGGAATTAGAGATGTTAGCATCTTGACCTCGACTGATGGCTTGGCTTACACATCTCTAGCTGGTGCGCCCACCCAATTTGCTATTGGTGCAAATTCTGCTCCAGAGAACCCTGAAATATTTACATTTTCCCCTGCTACTGCATCTTTTGTACGCTTTACAGTTACTAGTAACTATGGCGCAATTTTTACAGGATTTTCGGAAGTCCAGTTTGACGGGACGGCTGCTGCGGCTGTTCCCTTTGACTTCGAGCCTTCGCTTGGTGTCGTTGGTCTTGGCGTAGTGTTTGGACTTAACAAGTGGCGTAAGAATAGAAGTAATCTTGTAAAAAAATAAGATTCTATTGTGTAGCGATTTTCGTTAGTGTCATGAATTATTCGCGCCCATAAAGCAGAACTGTAGGGGCTGAGCATTTGCGCCACAATTTTAAAATCCATCACAGAAACCTTGTTTGCAAATGCTTCGCCCTCTGTGCTTGTAGAGACAATTTGTCCCTGCGTTGCGAGTTTTTGGGCGGAGCATTCCCAAAAGAAGATTATTTGAAGATTTATAAATTCCTGCGGGAATGCTCCGCCCCTACGTTTATTCTGCGATAAATTAATGGGAGCGCGAATAAATCACGACATTAACTTCTGCAACCAATGAATCATCAGCGCATTCACAATCTCAGGGCGATCGTCATGGGGGCAATGCCCAGTATTCGGAATCGGAATTACCTGAATATCTTTAGTCTTACCCGCATCTTCATAAACCTTCGCGCCATTAATCGGAGTCCAAGGATCAGCATCACCCCACAAAACCAGCAAAGGCTTGTCTACTTTTGCCAATAAATCAGCAGTTCGAGGTCCCGCAGGAGCAGTCAAAATCGAAGCAAAAACTTTCTGTGCGCCTTCATCACAGGATGGTTGATAGAGCATATCTACTAACTCATCATCGATCGCCTGATGATTGCGATAAACCTGACGCAATGAGTTACGAATATTGCGCTTTTTACGCACCTGATTAAACACAAACTTGCCCGTCACCTCAGAGCTAACTAACTTAGCAAACGCACCCATGACCAAGCGCAATGGTAAATTTAGCTCTTCAGGACGATGATTTAAGCCACCTGCGGCATTGAGCAGTATGGCGGCGATCGCCCGTTCAGGAGAATTAGTTGTCACCATCAGAGCTAGTAAAGCCCCGATCGAGTTACCGATAAATATGGCGGGTTGAGAGATAAATTCTTGATGAAAATCTTGCAGCAGTTCTTCCCAAAGCTCTAAGGAATAAGCTAGGGCGGGTTTGGCTGAACCACCAAAGCCAAGCAAGTCGATCGCAAATACTTGATAACCAGCTTCAGCAAAGGCGGGGATGTTCTTTTTCCAATGTCCGATCGATGCGCCGAATCCATGAATCAACACAAGGGGCGTACCTGTCCCAGTGACAGAATATTGAATTTTGTAGCCGCGCCATAGCCATGTCTGGCTTGGATTTTGCGCTGGATTTTTTAAAGGAGATAAAAGGCGATCGCCAGTTTCGAGATTTTCTGTAGTCAACACGGCGGTTACTCTTGAGACATATGATTTTATTGTGGCACACAAAATAAATAGCGCAAACCGCTATAACTTTATGGATCGCGAGAAGGAGTTGGTTTAGCTGTTGGAGTCGGCTCTGGATCTTGCGGTGACGCTGTTGGCTCAGGAAGAGTTGGCACTTTGGAAGTGACTTCTTCGGGATGGCTAGGGGGAATAGCTTCATTGACAATAATATCTTCGATGACAGTCTTGACAATGGGAGCCGCCACTGTCGAACCAAAAGCGTCAGCGCCAATAGGTTCATCGATCACTGCTAGCACCACATAACGCGGTTCTTTGGATGGGAAAATACCGACAAAGCTGGTAATTTTGGCATTGGCATAACCGCCGCCAGATGTTGAAGCTTTTTGAGCAGTACCCGTCTTACCACCCATGCGATAACCTGCAATACGAGCGGGTTTGCCTGTGCCTTTTTCGACAACATTGGTCATCATTTCTACGACTCTTTGGGCGGTGGCTGCCGAAATAATCTGTCGAGGTGTGGGCAGTTTGGGCTGAAAGTACTCTTCTCCTTCTTCATTGATTAAGCCTTTGACAACATGGGGCGTGAGCAATTTGCCGCCACTGGCGAGAATCCCATGCAGTTGCACCATTTGAATCGGTGTCAGCGAAAATCCTTGCCCAAATGAGGCTGTGGCTGGTTCGATCACATATTCGAGAAACTGTTCTTGGGGCTTGAGGGTGCTGGCTGTTTCCGAAGGAAGATCGATGCCTGAAATGTCACCAAGTCCAATCCGCTCTAGCCATCCGTAATAAACCGATGGTTTCATGCGCTGAACGATATGGACCATGCCGACATTGCTCGATCGCTCTAAGATTTGACTGATGCTCAGAGGTCCAACTGCGCCTGCTTGCTCATAGTCAAAGTTTGCCACTGGCCATCCGCCAATCGTCAATAATCCTTCGTCATTAAATACGGTATCAGGTTGAATTGCACCTGCTTCAAGGGCGATCGCCACATTGAGTGGTTTAAAAGTGGAACCGGGTTCATAAAGATCGGATACCGCCCAGTTTTTAAACAACTTGACATCTGATTCGTAATAGCGATTTGGGTCATAGGTTGGTTCGGTCACGAGGCTGAGCAGACCACCATCTCGGACATCCATCACAATTACTGCACCCCGCTTAGCACTAAACTTGACCATCTGTTGCTTGAGGATTTGCCTCGCGGTGCGTTGAATGCGGGAATCAATGGTCATCTGTAAACTGGTGCGATCGCTACGAATCATCCCCGCAGGAATGCGATTGGGAATTAATTTGCCATTCCCATCTTGAGAAACGGAAGGGGCTTGATCGGTACGCTCTAATAATTTGTTTTGACTAAGTTCGATACCTGCTTGTCCGCGATGATCGACATCGACATAGCCAAGCAGTTCCGCAGCTAGATCTTGCTGTGGATAGAGTCGATGGCGCTGTTGAATCAATTCGATGCCATCTAGCCGCAAGTTATAAATGCGATCGGCACTTTCTTCTGATAGCCAATATTCAACTTGAATGGAAGTCGTTTCACGCACCAACACATTTAGCAGTTTGTCGGGCGATCGCTTGAGAATAGGTGCAAGTTTGGCGGCGATCGCTTCAGGCTTTTCTTTGAAAAGAAGTGGATAAGCAAACAAAGTATAGACGGGGCGATCGATCGCTAAAACCAGCCCTTTGCGATCGGTAATCGTGCGCCGTGGAATAAATGGTCGCAGTGTAAACATCTGTTGACGACGCGCCTTGTCGAGCAAGTCGGGGGCGGTCACAACTTGCAAATATACTAAGCGCACGATTAAGCCAATCATTGCCAACGCCAAAATAATCCAGATCAACACAGTTCGGCGTTTGAACAGATTGATAGTTGCTAGATCTCTAGGAATAAGGGATGGAGTCATGAAGTTTTTTAAGAAAGTTCTTGACGGATTTCTTGAGAAGTTTCTTGATAGAGGTCTTGGCAAAGTTGACGGAAGCGATCGCCACGCTGCTCAAAGTTAGCAAACTGGTCAAAGCTAGCACATGCTGGCGAGAATAGCACAGTTGGCAAAGGCTGACTAGGATGATTATGAGCGCGGCTATGGGCTATATTTGCGGCTTGGTTGACCGCTACATCAAGGGTGTTGACGATTTGATAATTTTTAAATCCTGCATCTTTGAGCATATCCGCAAACAATGGCGCGGCTTCACCGATCAATAATACAGCGATCGCCTTTTGGTGAATTTGGTCTAGCCATTTACTAGCATCACCTTGTTTGGGCTGACCACCCGCGATCAAAATTACGGGTGCTTTTACGGCGGTTAGCCCTACCTCAGCCGCGTCATAGTTAGTCGCCTTGCTGTCATTGATAAAAGCAATGCCTTGATAGAAACAAATATGTTCAAGGCGATGCGGCACGCCTTTAAATTTGGAGATGGCGCGATCGATATGTTCAGATTCAATACCCGCTAGCTTTGCCGCCGCTACGGCCATTAATAAATTTTGACGATTGTGCTGACCTAAAAGCTGCCAATGGGCGATCGGAAAAACTTTTTCACCGCGAAACATGACCCAACTGCGATCAATCCAAGCGCCATCAGCGATCGCCTCTACTATATCTTGATCAATTCCTGTCCAAATTGCTTTAGGCCACATCGCCGCCCCAAAATTAACTAAATAAGGGTCATTCCCATTCAGCACAATATATTTTGAGCGATCGATCAAACTTGCCTTGATATCACGATAAGCGTCAAGGGTGTAGTGGCGATTAAGATGATCGGGCGTAAAAGTTGTCCAAACACCAATTTGGGGCTGAATAGTTTGGGTAGATTCGATTTGATAACTACTCAGTTCGGCAATAATCCAATCGGGCTGAATTTGCTGCTCCAATACTTGCAGGGCAATCTCACAAGCAGGAAAGCCAATATTGCCACAGGCGATCGCCTCTAGCCCCGCCGCCTGAAAAATAGCCGCCGTTAAGGAGGTAACTGTTGTTTTGCCATTGGTTCCTGTGATGCCCACCCAAGGAATATGCTTGAGATAGCGCCAGGCCAGTTCGATCTCGCCGACAGTATCAAGACTAAGCGATCGCGCCTGTGCGACTGCCTGACAATCCCAAGGGACACCGGGGCTAACCGCCACTAAGTCCACAGGTTGCCCTGCCTCAATCAACTTAGCAAAGTCAGGGAATCCACCAAGCTCAACCGCAATTCCTGCCAAATTCAAAGCCTGTTTACGCTGTTCTAAGCTAGGACTAGCATTACTATCACTTACTGTCACCTGCCAGCCATCAGCTTTGAGTAGTTTAGCAGCAGAAATTCCTGACTGTCCCAGTCCCAGTACATACGCTTGAGGCATTGCGATCGCTTTTTTGTAGATTTATTAAAAAGTTTATCTGCTTTTGCCGATCCCGTTCAAACCTGCCACAAATAAAAATATAACTTGCGATTACTTTCTGAGTAACTCGATCGCCGATTCGGCGGCGGCGACACCTGAATGATAGGCGGCTTCGATATCTTTGCCAGCACACCAATCACCCGCACAGATTAGGGCTAAAGGCATAGAAGTTGATAAACAAGATACTCCTAAAGATTCTTCGGCGAGGGCATAGCGCCAACGATGGACTTGCCACCATTCAGGACTGGCGAGCCACTTAGCTAACAAGCGTCCCACTTGATTGAGTAATGGTTTACCTGCGATTTCCAGATCGGTTTCTTCCATTGATTGTTTGGCAAATTCAGCCGTACTTTGGAAAACGAAAACAGACTGGGCGCTTTTGTCTGAATGTTTGCTACTGTCATAGCTGATCCAGTTGAGAATCGGATCGTCAACACATTGAATTGCTTGCCATTCTACGGGAACAGTATGCTCAGAGTTGTAACCAGCCATAATCGTCACGCTGGGCGCAAATTTGACCGACTGCACCGCGTGCAAAAAATTGGGGGCGAGAGTTAGCACTTCTTCAAATATAGGTAAAAACTGTGGTGCGGGTATGGTTGACACGATCGCTCTAGTTTCGAGAATTTCTTGGCGATCGCTAACCAATTGCCATTTGGTGTCGGTATGGCTAACCCCAACGATCCGTGCATTGGTAATCATTGGAATGTCATTGACCAGATATTTGGCGATCGCCGTCATGCCCATCGGACAGCAATATCGCGGATGACGCGTATCGGCATCAGGGGGACACAAACCAGATGACGACAGTTGATAAACATCGCGAGTCCATTCTTGAACTAGGTCTTTATCTTGAAGTTTACGAACAAATCGCCCAAAACTGTCGCTCTTGACAGAAATTAGTTGTGCGCCATGATCGACCCAAGTTCCTTGCAAGCGTCTGGTTGCCATACGTCCACCCACCCCTGCTGATTTTTCAACAATGGTGACATCTAGTCCCGCCTGTTTTAATTGCTGAGCGCAGGTTAAGCCTGCCATCCCTGCGCCGATCACGATTACATCTTTCATAAAATTTTAGTTCATGCCTCTCAAAGCAGCTTAGCTTATACTTCCCAAAAATTAACATTCAACTCACAAGAACTAGCGTTGCAGCACGCCACAACGCTAGTTCTTGGTTTTTAATGCCTATGAGGTAAAAACTTTGCGGTAAAACATCAAGGTGCGTAGTTCGGTCTAACGACCTGATTGCTGATCTTCCCGCAACACCGATTGAGCAAAAGATATAGATTGACACTCCTTAGCCTGAAGGTGTGAGGATTCTTGGACTCACTATTGCCTGTAGGACTTGTTCTAGCATGGTCAGTGATACCTAGTCTCGCAACTAGCTTCTCAAGCGTAAATTTCCGTATGCCCTGCGGTATTTGATATATTGTAATATGAAGCCGTGCTAGAAGCACGGGGCTTTAAACCCAATTTTCCGATAAGTTTAGCTAAACCCTAATTACGGGATCAACCAAACAGGAGTTTCAAGAAAATATGCAACCAATCATTTTCCCCGGTTCGGCAGTGCGTGTTATTAATGCAAGCGATACCTATTATGGATTTCAAGGACAAGTACAACGGGTGACTGATGGTCGAATCGGCGTGATTTTTAGCGGCGGCAACTGGGAAAAAATGGTGTCATTTCGGGTGACTGAGTTAGAACTGATCGACACCACTGTAAGCTCTAAGTCGAAGAAAAAATAATGTTAGTGAGTAAGGATCTTGTGCGGTTGTAGTGGCAAATTCACCGACTCCAGATAAGTCAATAGTTAATTCGGGTAAGTCATTAGGTCGTTCTGATCAAACGGGACTTACAGTTGCCGCATTTATTGTGCGTGGTGTGGTCTTGAGCGTCAGCGCGATCGCGGGTACTGTCATCGGCTTAGCGATCGCCTTTTGGCGACCTGAGCTAGTCTGGCAACCTTCACTTAACTTTTTAAATTATAAAAAGCAGCAGTTTACACTCTCATCTGAGGCGCTGTTTGAAGTCGATAAAACCAGTATTCGCCCCGAAAGTTTTAGACTGCTTGATGAAGTAGCCGCCCAATTGCCATTGTCAAGGGGGAAACGGGTGCGAATCAATGGACATACAGATATCAGTGCCAGTAATCCGCTAACCTTGTCCTATTTACGCGCCTCGGCAGTAAAAGAATATTTAGCAAGGCTGCGCGGCGAGCAGACTTATTATTGGACAGTGATCGGTTATGGTGCTAGTCGCCCTCTGGCGGCTATTGCTGACGACAGCAGTGGCAAAAGTAACGGCAAAAGCAATTCTCGCATCGAGATTTTTGTAGACGACTGAATATGCAAATCACTTTTCTCGGTACTAGTTCGGGCGTTCCTACTCGCGGACGCAATGTCTCCAGTGTGGCGGTGCGTTTACCTCAACGCGCCGAAGTTTGGCTGCTCGATTGCGGTGAAGCCACACAACATCAACTTTTGCGAAGTGATGTGAAAATCAGCCAAATCACCAAGATTTTTGTCACGCATATGCATGGCGATCACATTTTTGGCTTACCCGGTTTACTGGCTAGTTGTGGGATGGCAGGAAACGTCAGCCATATTGATATTTATGGACCAACGGGCTTGGGTGAATACCTTGATGCTTGTTTGCGCTATAGCGAAACGCGGCTTTCCTATTCGATCAAAGTCCATAAGGTCAAGGCGGGGCTAGTATGTGAAGATGACGAATTTTATATGATAGCAGCGCCACTTAAGCATAAGGTCACAGCGCATGGTTATCGGTTAGTAGAACGCGATCGCCGAGGCAAGTTTGATGTCGATAAGGCGATCGCCATGAATATCCCATCTGGACCAATTTTTGGGGAACTGAAGCAGGGCAGAATGGTCACTCTGCCCGATGGGCGTAAAATCGATGGCAAAGACTTTAGTGGCGCTCCCCAAATTGGTCGGAAGATCGCCTACTGCACAGACACAATCTTTTGTGACAGTTCTGTAGAGTTAGCTCAGGATGCGGATGTGTTGATTCATGAGTCAACTTTTGCCCATAAAGACTCAGAAATGGCTTTTCAGCGCTTACATTCGACTAGCACGATGGCGGCGCAGGTGGCGCTCTTAGCAAATGTGAAGCAACTGATCATGACCCACTTTAGTCCCCGCTATGCCCCCGGCAATCCGATCTTGTTGGAGGACTTAGTGAATGAAGCCAGAATGATCTTTGCAAATACTATTCCCGCTTACGATTTCATGACCTATGAGATCTCACCGCCATAGTTTTTCGATAAGCTTAGAAATAAAACAAAATTTATGAACGTAAAAGCCGCAGTCGCCTTCGCCGCAGGACAACCTCTCAGTATTGAGACAGTCCAACTAGAGCCACCCAAAGCGGGGGAAGTCCTCGTTGAGATCAAAGCCACAGGAGTTTGTCATACTGATGCATTCACCCTCTCAGGAGCCGATCCAGAGGGATTATTTCCCGCCATTCTCGGACATGAAGGTGCAGGTGTGGTCGTTGAGGTGGGTGCAGGTGTGACTTCTCTCAAAGTGGGCGATCGCGTGATTCCGCTATACACTCCTGAATGTCGTAATTGTTCCTATTGCCTCAGTGGGAAAACTAATCTTTGCCAAGCGATCCGCGTCACTCAAGGTCAAGGCTTAATGCCCGATGGAACTAGTCGTTTCTCATTTAATGGCGAAAAAATCCATCACTATATGGGAACTTCGACTTTTGCAAATTATACGGTTCTCCCTGAAATTGCTCTAGCCAAAATTCGCGATGATGCTCCCTTCGAGAAAGTCTGCTATATCGGCTGCGGCGTAACCACAGGTCTCGGCGCGGTGATTAACACCGCCAAAGTAGAATATGGCGCGAATGTGGTCGTATTTGGCTTAGGTGGCATTGGACTCAACGTGATCCAAGGCTGTCGCATGGTTGGCGCAAACATGATCATCGGTGTGGATATTAATCCCAAAAAACGCGCTCTTGCCGAAAAAATGGGGATGACCCATTTTGTAAATCCTTTAGAAGTGGAAGGAGATCTAGTTCCCTATCTGGTTGACCTGACCAAAGGCGGCGCAGACTATAGCTTTGAATGTATTGGCAGAACGGACACCATGCGCCAAGCGCTCGAATGCTGTCACAAGGGCTGGGGGGTGAGTGTAATCGTCGGTGTGGCAGGTGCAGGACAAGAAATCAGCACTCGACCATTTCAATTAGTCACGGGTCGGGTTTGGAAAGGAACGGCTTTTGGCGGTGCGAAGGGGCGGACTGATGTGCCGAAGATTGTCGATTGGTATATGGAAGGCAAAATCGATATTGATAGTTTGATCACGAATGTGATGCCGATCGCGGAGATTAATGAGGCGTTCGCGATGCTGCATCGGGGCGATGCGATTCGGACTGTGTTGACTTTTTAATTTTTAAATATTGGTGGACTTACGCAAAATGCTTTGCAAACTTTATTTCACGGTATGGACAGTTCATGAATTGCCTATACCAATCAGATTTATTTCTTTTTACGCCAAAAAAATAGGTATTATAAATTTAATAATTAGCGGTGCGTGGCAAAGCCGTCCATTACTAATTACTAACTGAAAGGGACTATCCGCGTAACATCAGTTACCACCACAAGAATTTGACTTTGATTTTGTACTTACTTATGTTTGCTCAGTTTCGTTCTCAATATCCTCAAGGACGCATCCAGACCGAGATGCTCTCAAAAATTGATGGTCTCCATGCCTTTAGGGCGATCGTCTCGCAGGGCGACGCGATCATGGGGACAGCCACAGCCGTCGATCGTGATTTAGAAATAGCTGAAGATCGAGCGATTAAACGCGCCTTAACGATCGCGGGTATCAGCCTTGATAATGCCTTTGATAATAGTTTTGAGAATTACGCGCCGATGCTAACCCAAGTCTCGCGTGAGCCAGTAAACTCATTGCCATCAGCAAGCTTAACTCATACTACGCATACCATCCAATCACAACCAGCCATAGACTATGGGCGGGACTACACGACAACCCAATATTCGGAGTATGCCCCCGAAGAAAATTTTCACTATGCGTCTAATCTAATCAATAGTTCGCCCATTAGTTCACCCAGTCAAGAAATAATCGCCGCACCGATCAAGTCTTCCGCGCCACAAATTTCTGCTGAACCCGTCGATTTATCCGAGGCAATCTCTAAAATCGATGTGGAGATGGAGCGTTTAAGCTGGACAAAAGAGCAGGGACGTGATTATTTAGTGAGAAATTTTGATAAGAGAGCGCGATCGCTATTAACTAACGATGAGCTATTGCAATTTCTCAGTCATTTAAAAACCCTGCCAACACCGCATCGACAAGTGGCTAGTGACGATTTCTTTTAACAAACTCGAAACCAAAAAGAACAAAAGCATCGCGATGCGATGCTTTTGCTGTTTTATCTCCCGAACTAACTGTTTGGTAAATTAACCACCCACATGAATCCCCGGACGGCGTTTGGGATCTTTTTCAGCAGTGCGTAATACTTCACGGGTGACGATCGCGATATCACCTTCACCAAACAAAATAAATCGCATCAAATATTGGATAGGATTGCCCTCCGCCCAACCAAAATAGGCGTGAGGTATTTTTTGAGTACGTTCTCGAATCTCAAATAAAATCGCGGCGATCGTATTTGGAACTGCTGCACCCTGCGATCGTAAAATTCGATGTTCACCCTCCTGATGCCCTTGGATGTGAATTGTCCCCGCAAATTCAGATGGGTCAGAAACCTTAATCTCTAAGAAAATCACAGGATCATCGACAGGAAGATGTTGTTCTTGACGCGTATCTTGTTCTTTTTGATCATATTCTTGTTCATCGCCACGATTTGGGCGATGGGCAATGATGCGTACAGTTCGATTGGCACTGGTCTCAATAAAGCTCAGAGCAAGTTCATCCATTTCGACCGTATCCGATCGCAATTCAGTCGATCGCCAAACTCTCGACACTAGAGAAGTGATGACAATACCCGCAATGAACAAACCCGCGATTCTGATTCCTTCTGGTCTTTCGATGATATTCGTAATCGTGGTGTAGATAAAAACTAAAGTAATCGTGCCGAACATCCAGATTTCATTGCGTTTACGGCGCTTATAAGCATCTAAAGTGACCGCGATCGCGGCGGAACTCATTAGCACCAATACACCCGTAGCATAAGCGCCGCCCTGAGCTTCCACATTAGCCCGAAAGATCATCGTGACCACAAAGGCGATCGCCGTGTATACCAAAACTAAAGGACGCACAGCCAATGTCCAGTTAGGAGCCATCCCATAACGGGGTAAATATCGCGGCACGATGTTTAATAGTCCCGCCATCGCCGAAGCCCCTGCAAACCACAAAATCGAGATGGTACTGAGATCGTAAACCGTACCCCAAAAATCACCAAAAAACTGGTGAGCAAGGAATGCCAGAGCGCGACCATTTGCCTTGCCACCCGCCGCAAACTCCGCCGTAGGAATCAAGAAGGTGGTCACGATACTACTAGTCAGCAGAAAGAAGCTCATAATCCAAGCGGCACTGGTCAACATCTTATGGGTGTTTTTGACCCGCCCTTGTGGAGATGCTGCGGTGTCATCGCGATCGCCCCTGACCAATGGCATCACCGCTACGCCCGTCTCAAATCCCGATAGCCCTAGAGCCAATTTGGGAAATACCAACACTGAGATCCCCAATAGGGTCAACGGACTTTGATTATTTACAAAGAGCGCCTTTTGCCAATTGGCGAATACTTCAGGATTCGCAAAAATCTGCTGAAAACCAACTAATACTGTAATCAAATTCAAAAATAAATATACTGCGACCAAAACAACGGCAATGCCGATCGCTTCTCGAAATCCCTTGAGAAACACCGCACCCAGCAACGCGACTAGCACCAAAGTAATAGGTACTACCTGTCCATGAAAAAAAGCAGGCACTAAGGGATTTTCGACAATATGAGCCGTGGCATCGGCAGCAGACAAAGTAATGGTGATAATAAAGTCTGTTGCCACAAAACCCAACAAGCAGAGAATCAATAATTTGCCCTGCCACCAAGTCAACAAATGCTCCAACATGGCAAGAGAGCCTTCACCATTAGGGCTAATGGCGGCAACCTTGCGATAAATAGGGAGCGCTCCGAATAGGGTCAACAGCAACAAAATTAAGGTGGCGATCGGTGATAGCGCTCCTGCGGCAAGGGCGGCGATCCCTGGTTGGTAGCCAAGCGTGGAGAAATAGTCCACGCCAGTCAAACACATCACCTGCCACCACTTATGCTGCTCGCTGTGTTGATGGGATGGCTGATTATTTTGGTCATGTTTGGGCTGATTACTGCCAGACAGCAGCCAATGCTTCAAGCTGTGAAGCAACTCAGAGTCGTTAGGAGAAGGGATCGGCGCAGCCATACAGGAACTTTTTGATAATGATTCTTCAGTTTACGGCACAATAAAGCGGCAATAGGCTTTATTCTTTGATTACCATTGGCTTTGAGATACGCGATCGCTAACTGATTTTTCCCATATCTCTGTACTTGTGCGGTAAGGCGCAAAGCGCCTCATCTGCTTAACACTCTTATTTGATGTTGCCATATCACCTTTGAGTGAGGACATTATCCATTACTCGTCATGGGCAAAGCGGTTATACAAGAAGTCGAGAGCCGTATTTCTGAGATCGTAGTATAGAGGATCTTCCATGATTTGAGCGCGATCGCGGGGACGAGCAAAGGGAATCGTCAAAACTTCACCAATACTGGCGGCGGGTCCATTTGTCATCATCACAAGGCGATCGGCTAGGAATAGAGCCTCATCAATATCGTGGGTGATCATCAATACTGTACAGCGATGTTCTGTCCAAATTTGGAGAAGTTCTTCTTGTAGTTCTTCTTTGGTAATTGCATCCAAAGCGCCAAAGGGTTCGTCAAGGATTAGAACTTGGGGACGAATGGATAAGGCTCTAGCGATCGATACACGCTGTTTCATCCCACCTGAAATCTGGGTTGGCTTTTTCTCCGCAGATTCACTCAATCCGACCATCGCGAGGTGATGACGGACGATATCGTTTTTTTCACTTTTCGAGAGATTGGGATTAACCGAATCTACCGCCAGCATCACATTTTCATATACGGTGAGCCAAGGCAAGAGCGCATAACCTTGGAATACGACCATGCGATCGGGACCTGGTTTGGTAATCAGTTTGCCATTTACTAAAACTTCGCCGATCGATGGTTTCGAGAAGCCGCCGACCATGTTTAGAAGAGTAGATTTACCACAGCCAGAGTGACCGATAAGGCAAATAAATTCACCTTCTTGGACATGTAGATTTACATCTTTGAGAACAACATATTCACCGTTATTAGGTGTGGGATAAATTTTAGAAACGTTTTCAATGCGAAGGAATGATTCTTGAGGAGGGATGGTAGCGGCTGTGCTCTGGTTAAGGGTGGTTTGAGTCATGTTCTTTTTAACTTTTTAATTTTGTTCTTAAAGTTTGAGATTTAGATCCCCCCCAGCCCCCCTTAAAAAAGGGGGAGAATTAATTTTTTCTTCTTTCCCCTTTTTAAGGGGGATTGAGGGGGATCAATTAAAATTTGTGCTAAACAAGAATTTAAGCAACCATTCGCATAGAGTCCATGCCAATTTCTGCCATCGTGATATTGCGCTTAATTTCTAGCTGATTGAGATAGGCGATCGGATCTTCGGCGTTAAAAGGAATGTCGTCAAAGAGTTGAATCGCATTACGGGTATAGGTGATGTCGGTCAGTCCAAGCTCACGCGCTGCGGTACTGAACACTCCAACCCGACAGCTTTTTTCGAGAACCTCTACCCAATTGCGAGGGAAGGGAACATCGCCCCAACGCGCCATCTGGGTAATATGCCAGAGATGCTCAGATCGACTGGGACGGTTGACACCAGCGCCGTAGAACTGATGGTGAGCAGGTTCGCGCATGGGGGAGTCGATCGCACAGGTGACATCATCAGGATTACCTAAATGGATGTAATTCACATTCGTGCTGACATAGGCGCGACGAGAGAGAATCTGGCGAATCTCCTCTGAATTGTTGGGATCGGCACAATACATACAGGCTTCTAATAACGCCTTGACGAGAGCGATGTGCGTATTCGGATAGGCATTAGCCCAATCTTCGCGAACGCCGAGAACCTTACCAGGATGTCCTTGCCAAATTTCCAAATCCGTCGCAACCGTGAAGCCGATATTTTCCATCGCGGCACGGAAGTTCCAAGGTTCCCCAACACAGAAACCATCGATACTGCCTGCTTTGAGGTCAACGACCATTTGCGCGGGGGGAATTGTTTTAAGCTCGACATCGTGATCGGGGTCGATGCCGCCTGCGGCTAACCAGTAGCGCAGTAGCAAATTATGCATGGAAGACGGATGAACTACACCCATGCGGTGAGAGCGATCGCGTGTATCTTGTAGCAGATTTTTAAAATCACCAAGAGTATGAATACCGCGATCGTAGAAGTGGCGATCGAGGCTAATCGCATTACCATTACGGGTCATGGTTAGGGCTGTTACAATTGGTTTGCAAGCGCCAGCACCACCGAGTGTCATCCACATTGGCAAGCCTGAAGGCATTTGCGCGGCATCCAGATAACCGCCTGCGATACCATCGACAATTCCGCGCCAACTGGTTTCACGCACTAGGGATACTTCATCAAGTCCATGCTTTTGAAAAAAGCCTTTTTCTTTAGCAACAGCGATCGGCGCACAAGCCGTTAAGGGAACGAAGCCGATCTCTAGATTTACTTTTTCCAAGCCATGACGGGCAACCGTCGTAACCGTTCGTGCATTGAGCTTTTTAACGCGCTTCTGTTGGTTTAAGAAATAGATGATTTCACTGCGTAGGCTGTAGTAGCTAGGATGCTTAACTGCTTCCAATCTTTGACGGGGACGAGGAATATCTACTTCCAAAATGCCGCCAATTTTTGAAGAGGGTCCATTGGTGAGCATGACAATGCGATCGCTTAGCAATACGGCTTCATCGACATCGTGCGTAACCATTACCGCCGTAATTTGGTCTTCATTACAAATCTGCATTAATTTCTCTTGCAGATTGCCACGGGTCAGCGCATCTAAGGCTCCGAAAGGTTCATCAAGAAGTAATAGTTTGGGACGAACTGCAAGAGCGCGGGCGATCGCAACCCGTTGGCGCATACCACCCGATAGCTGTGTGGGTGGCTTGTCGATCGCATGGGCTAGCCCGACCATGTTGACATAACGTTCAACTAAAGCATGACGTTCATCTTTGGGTAAATTCGATAGAACTTCATCAACAGCCAGAGCCACATTGTCGCGTACCGATAGCCAAGGCAAAAGCGAATAGTTTTGAAATACCACCATGCGATCGGGACCTGGACGGGTGACGCGCTCATCTTCGAGCATGACCACGCCGCCAGTGGGCAAATCCAATCCTGCGATCATGTTCAGTAAAGTTGATTTCCCACAGCCAGAGTGACCGATCAGGGAAATAAATTCACCTTTTTTAATATGTAAATCAATTCCTTTAAGGGCAATATATTCTTTGCCACCACCTAAGGGAAATGTTCTCTCAACTCGATCAACGGAAACAAAACTATTCATTTTAAAATTCTCCTTAATAAACATTTTAAATATTTAAGAACTGTAGGGGCATAGCATTAACGCCACAATTTTTAAAATTACAGACAACTTTGAATCGTTAATGCTTTGCCCTTAACCTTGAACACCCACCGATAAACTCCAAGCCGCAGCAATAATTCATTGGTGGATGGCATAAAGGGTTGAGCATTTGCGATATAAATCTCGTGGTGAATTTTGAAAATGGTCGCGCAAATGCTCAACCCCTACTTCTGTTCTTCAGGCAAAATCACGTTCTGAAGCCAGCCGATCGCACGGTCAAGGATCAAGCCGACAGCACCGATATAAACTAGAGACAAGATAACTTCGCCCACCTTGTCATTGGTATAGGAGTTCCAAATGAAGAAACCGATGCCGACAATACCTGGCATGATGATTTCGGCGGCGATAATGGCAAGCCATGCGAGACCGATAGAAATGCGTAGTCCAGTAAAAATATAAGGCAGTGCCGAGGGAATCAA
Organism: Cyanobacteria bacterium SOY_65_metabat_81; assembly: GCA_031412945.1. Classification (GTDB taxonomy): domain Bacteria; phylum Cyanobacteriota; class Cyanobacteriia; order Pseudanabaenales; family Pseudanabaenaceae; genus Pseudanabaena. Next base: position 35,779 of record JANODY010000053.1, read on the forward strand.
AATCTTGAAGAAATACTTTTGGCGAGAAAGTTGAAGCACCCGCGAAACGTTGCGATAGTCTTGGGGGATTTGCTTCACACCAACCGCAGTATTTAACAAGATTGGCCATACCGCAGTGATAAAGATAACGAATAGTGCTGCGGGTTCATTTTGACGCAAGGCGGCAAGAGCGATCGGAACCCAGGCAAGCGGTGGAACAGTTCGCAAAAATTGGAACAATGGATCAAGGGCTTTATCAAGAGTTGCATTAGTGCCAACCAGAACCCCGACACTAATACCAACGATCGCTGCTAATGAGTACCCCTTAGCAACCCGCTCGAAACTGGCGAGAGTTTGCCAGAATAGTCCTTTGTCAGTACCACCGCGATCAAAGAAGGGATAAAGCAATAGATTGCGAGTGGATTTTTCAGAAATAATATTAATTGGACCTGGCAATTTGACTAAGCCAATGCTAGAAAGAATCTGCCATACAATCAAGAATCCCAAAATGCCGATGATTGGGAGCGCCCAATTCTGAGCATTTTTCTGCCAAAACTTCGCGATCGCATTTGATGAATTTCGATTACCAATACTTGCTGCCATTATTTTTTGCTCCTAAGAATATTTGTTTATGATTAAATTTAAGAGATCCCCCTCAATCCCCCTTAAAAAGGGGGAAGAAGAAATTAGAAATTTTCTTTTCCCCCCTTTACAAGGGGGGCTAGGGGGGATCTAAACCCTAAAACGTAGCCAAAATCTAAGCCTTCTTAATCTTCAATCCATCCAGATAAGCTTGCGGATTCTCTGGATCGAACTTTGTACCATCGAAGAATTCTTCAATACCGCGAGAAGTACTAGTCGGAATGTCGGCAACTGGGAAACCAGCATCTTTTGCCGCCTCCCGCCAGATATCCTCACGGTTGACCTTCTTGATCCAATCCTTAGCCGTAGCTAAAGATTCTTTTGGCAAGAAGCCCCAACGCACGCTCTCGGTGATGAACCAAAGATCGTGACTTTGATAGGGATAGGAAACATTCCCTTTCGAGTCTTTCCAATAGAGAGTAGCCATACTCTTATCATCAATAATGCGCCCATCACCCATGTCATATTTGCCCATCATCGGCGCTGTCAGGATTTCAGGATCGACACCAAAGTAGTTTTGCGTGGCTAAGATCTGCACAAGTTCCTTGCGATTATCAAAGTTGTCGCACCATTGCTGTGCCTCCATAATTGCTTTTAGAATCGCCTTTGTCGCTTTAGGATACTGATTCACCCAATCCGATCGCATTGCAAAATATTCTTCAGGATGTCCTTTCCAAATTTCCGCAGTTAGCGCAGGAATGAAGCCGATCTTATCTTTAACGATGCGATAGGGCCAGGGGTCGCCTGTGCTGAAGGCATCCATTGTGCCAGTTTTCATATTGGCGACAGTTTGCGCCGCAGGTACGGTCAGCAATTCGATGTCCGTATCAGGATCGACACCATTGGCGGCTAGCCAGTAGCGAAGCCAGAAGTCTTGATTAACCTTTGGGAAGGTGTAAGCCGCTTTGAATTTCGCACCTTCAGATTTAACCTTCTCAAAGAAATCCTTAGCTTTGTCGATTTTGAGAGTTAATCCTTTGTTTTTGTGCTTATCTGCAATTGCGATCGCATTGCCCTGTGTATTTAACTGCAACAGCACATACATCGGGATTTTGAGATTATCGGTGATAATTCCTTCGGAAATCAAATATGGCATGGGCATTTGCCATTGACCACCATCGATACCACCTGCGGAGGTGCCAATTTTGACACTATCTCTAGCAGATCCCCAGTTGGCTTGCTTGGATATTTCCAGATCAGTCATGCCATATTTATCAAAAAATCCTTTCTCTTTGGCAATGATCAATGGCGCAGCTTCAACAATTGGCAAGTAACCCAGTCGCACTTTCGTAATCTCAGGCACTTGTTCAGGAGGTATAACAATTTTGGTGGCTTTTGGTGAAGTGATAGTTGGTGCATCTTCAGGGGGATTACCAAGACAGCCTTTGAGCAGAACTGAGCTTAGAGCCGTTGCCCCTGCGGTAGCGATAAAGCGCCGCCGTGAAATGTTGTTTTTAAGACTGGACATGACTTCTTAGGTGTTTTGTAAAAACGATTGATTTATTTCTATTGGTATCTTAGAGTGAAGAGTGAATAGAGTAAAGTCTATTGTTTTTATAATAAAGATAGACTACAGTCTATGTATTTTTTTGAGAAGGTATCTATAGGCTTATCCATATAATTAGTATCGTGACGCAACTACAAATACGCTCTTATACCTGTCATGTTTAGCTTTCACTGGTGATTTTTATGGATTGGTTATATAAATAAACCTAATCTATCTTCTGATCACTTTTTTGATAACCCCATCTCAGCAATATATCTATATGATTTAAATGTATCTATAACAATTTATATTTAGTGTGAGGATGATTATATGAAGTCAAAACTTAGTCCTGTTTTTGGAGATATCTCTGTGAAGGGGAGAATTTTGAGCGTATTTTGTCTATCAGTAATTTATGGGAATGATCTGGCGGCGATCGCTCAGCCAAAACATACGCGGTATGGGTTAGGAACTGATAAGCAAGTTACGCATGGAGTTCCACAGTCCATGCCCAATTATTGCATCTCATTAATTGCTCCTTATAACGGTGGACGTACTATTTTTGAACGCCCTGCTCTATATATTTATATCTACAAACGTGAGAATGCGAGAACATTTTCTAAATCGCATTTAGGTATTGATTTTAGAATCAGAGAGGGCAAATATCTCAGCAGAAGTATTTTTAGAGGAAAAGAGAAAATTCTAGGAGAAGGTTTTTATAAGATTATGTTGCCTATTTCTAATTCTTCTATCCTAAATGGAAAAATCCAGCGTTTTTCAGTATCTCTTTTCGATGAAGGGGATCTGCTATATACTTCAACTGCACATATTCAGCGAGATCCAGATATAAATTTGGAGCAAGAAGTTAAGCGTGAGAATACGTTGTTAGGAAAAGCGCGTATCTATGCGAAATACTTCTATTGGTATGATGCTTTTGATGCTTATACTCAATGGTTAGAGGTAAATCCCTCAGATCAGATTGCGCGTGGTGAACGAGCAAAGCTTTTGCAAGAGAGTCTTAACAATCAATGTGTTAATCATCGATACTTTTCACCTGAAGAGTTATTGAAACTGATCGATACGAGCTCTGCTAAACCGATCGCATTTCCGCAAAAAAAAGATCAGCGCTAAATATTCTTCAGGATGTCCTTTCCAAATTTCCGCAGTGAGCGCAGAGATAATTTTTTTGTTTATCGAAGTTTAAAAAGTGATTAATGTTAAAGAATTTATTTGGGACACATTGATTGGTTGCTATTGGTATCTTAGAGTTAAACCTTGATAGAGTAAAGTCTATTATTTTTATAATAAAGATAAATTTTTATCTATGTATATTTTTGATATGCTCACTTATATCGGCTTTAGGGTAATCCCAAAATAAAAAAATGTTTTCTCGCATATCCGAACAACAAATGCATCGCGTGCGGTGGATACTCACCTGCGCTTGGCTCCTACTCATCGCCTCGCTCTTTTATGATCCACTGTCGCCCCTGATTACTGCCCCCAATCAATATTGGAGTCCTTTTCGGATTAAGCCAGAGGATTGTATTCCTGTGCAAAATGTTTGCCTCGATTTACAACCCTATCCCCTTGGCGCTCCTATTTTTTGGGGAATGGTCGTACCCAGTGCAATTTTCATTTTGCTGGTTTTCGGGCATGAGTTGTGGCGGCGCATCTGCCCACTATCATTTTTGTCGCAAATTCCGCGATCGCTAGGATGGCAAAGACAAATCAAACGAACCGATAGCAAAACAGGCAAAGTCCGCTATGAAATTCCTAAGGTAAAAAAAGATTCTTGGTTAGGAAAAAATTATTTCTATCTTCAGTTCGGTTTATTGTTTGTGGGCTTATGCTGCCGCATTCTGTTTATTAATGGCAATGCGATCGCTTTAGGGGTTTGGTTATTAGGCACAATTGCCGCCGCAGTTACCGTTGGCTTTTTATATGGCGGTAAAACTTGGTGCAATTACTTCTGTCCGATGGCTCCAGTCCAAAAAATTTATGCAGAACCCAGTGGACTATTGACAAGCAAAGCCCACATGAGTGATATCCCGATTACTCAATCTATGTGTCGGACAGTCACCGATGGCAAAGAACAGAGCGCCTGTGTCGCCTGCCAAAATCCCTGTATTGACATTGACTCAGAGCGATCGTACTGGGATGGCATTGAGAAGCCAGAATCTAAATTTCTCTACTACTGTTATTTGGGACTAGTAGTTGGTTACTTCTTCTATTACTACCTCTATGCTGGCAACTGGGACTATTACTTTTCTGGTGCTTGGGCGATGGAAGGTAATTCCATCCAAAAGCTCCTATCTGCTGGCTTCTATTTGTATGGGCAAGTTATTCCTATTCCGAAACTGATTGCAGTTCCGCTTACCTTAGCGCTGTTTACAGGTTTGGGCTATGTATTAGGACATCTTTCAGAGCGGATCTATCGCGCTTATTTACACTTCAATAAGCAGAAAGCACCTCTTATTCTAATTCGACATCATTTATTTAGCGTTTGCACCTTTATTGCTTTTAACTTATTCTTCATTTTTGGCGGTCGCCCATTTATTCGTCTATTGCCTAATTTTTTCCAAGAAACTATTGATGTAGTCATTGTTTTGTTCAGTACTTTATGGCTCTATCAGACAATTAGACGCGATCCTGAACTATATGCCAAAGAAGGGCTAGCAGGGAGATTTCGTAAACAGTTAATCAAGATGAATTTTCCTCTAGAGCAATATTTTACAGGCAAAGATATTGAAGAACTCAATCCCCATGAAGTTTATGTACTCGCAAAAGTCTTACCAGGATTTACGAAACAAAAACGTTATGAAGCCTATAAAGGGGTGTTGCGTGAGTCTTTAGAGGAGGGCTATACCAACTCATCGAGTAGCTTAGAAGTACTGCGACAGTTACGCACGGAATTAGATGTTTCTGATACCGAACACCGTAATCTTTTGGAAGAACTAGGAGTAGAAGATCCGCAACTTCTCGATCCTACTCGTAAGCGCGATCTTGAAAATTTAGTGCGGATTTCTGGCTATCGCAAAGCAATGGAAAGATTGATGTATTTACAAAATTTAGATGTAACTACAGCGTCTCAACAAGTGGCAAAGACTTACAGCATAACGCCTGCGGAAGAGCGCGAGATCATGCAAGATTTCGATCAAGAAGCTTCCCTCAAACAAAAATCCTATTTCTATCTCGATCGCCTACAAAAACTCATCCGTTTTTACCATAGCCTCAACCAATTTGTTCTGCTTGACGAACGCGCCATAGTCTCTCTACTTTTAGAAGCAATTCGTCGCAAGAAGCAGATGCTAGTTTTAGCAATTTTACAGGCGATCGCGACCTTAAGTATCGAAGATGCAAGTGATATTGCGAGAACTTTAGGTGAATTTTCGCCCACTGTTTTGCAGGATATTTTAGACGATCGTAATTCTGAATGGCATCAGAGACTCGCGCCGATCCTAATCACAATTCTAAAAAAATCTGGACAAGGTATTGCTTGTTCCGTAACTCTTGAAATCGCTGAAGTTACTGATACTTTAACAGCGCTTCTGCAAGAACAAAATCCACTGATTCAGTCAGCTAGTTTATATCTCTTACAAAAACTTGATTTTACCCTCAGTCATTCCCTAGCGGTAAATGTCAATAGTAAGCATCCATTAGTAGAAGAAACCATAAAGCTGATTACTAAAAGCGATCGCCCATCAACTCTAGCCGATTTCCCAATCCTTGAGCGCATTGTTTATCTTTTTAATAGTGACTTTTTCCATTCCCTTGACAATGAGATTTTAATCGAGTTAGGCGATCGCGCCTATGTGAAATCCTACCAAACAGAAGAACATATTAGCGAAGCTGGTGATACTTGCCGTGAACTGTTGCTACTGATTGAAGGAACTGTGGAAATCAGGGTAAAACGCCCTGACCAAACAGAAATTGTTTCCAACCTTTTACCAGGCAAAGTATTAGATGAGTTAGAGGTGCTAACCCACACTAATCAGTCGGGAACGATCACCGCGAAATCTTCTCCCACCAGAGTATTAGCCATTCCTGTTGATACCTTTGACGATCTTATGGATCGCGATCGGCATCTGGCGATCAAGGTTTTGGAGCTAGAAAGCCTGAGAATTAAAGGATTGTTAGGCTCAAAAATTTAATAAAATTAAATGTAAAAAGCCTAGCCACTTATAAAGAATCACAGAATACGCGAAAAACTCAGCAATAAGCAGGCAAGGGGCTTCAGCCCCCTGTTAAAACTAATGACATTTGCCAAGATGAGCAACTTATTGCTACAAGATGCCTAAAGCGCAAAGTTTTTCGCTTGTCGTGTTATTTTTTATAGTTGACACAGTTAATTTACAAATCTTAAAGATTATTTAAAAGATTACTTATGAGTGAAGTTACTAACCCTCTTCTAATTGGCAAAGGGCTGCCACCATTTCCAGAGATTAAGCCCGAACATGTCATCCCAGCGATCGCCCAATTGCTCGAAGAAGCCAGCACAGGATTAACTAATCTCGAAGCCAATGTTCAGCCCACATGGTCAGGCTTAGTAGAACCATTAGACCGACTGACTGAGCGGATTGGTTGGGGTTGGGGCGCAGTCGAGCATTTGCTCAGTGTCAAAAACAGTGCAGAACTGCGCGAAGCTCATAAATCTGTGCAGCCCCAAGTCATCGAATTTTTTAATCGCTTCAGTCAAAGTCAGCCAGTTTACAAGGCTTTTAAAGCAATTCATGAATCATCTGATTGGGATAGCCTTGAACCTGCCCAGCAAAGAATTGTGGAAGCGGCGATCCGTGATGCTGAGCTATCGGGCGTTGGTCTAGAAGGTGAAGCCAAAGAGAAGTTTAATGCGATGCAAATGGAACTCGCTGATCTCTCTACTAACTTCTCCAATCATGTGCTTGATGCGACCAAAGAATTTAGCATGACCCTGACGACTCCAGAAGAGATCGCAGGTTTACCACCCAGTTTATTGGCTCAAGCGGCTCAAGCCGCCCGTTTAGATGGTGATGCCAAAGCAACTCCTGAAAATGGACCTTGGTGTATTACTCTTGATTATCCTAGCTATGTTCCATTTATGCAGCATAGTCTCCGCCGTGATTTTCGCGAAAAACTCTATCGCGCATTTGTCAGTCGGGCGGCGAGTGGCGAGTTTGACAATTCACCTTTGATCGATCGCATTTTGACATTGCGTAACCAAAAAGCCGAACTACTTGGTTATGCCAGCTATGCCGAACTGAGTCTGGCTCGTAAAATGGCTCCGAATGTGGATGCTGTGGAGCAGTTGCTAGAAGAATTGTGTCAGTCTAGTTACACTGCCGCCGTTGCCGAAGTTGCGGAACTACAAGAATTTGCTAAGACTCAAGGCTCAACCGATGATCTCAAACATTGGGATGTTTCCTATTGGGCGGAGCGTCAGCGCGAAATTAAATTTAACTTCACCGTTGAAGAGCTATGCCCTTACTTCCCTTTACCTCAAGTTTTAGAAGGTCTATTTGCCCTAGTTAAACGCTTGTTTGGCGTTACGGTGATAGCGGCTGATGGCACTGCTCCGATTTGGCATGAGAGCGTGCGCTTTTTTGAAATTCAGAACGAACAAAATCAGGCGATCGCCTATTTCTATCTCGATCCCTATAGCCGTCCTGCCGAAAAACGCGGCGGGGCATGGATGAATGATTGCATTGGACGCGCCAAAGTAATGGAAGATGGCAAATCCATTACCCGTTTACCCGTCGCCTATCTAATTTGCAATCAATCCCCGCCTGTCGATGATCAGCCTAGCCTGATGACCTTCGGCGAAGTCGAAACTCTATTCCATGAGTTTGGACATGGCTTGCAGCATATGTTGACGCAGGTTGACTATGTGGGCGCTTCGGGGATTAATAATATTGAGTGGGATGCCGTAGAACTGCCTAGTCAATTCATGGAAAACTGGTGCTACGATCGCGCCACTTTGTTCGGCATGGCAAAACATTACCAAACAGGCGAAGCACTTCCTGAATCTTATTATCAAAAGCTGATTGATTCTAAAAACTACATGAGTGGCTCTGGCATGTTGCGCCAGTTGCATTTCAGCCTTGTCGATATTGAGCTACATCATCGCTATCAAAGTGGTGGTGCAGAAACTCCGATGCAAGTGCGATCGCGCCTTGCCGAAAAAACCATGGTAATTCCACCATTACCCGAAGATAATTTTCTTTGTTCCTTCGGTCATATTTTTGCAGGCGGCTATGCTGCGGGTTACTACAGCTACAAATGGGCGGAAGTCTTGAGCGCCGATGCTTTTGCCGCATTTGAAGAAGCTGGACTTGAAGATGACGAGGCGATCGCCTCAACGGGTAGACTCTACCGCGATACAGTTTTGGCTCTTGGCGGCAGCAAACATCCGATGGAAGTATTCAAAACTTTTCGAGGACGCGAACCCAGCACCGCACCTTTGCTACGCCATAGTGGTCTAGCCAAGGTTTAAAAGTTTTGACACTCATCTTACGCAGAGCGAAGATCTGCCCCCAGCCCCTTTTCCCACGGTGTACACACAAGTTATAAAACCCAGTCAAGTAAACAATTAATCGCCCCCTAGCCCCCAATTCTGGGGGGACAAGAAAATAAAATTCTTTCAAACTCCCCCAGAATTGGGGGATTTAGGGGGCTTAGATCAATCAAAACGTAGACATTTAGACTTGTGTGTACAC